>NZ_SMKD01000153.1 GCF_004348595.1 Micromonospora sp. KC723
GGGGTGGGCCGCTCCCAACGGGCCTGCCGGGTCCGCCGGGTCGCCGCGCGCAGCTCGCGCTGGAGGTCGTGCGCCGAGCCACGTACCTCGGTCCGGACGTCGCCGGCGAGGGTGGAGAGGTCCTGCACCGAGGCGGTGATGTCGGACTCCAACGCGGCCAACTCGTCGGCGCGCCGCCGCAGCTCGGCGCGGCCCGTCTCGGTGATCTCGTAGATCTTGCGGCCACCGACCGCCGCATGGGTGACCAGCCCCTCCACCTCCAGCCGTTGCAGCCGGGGGTAGATGGTGCCGGCGCTCGGGGCGTACAGGCCGAGGAAGCGCTCCTCCAGCAGGCGGATCAGCTCGTAGCCGTGCTTCGGCCCGGCGTCGAGGAGCTTGAGCAGGTAGAGCCGGAGACGCCCGTGACCGAACACGGCGCTCACAGCCGCTCCTGCACGTCGTACCGCACGGCGACGGGGGCGTCCACGGTGAACCGCTGCGGCTCGTGGACCGTCCAGCTGGTCATGGCGGCCCCTCTCCTCGTGGGCGACGCGGGGATGACGTCGCTCAGGAGGAGAGCGTAACGCGATACATCGCGACAGCACAGCAGTGTCGTGTGCCGGGGCGGCGTCATGCCGCCAGGCCGAGCCCCTCCTTCGCCGGGAGCAGGTGGACCGCCGACTCGGCGGCCCGGGCCAAGGCCCGCCGGTCGGCGTCCCGGGACGGGTGCAGCGCCGCCGCCACCCGCACCGTCAGCACCAGGTCACGGGCGGCGAGCACCCGGCGTACCGACCGCCAGAGGGTCTCGTCACCGACGAAGGCCGCCGCGGTGGTGTCCGCGCCGGTGGCGGCACACCGGTAGCCGATCCGGACCGGCACCACCGGCACCCCGGCGTCGATCGCCGCCTGGAAGGCGGCCGGGCGGAACCCGCGCCCCGGGCGGCAGCCGACCGCTCCGGAGGCGCCGCACCAGGTCGTACCTTCGGGGAAGACCGCCACCGGGCTGCCTCGACGCAGCGTCGCGGCGATCCGGTCGACCGTCGCCGGCAGGTCCCTGGGACGGGCCCGGTCGACGAAGAGCGCGCCGGCCGCGCGGGCCAGCCGCCCGACCAGCGGCCAGCGACGGACCTCGCTCTTGGCCAGCAGCCGGGCCGGCGTCACCGCCAGCACCGCGAACACGTCCAGCCACGAGACGTGGTTGGCGACCAGCAGCGCCGGCCGGCGCGGCGGGCGGCCCCGCACCTCCAGCCTGACCCCGAGGACGCGGGCCGTGCCCCGCGCCCAGCCCCGCACCACGGCGGCCCGCTCCGCCGCCGGTAGCGCCGGCAGCAGACCGACCAGGCCCGCCCCGACCAGCATCATCCCGAGTACGCCCAGCAGCCGGGCCACCCGCAGCGCCACCGGTACGGCGGGCACCTCGCCCGGGGCCGGCAGGCAGACCGGCCCGCAGCCGGAGACCGGCCGCCACAGCACGGCGCTCACCCCTCGGCCCCGCCGAGGAAGTGCCGCAGGTAGCGCGGGTTCATCCGGTCCAGGGAGAAGAGCACGTAGAAGTCGGCCACCGCGAAGTCCGGGTCGTACGCGGGTTCGCCGGCGATCCACGCCCCGAGCCGGAGGTAACCGCGCAGCAGCGGCGGAATCAGCGCGCTCCCGGCGGCGCCTCCGGTCGCGGTGTCCGGCCGTGCCGCCCCCGCCTCGGCGAACCAGGGCCGGCGGGGACGGACCCGCAGCAGGGGTGGCGACAGGTGCTTCGCGCGGGCCAACGCCCACGCCTCGGCGGCGGCCCGGCCGCCGTCGGCCACCGGCACCGAGGCGCAGCCACCGAGCCAGCGGGAGCCACGCAGGTGCAGGTAGCGGGTGATGCCGGCCCACATCAGGTTGATCACCGCGCCGGAGCGGTGGTCGGGGTGGACGCAGGAGCGGCCCGCCTCGACCAGCACGTCACGGAGCGGGTCGAGCGCGGTCAGTTCGAACTCGCCTTCGGCGTACCGGCGGTCGGTGCGGCCCGGAGGCAGCAACCGGTACGTCCCGACCACCGCGCCGGTGCGCTCCTCGCGCACGATCAGGTGGTCGCAGTGGGCGTCGAGGTCGTCGACGTCACGTCCATCCGCGGCGGGTCGCAGGGTCGCGCCGAGTTCGGTGGCGAAGACCTGGTGACGCAGGCGTTGCGCGGCCGCGACCTGGATCGGGTCGTCGGCGATCAGCAGGGTGTATCCGCTGGTCGTCAGGGGTGCGCCAGCGGCGTGCAGAACGGCCATGACTCCTGTGTAGGTGCCCGGGGTTGCCGCCCTCCCGGTGACGGGTGTCAATCCGGTGAACGCCGGTCGGCGGTCGGCCCCGACCCGGGCACGAACGGGGCGACCAGGCCTTCCGACGGTTCGCGCGCCCGGCGGCACCGGCCGGCCACCGGGCGCCGCGTCAGGGCCCGGCCGGACGTGCGACGCTGCCCGGACGGACCGGCGCGGACGCCGGGCGCACGGAGGAGTGCCAATGATCATCGACTCCCGGTTCAACGGCCCGCCCGGCTCGGGCAACGGCGGATGGAGCGCCGGGATCTTCGCCGCCGCGTACGGCACGGACCGCCCGGTCGAGGTGACCCTGCGCCGCCCGCCGCCGCTGGACACCCCGCTGCGCATGGCCGAGGGCGACGTCCTTGATCCGGACGGGCGGCTCGTCGCCCAGGTCCGGCCGGCCGGAGACCCGCCCCCGGCGGTGCCCCCGGTGGATTCGGCGACGGCGGCGACGGCCGCCGCCGCGTACCCGGGTCTGCGGGACCACCCCTTCCCCGGCTGCTACGTCTGCGGCCCTGACCGGGCGGACGGGTTGCGGATCTTTCCCGGCCGACTCCCGGACGGCCGGACCGCCGCGCCGTTCCGGGTGCCCGCTCCGGTCGTCCCGGCCACGGTCTGGGCGGCGCTGGACTGCCCCGGCGGCTGGGCGGTGCTCGCCCCCGGGCGGCCGTACGTCCTCGGCCGGATCGCCGCCGTGGTCGACGCGCTGCCCGCACCGGGTGACGAGTGCGTGGTCACGGGCGCGGCGGTCGATGTCGCGGGGCGCAAGGCCGTGGTGGAGACCAGCCTGTACGGTCCCACCGGTGCGCTGCTCGGGCGGGCCCGGGCCACCTGGGTCGCGGTGCCGCCGGAGCCGACGGCTCGTCCCTGAGGATGACGGCATCCCGCCCGGGAGGGATGCCGGAGTAGCGAGTGCGTCTGATGGCGCGGATTGCCCCCGCTTGGCAGGCTGGCGGCGGCGCCTGGGCAACGGCGCCGCGCACCGCGGCGCGTGACGCGCCGCCGCACGGGAGGAGAACGATGTCCGACGGGCAGTGGAGCCCCAGCACCGGCCAGATAGTCGTGTCCGGACTGACCAAGCAGTACAAGAACGTCCGGGCGGTCGACGACCTGTCCTTCACCGTCGAACCCGGTCGGGTGACCGGCTTCCTCGGCCCGAACGGCGCCGGCAAGACCACCACCCTGCGCATGCTGCTCAACCTGGTGACCCCCACCAGCGGCACGGCCACCATCGGCGGCCGGCGGTACGCCGACCTGACCGATCCGCTGCGGCACGTGGGCGCGGTGCTGGAGGCGTCCAGCGCGCACAAGGGCCGCACCGGGATCAACCACCTGCGGGTGATCTGCGCGGCGGCCGGGTTGCCGAAGCGGCGGGCCGACGAGGTGCTGGCGATGGTTGGGCTGACCCCCGCCGCGAAGCGCAAGTTCAAGGGCTACTCGCTGGGCATGAAGCAACGGCTCGGCATCGCCGCGGCGATGCTGGGTGACCCCGGGGTGCTGATCCTGGACGAGCCGGCCAACGGTCTGGACCCGGAGGGCATCCGCTGGATGCGCGGCTTCCTCAAGAACCTCGCCCAGGAGGGCCGAACGGTGCTGGTCTCCAGCCACCTGCTCTCCGAGATGCAGCTGCTGGCCGACGATGTGGTGATCATCGCAGCCGGCCAACTGGTCCGGCAGGGCCCGGTCGACCAGGTGATCGGGTCGATGACCCAGGGCGTCCGGGTGCGGGTGCGCACCCCGCAGGTCGAGGAGCTGACCGCCGCGCTGAAGGCGCAGTCGGCCACGGTCACCGCCGGTGAGCACGGCGTCCTGCTGGTCGACGGGGCGGACGCCCCGACCGTCGGGCGGGTCGCGCTGGCCGCCGGCGTGGAACTGCACGAACTCACCACCGAACGACCCGACCTGGAACGGGTCTTCCTGGAGCTCACGGCCGGGAAGGCGGGCATCCGATGAACCTGGTCCGATCCGAACTGCTCAAGATCCGTACCACCAACGCCTGGTGGCTGCTGGCCCTCGGAGCGTTCCTGTCGCTCGCCCTGGCCTTCGCGATCAACACCTGGCTCGCCGTCAGCTCGCTCAGCGGCAACCCCGAGACCGCGGAGGCCGGCGGGATCCCCGCCACCCCGGCCGCGCAGGCGGCCAACCTCTACACCTCCGGCCAGTACCTCGGGCTGATGTTCGTGATGCTCATCGGCATCCTCATGGTCACCAACGAGTTCTTCCACCAGACCGCGACCACGACGTTCCTGTCCACTCCGCGCCGCACCTCGGTGATCGTCAGCAAGCTGATCGCCGCCTCGCTGCTGGGTTTCGGGTTCTGGCTGGTCACCACGGTCATCGACCTGGCCGCCGGGGCGACGGTGCTGGCCCTCAACGACCACGGGACGCAGCTCGGTGAGTGGGAGGTGCAGCGGGCGCTGCTGCTCAACCTGCTGGCGTACGCGATCTGGACCGTCCTCGGGGTGGGCATCGGCACCCTGATCACCAACCAGCTCGGCGCGGTGATCACGGCGTCGGTGGTCTACCTGCTCGGCACCCAGGTGGTGGGGGTCCTGTTCTTCCTGCTGGCCAACTGGCTGGACAACATGGCGGTGATGAAGTGGCAGGTGGTCTGGCCGGCCGCCGCCTCCAGCATCATGGTCAGCGGCGGCGAGTCGGAGATGCTCCCCGCCTGGTGGGTGGGTGCGCTGGTGCTGGTCGGGTACGCCCTCGCCAGCGGCGTGGCGGGCGTCCTGATCACCCGGCGGCGCGACATCTCCTGACCACTCGATCGACGCGACCCCGGACGGTGACAGCGACGCCACCGTCCGGGGTTGTCGCGCCTAGCAGGAGTCGACGGGACACGCAGCGTTTGCTGAACTTCTGGCATCTTCTGTGAAACGGGCCACCCGTCGGAGGCGGAAATGCTTGCGCCGTTCGTACGGCGTAGCCTGGGACCCGTCCCCCGTGCGCCCCGACTCGGGCACGGGTGTCACCGCGTGACATTCAACCCGCGTGAAAGAGGCGATTACCGGCCGTGTCGACGCAGCAGACTTCGCAGGAGAACCCACTGGCGGGTTTCGGCCCGAACGAGTGGATCGTCGAGGAGATGTACCAGCGCTACCTCGCCGACCCCTCGAGCGTCGACTCGGCCTGGCACGACTTCTTCGCCGACTACCGGCCGGCCCCGGGTGCCGGGACATCCCGTCCGGCTGAGGAGAAGGCCCCGGCGAAGCCGGTCGCGAAGCCGGCGGGCCAGCAGGAGGCCGCCGTGACCACGCCGGCCGCGAAGCCGCCGGCCCCGCCGAAGCCCGCCGCCGAACCGAAGCCGGCCGCCGAGTCGAAGCCCGCCGCCAAGCCGGCTCCGGCGAAGGCGGTCGCGGACAAGCCGGCCGCGAAGGCCCCGACGGCGAGCGCCGCCGGCACCACCCCGCTGCGCGGCATCGCCGCGAAGATCGTGCAGAACATGGACGCCTCGCTGTCCGTGCCGACCGCGACCAGCGTCCGGGCGGTCCCGGCCAAGCTCCTGGTCGACAACCGCATCGTGATCAACAACCACCTCGCCCGGGGGCGGGGCGGCAAGGTCAGCTTCACCCACCTGATCGGGTACGCGATGGTCCGGGCGCTGGTCGAGCACCCGGAGATGAACAACTCCTACGCCGAGGTCGACGGCAAGCCGGCGCTGGTCCGCCCGGAGCACGTCAACCTGGGCATCGCCATCGACCTGGCCAAGCCGGACGGCTCCCGCAACCTGGTGGTCCCGTCCATCAAGGCCTGTGAGCAGATGGACTTCCGGCAGTTCTGGCAGGCGTACGAGGACGTGGTCCGGCGGGCCCGCCGCAACGAGCTGACCATGGACGACTACACCGGCACCACCATCTCGCTGACCAACCCGGGCGGCATCGGCACGGTCCACTCGATCCCGCGCCTGATGCAGGGGCAGAGCGCCATCATCGGCGTCGGCGCCATGGAGTACCCGGCGCCGTACCAGGGCATGAGCGAGGCGACCCTGGCCGAGCTGGCGGTCAGCAAGATCATCACACTGACCAGCACCTACGACCACCGGATCATCCAGGGCGCGCAGTCCGGCGAGTTCCTGAAGGTGATGCACGAGCTGCTGCTCGGTGAGCGCGGCTTCTACGACCAGATCTTCACCTCGCTGCGCATCCCCTACGAGCCGGTGCGCTGGATGCGGGACGTGGCCGTCGACTCCGAGGGCCAGATCAACAAGACCGCGCGGGTGCACGAGCTGATCCACGCGTACCGGGTGCGCGGCCACCTGATGGCCGACACCGACCCGCTCGAGTTCAAGATCCGCAAGCACCCGGACCTGGACGTCCTCCAGCACGGGCTGACCCTGTGGGACCTCGACCGCACCTTCCCGGTCAACGGTTTCGCCGGCAGGCAGCGGATGAAGCTGCGCGAGATCCTCGGCGTGCTGCGCGACTCGTACTGCCGCCGGGTCGGCATCGAGTACATGCACATCCAGGACCCGGAGGAGCGGCGCTGGATCCAGGAGCGGATCGAGCGCAAGTACGAGAAGCCGCCGGCCGACGAGCAGAAGCACGTGCTCAACCGGCTCAACGCCGCCGAGGCGTTCGAGACCTTCCTGCAGACCAAGTACGTGGGCCAGAAGCGCTTCTCGCTGGAGGGCGGCGAGTCGCTGATCCCGCTGCTGGGCGAGGTCCTGGAGGCCTCCGCCGAGGGCGGGCTGGACGAGGTCGTCATCGGCATGGCCCACCGGGGCCGGCTGAACGTGCTGGCCAACATCGTCGGCAAGCCGTACGAGAAGATCTTCTCCGAGTTCGAGGGCCACCTGGACCCGCGCTCGACGCAGGGCTCCGGCGACGTGAAGTACCACCTCGGCCAGAACGGCAAGTTCACCACCCCGGACGGCGACCACTCGGTGAAGGTCTCGGTGGTGGCGAACCCGTCGCACCTGGAGGCCGTCGACCCGGTGCTGGAGGGCATCGTCCGGGCCAAGCAGGACCGGATCGACCTGAAGCTGGAGGGCTACACCGTGCTGCCGCTGGCGGTGCACGGAGACGCCGCCTTCGCCGGCCAGGGCGTGGTGGCCGAGACGCTGAACCTGTCCCAGCTGCGCGGCTACCGCACCGGCGGCACCGTGCACGTCGTGGTCAACAACCAGGTCGGCTTCACCACGGCACCGGAGTACTCCCGCTCCAGCCTCTACAGCACCGACGTGGCCCGGATGATCCAGGCGCCGATCTTCCACGTCAACGGCGACGACCCCGAGGCCGTCGTCCGGGTCGCCCGGTTGGCCTTCGAGTACCGCCAGACGTTCAACAAGGACGTCGTCATCGACCTGGTCTGCTACCGGCGGCGCGGGCACAACGAGGGCGACGACCCGTCGATGTCCAACCCCCAGATGTACAAGATCATCGACTCGAAGCGCTCGGTGCGCAAGCTCTACACCGAGGAGCTGATCGGGCGGGGTGACATCACCGTGGAGGACGCGGAGGAGCTGCTGCGCGACTACCAGTCGCAGCTGGAGCGGGTGTTCAAGGCCACCCGCGACGCCGCCACCACGCCGCGCCAGCTCAGCCGCCCGCGCCGCGAGGACGAGCCGGAGCCGCAGGTCGAGACCGCCACCGACGCCGCGGTCATCAAGGCGATCGGCGAGGCACACGTGAACCTGCCGGAGGGCTTCACCCCGCACAAGCGGATCCAGCAGTTGCTCGACCGGCGGCACAAGATGTCCATCGAGGGCGGCATCGACTGGGGCTTCGGCGAGATCATCGCGTTCGGCGCGCTGCTGCACGACGGGGTCACCGTCCGGCTCGCCGGTCAGGACTCCCGCCGTGGCACCTTCGTCCAGCGGCACGCCTCGATCGTCGACTCGAAGACCGGCGACGACTACCTGCCGCTGAAGTCGCTCACCGGCGACGGCGAGCGGTCCCGCTTCTTCGTGCACGACTCGCTGCTCAGCGAGTACGCCGCGATGGGCTTCGAGTACGGCTACTCGGTGGAGAACGTCAACGCTCTGGTCTGCTGGGAGGCCCAGTTCGGTGACTTCGTCAACGGCGCCCAGTCGGTGATCGACGAGTTCGTCTCCTCCGGCGAGGTCAAGTGGGGCCAGCGCTCCGCCGTCACCCTGCTGCTGCCGCACGGGCACGAGGGCCAGGGCCCGGACCACACCTCCGGTCGCCCGGAGCGGTTCCTGCAGCTCTGCGCCGAGGACAACATGCGCGTGGCGATCCCGACCACCCCGGCGAACTACTTCCACCTGCTGCGCCGCCAGGCCCTGTCGCCGAAGCGCAAGCCGCTGGTGGTGTTCACGCCGAAGTCGCTGCTGCGGCACAAGCTCTGCGTCTCCCCGGTCGAGGACTTCACCACCGGCACCTTCGCCCCGGTGCTGACCGACCCGGCCACCCCGGCGCCAGAGCAGGTCAAGCGGGTGTTGCTCTGCTCGGGCAAGGTCTACTACGACCTGTTCCAGGCCCGGCAGGAGCGGGGAGTCACCGACACCGCGATCATCCGGATCGAGCAGCTCTACCCGATGCCGGTGGAGGAGATCCGGGCGGCGCTGGCGGCGTACCCGAACGCCGAGGACTTCGCCTGGGTGCAGGAGGAGCCGGCCAACCAGGGCGCCTGGTCGTTCGTCGCGCTCAACCTGCTGGAGCACCTGGCCGACGTGCGACTGCGGCGGATCTCCCGCCCGGCCGCCGCGGCCCCGGCGGTCGGATCTGCCAAGATGCACGAGGTCGAGCAGACCGCGCTGATCGAGGCGGCGCTCCCCCGCCCGTGACCTGACCGCACCGACGAGACCGGGGCAGCGCCGTCCGCGTGACGGCGCTGCCCCGGTCCTCGTCCGGCGGCCCCATTCGCGAGAGGAACACCGTGTACTTCACCGACCGTGGCATCGAGGAACTGGTCGAGCGTCGGGGCGACGAACAGGTCAGCATCGAGTGGCTGGCCGAACGCCTGCGCGACTTCGTCGACCTCAACCCCGAGTTCGAGACCCCGATCGAGCGCCTCGCCACCTATCTCGCCCGCCTCGACGACCCCGACGACGAGTAAACCGCCCCACCCCTTCCCCGGTGGGGGTGGGTTTCGCTCGGTGCGGGCGGTGATCTCCTAGGGTGGGGGCGTGGCCCGCAGCGTCTACCTGACCAGCGTGGGGTCCGGCGGAGGTAAGTCCACCATCGCCCTGGGCCTCGCGGAACTCCTCTCCCGGCAGGTCGAACGGATCGGCGTGTTCCGGCCGCTGGTCAGGGACGCCGCGCCGGATCCGATCCTCGCCCTGCTCACCGACCGGTACCGGATCGACCTGCCGCAGCGGGCCCTGACCGGCGTCAGCTACGCCGAGGCCGCCGCGCTGGCCGCCGACGGTCGCCGGGAGGAGCTGATCTCCCGGATCGTCGAACGGTACCGGGACCTCGAACGGCGCTGCCCGGCCGTGGTCGTGGTGGGCAGCGACTTCGCCGACGGCGGTGACGGCGCGGGCCCCCGCGAACTGGCCTTCAACGCCCGGCTCGCCACCGAGTTCGGCAGCGTGGTGGTCCCGGTGGTGGACGGCTTCGGGCAGTCCGCCGAGACGGTCGCGGCGACGGCGCGCGGCGCGTACCACGATCTGGTGGACCTGGGCGCGACGGTGCTGGCGGTGGTCGCCAACCGGGTTCCCGGGCCGATGAGCCTGCCCGAGCTGCCGGTCCCCGCGTACGCCATCCCGGAGGTGCCGGCGGTGTCGGCGCCGACGGTGGCCGAGGTGGCCACGGCGCTCGGCGCCACCCTGCTGGCCGGGGACGACGCCGCGCTCGGCCGGGACGTGCTCGACTACGTGGTCGGCGCGGCGCACGTGCCGATCCTGCTGGACCACCTGACCGAGGGGGCGCTGGTCATCACCCCGGGCGACCGGGCGGACCTGCTGGTCGCGGCGAGCGCCGCGCACGTCGCCGGGCAGGTCCCGCTGGCCGGGGTGGTGCTCACCCTCGGTGAGCCGCCCGACCCCCGGGTGATGCGCCTGGTCGAGGGGCTCAACACCGGGTTCGCGGTGCTCTCGGTGCCCGGCGACAGCTACCACACGGTCGAGGCGTCCAGCCGGATCGAGGGTCGCCCCAGCCCGGCCAACCCGCGCAAGGTGGAGGCCGCCCTCGGCGCCTTCGAACAGAACGTGGACACCGTCGACCTGGCCCGCCGGCTGCGGGTCAGCCGCTCCGCGCGGGTCACCCCGCTGATGTTCGAGTACGACCTGATCGACCGGGCGCGGGCCACCCGCCGCCGGCTGGTGCTGCCCGAGGGGACCGAGGAGCGGATCCTGCGCGCGGCGGAGATCCTGCTCCGCCGGGGGGTGGCCGAGCTGACCCTGCTCGGTCGTCCCGACGACGTCGCCCGGCGCACCCGGGAACTGGGTGTCGACCTCACCGGCGTCGAGGTGGTGGACCCGGCGACCAGCGGGTGGCGGGACGGCTTCGCCGAGCAGTACGCGGCGCTGCGCGCCCACCGGGGCGTCACCGTCGAGTCGGCGCACGACATCGTGGCGCAGCCGAACTACTTCGGCACCATGATGGTGGCCGCCGGGCACGCCGACGGCATGGTCTCCGGGTCCACCCACACCACGGCCGCCACCATCCGCCCGGCGTTCGAGATCATCCGCACGGTGCCGGGGGTGTCGGTGGCCTCCAGCGTCTTCTTCATGCTGCTCGCCGACCGGGTGCTGGTCTACGGCGACTGCGCGGTCAACCCCGACCCGGACGCCGCCCAGCTCGCCGACATCGCGATCTCTTCGGCCGACACGGCGGCCCGGTTCGGCATCGAGCCCCGGGTGGCCATGCTGTCGTACTCGACCGGCGACTCGGGCTTCGGGGCGGACGTGGAGAAGGTCGCGGCGGCCACCAAGATCGTCCGCGAGCGCCGGCCGGACCTGCTCGTGGAGGGGCCGATCCAGTACGACGCGGCGATCGACCCGCAGGTCGCGGCCACGAAACTGCCGGACAGCCCGGTGGCGGGACGGGCCACGGTCTTCGTCTTCCCGGACCTGAACACCGGCAACAACACGTACAAGGCGGTACAGCGGTCGGCGGGCGCGGTGGCGGTCGGCCCGGTCATGCAGGGCCTGCGCCGACCGGTCAACGACCTGTCCCGGGGCGCGACCGTCGCCGACATCGTCAACACCGTGGCGATCACCGCCATCCAGGCGGCCGGGTCGCCGGAGGAGGCCTCGTGACCGACCGGGTGCTGGTGCTCAACTGCGGGTCGTCGTCGGTGAAGTACCGGCTCTACGACGGCGAGACCATCCGCGACCGGGGCACCGTGGAACGGGTCGGTGAGCCGGGCGGCGGGCCGGCCGACCACGCCGCCGCCGTACGCGGGATCCTGGACCGCCTCGACCTCACCGGGTTGCGGGCGGTGGGGCACCGGGTGGTGCACGGCGGACGACGGTTCAGCCAGCCGGTGCTGGTCGACGACGAGGTCTTCGCCGCCATCGCCGATCTCGTCCCGCTCGCGCCGCTGCACAACCCGGCGAACCTGGCCGGGATCGAGGTGGCCCGCCGGGCGCTGCCGGACGTCCCGCAGGTCGCCGTCTTCGACACCGCGTTCCACCACACCCTGCCCGAGGCCGCCGCCACCTACGCCATCGAGCGGGACACCGCCGAGCGGTACGGCATCCGCCGGTACGGCTTCCACGGCACCTCCCACGCGTACGTCTCGAAGCGCACCGCCGAGCTGCTGGACCGGCCGTACGCCGAGCTGCGCACCATCACCCTGCACCTGGGCAACGGAGCGAGTGCCTGCGCCGTCGACGGCGGTCGCAGCGTGGCCACCTCGATGGGCATGTCGCCGCTGGAAGGCCTCGTCATGGGCACCCGCAGCGGCGACCTGGACCCGACGGTGATCTTCCACCTGCGCCGGG
>NZ_SMKD01000154.1 GCF_004348595.1 Micromonospora sp. KC723
ATCGCCCGACTCAAACGCCACCGCGGCGTGGCCACCCGCTACGACAAGTTAGCCGTCCGCTTCCAGGCCGTCCTGACCATCACCATCATCTGCGAGTGGCTCTGACCCGCTTATGAAACACGCCTTAGCCGAGTACCGAGAAGTGCCGGTGAGCCTGTTCCTCTACCTGGCCGGCTGCCTGCACGACGCGATCGACGACCTGCACCGGCTCAACCCGAGCGTCACAGGCAGCACCGCCGACATGTTCGACCGGTTCCTCGGCTGGCCCGCCCGCCACACCCACTCCTACCGCGTCGGTACCACCACGGCCGCCAGCATCGAAGAGGCCTCCTCGTGAACGGCATCGGCCTCATCAACGCCACCGGCCAACCGGCGATTGCCGGCAGCCTCCACACCCTGGTCGTGCAGCCGACGAGCTTCTGCAACCTCGACTGCACCTACTGCTACCTGCCCGACCGGAGATCCCTCCGCCTGATGAGTGACGCGGTCGCGCAGGCCTGCGCGGAGTCGATCGCCGAGCAGAACAGCGATCGTCCGGTGAGTGTCGTGTGGCACGGGGGCGAACCCACCGCCACACCCATCGGGCTGTTCCGGGACCTGCTGGCCCCGTTCGAGGAGCTGCGGCGCGCGGGGATGGTGCGTCACGAGATCCAGACGAACGCAACGCTGATCAACCGACAGTGGTGCGAGCTGTTCACCGTTCACGGGTTCGAGGTCGGGGTCAGCATCGACGGACCCGGCGCGTTGAACCGGAACCGCCTCGACCGGTCCGGCAACCCGACGGACGCCCGCACCCTGCGCGGCATGCACACGCTGGCCGACGCGGGGCTGAGGTATTCGGTCATTTGTGTGGTCACCCCGGAAACCATCGACCACGCGGACGCCCTTATCGACTTCTTCACCGGCCTGCCCGGCTGCGAGTCGGTGGGCTTCAACATCGAAGAGCAGGAGGGGGCCGACCGGGCACCGGTATCGGAGGACGCCGCGTACCGGTTCTGGCAGCACCTCATCAAACGTCGCGTCGGCGGCAACCCGCTGCGGATCCGCGACGTGGACCGGCTGACCGACTATCTCGCCGCCACCCGAGCCGGGCGCGTCGACCACGCCCCGTACGACCCGATTCCAACGGTGTCCTGGGATGGGCAGGTGGTGCTGCTGTCACCGGAGCTGCTCGGCATCACCGAGCCGCGATACGGCGACTTCATCGCCGGCAACGTCCTCCATCAGCCGATCACCGCCATGCTCGCCCGCGCCGGCGACCTGGACTACGTCGCCGAGTTCGTCACGGCCCTCAACGACTGCGCCGACCACTGCTCCTTCTACGACTTCTGCCGTGGTGCCCAGGCCGGGAACCGCTACTTCGAGCGCGCGACGTTCACCGTCCGTGAGACCACCTACTGCCGGACCACCCGACAGGCCCTCGTCCGCGCCACCGCGGACCACCTCACCCGACAAGGAGGACGATCATGACCAACGCCCTAGCGGTCCTCGTCAACGCCCCACCCGAGCAACTCGCCCGCCTCGGCGTCGACCCGCAGCGGTCGGTAGCGTCAATCGACGCGGCAAAGTTCGACAACCGCCCCACCTGGGACAACCGAGGAAAGTTCGACAGCCGGCCCGGCTGGGACAACTGGAACAAGAAGAGGTAGCCCCCGCCACGGAACGCGCGGGGTGGCGTGCCCACCCCGCACCTACACAGGTTGAGGACACATGCGCACCACCACGATCGGCGACGTGAAGGTCCTACTGCCGGACCTCGAACCGGACGACCTCGACACCACGTCCGACCTAACCGACGGCCTTACCGAGGCCCTCGTCGAGGGCGCGGCGTGGCACGGTGCGCACCTGGAGGACGCCAGCATCCGCAGCAGCCTGATGACCGGCGTGGACCTGAGCGAGAGCACCTGGGAGGCCGGCAGCCTCTACGGCTGCGAAATCATCCGCACCGACTTCTCCGGCGCGACCCTGACCGGCACCACCATCGACCGGTGCGCCATCACCGGCTCACGGTTCACTGGCACCCGACTCACCGACGTACGCCTTAAGGATGTCGTGTTCGACGGCTGCCGCTTCGACTACGCCACCTTCCACCGCGTCACCGCCGCCGGATCCGTCGCCTTTGCCGACTGCACCCTCGCCCACGCCACCTGGTCCACCTGCCGCCTCCCGGGCATCGCGCTGCGGTCCTGCAACCTGGACGGCATGGAAATCGACTCTTGCCATCTCGACGGCGCCGATCTGCGGGGCAGCCGTCTCCACGGACTCAAGATCGCCCTCGACAATCTGCGCGGTGTCACGATCAGTCAGGATCAACTGCCCGACTTCACGAAGCTGACCATCGACGCACTCGACCTCGCCGTCCGCAACAACTGACTCCGAGGAGGGCATCGTGCCCATGGACCTACTGGCAGCCCGGACACGATCCTCGTCTGCGTCCGGGGTAACTCCGGTTCGGGTAAGAGCAGCATCGCTCGGGAGTTGCGGCGTCGGCACGGCCGGGGCTGCGCCCTGGCCGAGCAGGACTACCTGCGCCGGATCGTGCTGCGCGAGCGGGACAAGCCCGGCGGTGGGCCCCCGCGTTGATCACGCAGACCGTCCGGTTCGCGCTCGATCACGGCTACCACGTGGTGCTGGACGGCGTCATGCACAGCGACCGCTACCGGAACATGCTGACCGCCCTGCGTGACGGCCACCGAGGGCGGTCGCTGTTCTGCTACCTCGATGTGTCCCTGCCCGAGACGCTGCGGCGGCAATTGACCCGTCCGCAGGCCAGCGAGTTCACCGTCGAGCACATGAGCGGCTGGTACGCCGCCCGGGACGTCCTGGACTGGCCCGACGAACTCGTCCTGGCGGAGACCACCACACTCGACGAGGCCGTCGAGCTTATCGCCGCAGCCGCCGGGCTACCCCAGACCGGACGCAACGACGACCTGCTGCCGATCGTCTCGTAACCCCGGCGCTCCCTTGTGAGGATGGGCGAATGCCAGCCGTACCGCTCGGCTCAACTGGCGAACATCATCCTTGCCGGGAAGTCGCCAGCGGAGCGCCGCGCGTTTACGATCTTGGCCGTGATGGCGCTCGCAGCGGCGTTGAAGTCACCGTCTTCGACCCGCGCCTCAAGCGTGTGCGGATCAATCGTCAGCACCCGGTCGAACCTGTCCTCGAACCCGAACTCGTACCGCACCTCGTCCACGGATGCCTCGATACGACGTGCGACCACCATCATGCCCATGGCGCTATTCTCCGAATCTCGCGTAGTCCTCGTACGTGGGGTCGGGGATCGACGCCTCCCAGTTCGACACCCGGTTGGCGGCGAGATGAGCCTCCCGGTAATCCGCCTGCGGATGCGCCTGGTAGTACCGCGATTCTGCCAGTTCGTGCTCCAGTAGCCTGTAGTCCTCCGGCAGCGGGTCACCCCGTCGTAGGCGCAGCCACGCCTCGGCCATCGGCGCGCTCGGGTCGTACCGTTGGCGGACGATCCCGCCCGCGTAGTCGTCCATCGGATGCTCTTCGAAGAAGATGTGCCGGCGGATCTGCTCGATCTCCTGCAGCAAGAAGCCCCGGGAACCATCGAGGCGAGGCGCGTCAGTCAGATTGCGGGCGATGACCCCAGCATCGTCCTGCTGCCGGATCGCCGTATACGCCTCGCTGGCCCAGCGCTCCTGACGTTCGTAGTCGGCAAGGTTGCGAGGGCGGGTGGTGTGGCCTCCGTGGACTCCGAGCACGTCTTCGGCTGCCCCGCTCGGACGGCCGTGGGGTGCGTTCGTGAGCCGGCTCAACGCCTGTTTCAGTCTTTCGATCAGATCACCGAGTCGGCGAATTTCCGGCATCAACCGCTGCAGGCTCGCCAGCAGCCCCGCAGCAGTCGGGCGATCCGCGCTGCCCACGCCGCCACCGTCGTCGTCACCTGCTCCACGACCAGCGGGGCGGCGAACCCTGCCGTGACGACCAGTTCGCCCGCGTACACGATCAGACGGGAGACGCAGGTGGCAATGGCGTCGCGGACCAGCAGCCGGACGGCGGCGACGAGGGCGGCCGCGCCTTCGGTGATGGCGGCGAGGGTGTCGGCGCCTTGGGCGAGCCCGATGATGGCTTGCTGCTGCTCGTTGGCCCAGGCCCGGTAGGCAGGGCCGGCGGTGCCGCCCCACTCTGCGATGTCAGCGCGGACGGAGGTGGACAGCGCGGCGACCTCCTCGCGGAGCGACGCGGCAACGTTCCGCCAGGTTTGCGCGTGGGCGGTGATCTGCGCAGGGTCGCCAGCGAGCCAATCCAGTGCCTCACTGAGCGGTTTGACGTGCTCGATGAGCCAGGCGATGCCGTACTGGAGCACCGCACCGACCGGGTCGGAGACGAAGGCAAGGGCATCCAGGCCCGCGCTGACCACGCCGAGGCTGCCGTCGATCCAACTGCCGTTGCGGACACCCTGGGCGATGAGCTCGATGTCCTCGCAGATCCACACGCCAGCCCAGGCGCTGGGTGGGGCGTCGGAGGCGGTGGCGACGAGCGGGTTGGCCGTCACTGGTCGTCGCGTGCCTGCCGGAGCAGCCGCTCCGCCCGCGCGTCGGAGGCCCGGTAGCGAGCGGCGGTCGTCCGTAGTTTGTCGGCCGTGTCGCGGACCGAACCGGCGGCGCTGTCGATACCGTCGACGAGGGTGTCCTGGAGCCTGTCGAGCAACATGGGCATGATCACGCACAGTTGTCCGTACGCATCGGTGCCGAGTCGGACATGCTGGCCAGCCTGTCGGGCAGTGTCGAGGCTGCCGGCGATCCGGTCGAGACGCGCGGCATGGTGGGTCAGGTCGTCGGGATCGACCTGAATGCCGTCACCGACGGGCATTCGAAGCGTCCGGGCCAGGGTCCAGGCGGCGCCGGTACGAGTCGACGAGCGCTACCGCTGTCGGATCGTCGTCACCGAGGGTGCCGGTGGTCGCCTCGGTCATCTGCCGCAGCAGATCACTGTACGCGGCCCGGGTGGTTTCCAGGATTTGCCGTGCGGTGTCCGCCGCAGGGCGGTGTCGCGTGCGTTCGTCCAGCCGCAGATCGACCAGCATCCCGGCTGAATCAACCGTGACCTCGACCATCAGATCCGGACTGCGCGCCGTTCCGGTCAGCTGCTGGACCTGCGCAGACAGCGCCTTGGCCTGCGCCGCCCGCTCGACGATGGACGATTCCCAACTGTCGAGCCGGCGTGCCGCCGCCTCGAGCGCAGCCTCGTCCGACCACACGTGTGACCCTCCCCAACGGACACCGCCGTTGAACGGCCGATGATGTCCAGCCTCACGTTATCAATCGATGGCGCTGCGTGGTGCCTCGGTGGCCGTGCGGGCCGCAATCGCGCTGTCGCCGGACGTGCGCACGTCGAGGCGCACCGCTGCACCTGCGGATGGTCGGCCGCCGCTGGAGGCGGCCTGATTGATAACCGGCGCGCGGCTGGCTCGTAGCCTGGTGACTCCCAGTGAGCAGCCGAGGAGCTCAGGGCAAGTGGCTCGTTACCGAAGGAAGCCTGGCCGCGCCGGGTCCGCCGGCGTTCGCTCTTGCTGTTGCGGGCGAGCCCGGCCGTGCGACTCCGGCGGCCCTGGCCGACTCGGTCAGCGGGAGCGCTGTCTCACAAGGTGAGATAGCTGAACAGACGGGCCAAGATTCTTCTGCCATTTTCGGCCGGAAATCCGTCCCGCTGGAGACCAGTACGGGTTGGTGGGTGTCAGCGCGTCCGGCTGGGTCCGGAAACGTCGTGATCGACTGTCGGTGGTGCTGGTTGACAGGGTGCTGCCGGCGGAGGCGTACTGGTACGAGCGCGACCGCGTGGCGGTCTGCCTGCCGGGTTCGATCGGCCGGGGTGGTGGCGCTCCTTCGGGGGCGTCGCCGGTCGTTCGAGGCTCGGGAGTGGGCGGGCCGTCGATGGTTTCGAGTGACAGGGGGTTCGCGATGAAGGATCTTTCTCCGGTGGGTTGAGTCGACGCCCCACCGGGCCGTCGTGATGTCGACGGCTCCCGGAGCACCTGTCCCAGGCTGAGGCGAGCCCGCTGCCGGCGCGGCACCGTGCCGCCCTGCCCTGCCCTCCGTAACTGCTACCGCTGTTCCCGCTGCCGTGACCGCCTCACTGGTGGTCGTGTCGGTCGTTGCTGCCCTGATCCGTCTTCGGGTCGGCCGGTGCGCCGGTCGGCGTGTTCATTGACAACTCCACAGTGCGCCTTGCCGCAGTCTCCCGCGCCCGCCTGTGGCTGCGGCGCACACCTACGGCGTCGCAACCGTCGACGCCACCATTCTTCTTCGATCAAAAAGCTTTTGTGCGAGCTCGCGGAGAAAGCCGGTCACCGGCTCGATCTCGGCATTATGGACGTCACGAACAACGAACGGCGGATGCAGTAGACCACTGGGAGCTACTGCCCCCACGTCCGGGGCTGTCCCTTGCCCTTCTACCAACAGCGCACGCAGATCAAACGTCAAGCTCCCTGAGTCAGGATGAACTGCACCATGATCAGGTAGCTCCCTGGTGCAGTTAACTCAGCACTGCCGGCGGGCCATGCCCCGCTCACCGTTGGGCCCGAGGGTGAACAGGGGCATGGAGGCGAACCTGTGGTTCGGGTCGAGCGCGTCAGCCCGGATGTCACCGGTGCTGACGCGCACGACCTCGATTCCGGCCTGCTGGGCGATGCCGGTCATGCGGTCCAGAGCCGGTAGACCGCTGCCGGCTCCCACGAGGTGTCGGCGAAGATCGCCGCGCCGAACCCAGGGATCTTGCTTTGGGCGGCGAGCAGCAGGAGAGTGGAGCTCTGCACTCCGGCGCCCAGGGACAGGTAGCGGTGGGTGGGTGCGCTTATGCGACCACCCCGGTTCCGTTCTCTGGCTGCGTCTCCTTGGCGAAGATCAGGACGTCCTCGTGCGCGATGAGGTGCATCGGCACCCCGGACGAGCGGGCCTTGCGGACTTGCTGGAGCTGGAAGAACGACGGGCGGGCGACGAGCTGCCCGTCGCGGACGGCCGCGAGTAGCGCGACGCACCGCTCGATCCGGACGAGGTCGGCGCGCAGGCCGGCGGCGATGACGGCGCTGGGCGGGTCGACCGGTTCGCCGCGCTTGCGCCACGGCCTAGCGGTGACCACGACGACGCCGCCGGGTCGTAGCAGGGTGGCGCAGCCGCGCAGGATCTGGGCGAACCCGTCGGCGAGGCCGGTCAGGTCGCGGTAGGCGAGGTTGCCTTTGTCCTCGCCGTAGCGGTCGTCGTACTTGACGACCCCGTCCGCGCCGGGCCGAACGAGGCCGTGCACGGTCGGTCCGTACGGCGGGGAGGTGACGACGAGGGCCACCTGCCCGGTGAGGGCCTTCGGCACCAGGGACATCAGTCGGGTCGCGTCGCCGCGGATCACCGACGCCCGTCCACTCGCGCCCTGGTCATGGGCGTGGCGGATGTTGGCGTCGGCGATGTTCGACCATCGCGGCTCGTATTCGACGCCGAGGGCGTCGCGGCCGGCGTGGATGGCCTCGACCAGGGTGGTGCCGATGCCGCACATCGGGTCCAGGACCAGGTCGCCGGG
Organism: Micromonospora sp. KC723; assembly: GCF_004348595.1. Lineage (GTDB taxonomy): Bacteria > Actinomycetota > Actinomycetes > Mycobacteriales > Micromonosporaceae > Micromonospora. The sequence goes on from NZ_SMKD01000154.1 coordinate 7,534, forward strand.
CCGGGTGTAGGCGGAGATCGCGTGGGCGGCGATCGCCGGCAGCATCCGGGCGGGATGCTTGACCGATTCCGGCACGTACCGGCCGCGTCGCTGGACAGGGCCGGTCGACTGGGCGGTGGCCCAGACGGACAAGCCGTCGGCCTCGGCGCGGTGGCGGCCTTCGTACTCGCGGTGCCGGCCCTGGTAGTCCTCGCTGGCGGCGAGGCCTTTGGTGTCCGGCTCGTTCGGGTCGTGCTGTCCGGTGATGGTCTGCTCAGGCACGGCGCTCACCGCCGTCGCGGTCACGGCGACGGGCCGACCCGGCCGCGGGGGCGGGGTGCTGCGGGGTGACGACCATCAGGTCGGCGTGCACCCGTAGGTGGGCGACCGACCACTGCTCGGGGTCGGCGTGGGCCAGGGTGAGCAGTTTCTCGTCGGCGACGTGGTGGACGAACTGGTCGCTGTCGGTGTCGGCCTCGACGGCGACGATGTGCTGCAGGTAGCCCAGCCCGGCCCGGGAGGCTGCGGCCACGAGCGGCCCGAAGTCCTCCGGCGTGGGCTGCGTACCAGCGGGCACGCCGACGACGAGGACGAGGCAGCCGCCGGGGCGCAGCAGCCGCGCGCAGGTCGTCGTGGTGCAGCAGCTCGCCCGCACCGTCCTCGGCCTGAACACCCTTCGGAGGAGCATCACATGACCCGGCCTGAGCCCGAAGCGCCGACCAGGGTGCGGCTGCCGACGGGCGCTTCATACTGCTGCTCCTGAACATCTCTGTTGGGTTTGGGGCGTCGCGGTGCCCGGCCAAGTGCTGGGCGCCGCGTTCTGGCACGGGTGTACAACGAGCAGGCCACCGGACCGACGACGACGGGTGCGCCGTACCAGGTGGTTGCTGGCGCATGGAGCCCGGTGCAGAACCGGCGCCGGTGCTCCGTGTCCGGGTTGACTTGTCGCAATGCTTGACGCACCATCTTAAGACAAGATATGAGACATAGGAGGCGTCATGCCGAACGGAACCATGCCGAAGGTTGGCCCGCCGGTGCGTCCGGCGGACCTTGAGCGGGCCGGCGCGTGGTTGGCCGAGCACGGCCTGGCCGACGTCCGGCCGACACCGTTGCTGGCCACGCGGCTGGCGGTCCGGCGACGTGCCCGGCTGGCCGCTTCCGTCCTGCTGGCCGCGTTCATCATCGCCGTTGCCCTCACCTACACCGGCGGCATGGTTGACGGCTCCGGGTACCGGCGCTGGTTGCTGCTGGTGTTGACGGCGCTCGTGGTCGGGTTGGTGCTTGCCCAGTCGTTGTTGGACTGGTGGGTGCGGCGGGTCGACCGGCGCGCCGGGGCGAGGTTGCCGCGACGGGCGGCCTACCCGGTTCGGCTCGGCTGGCGTACCGTGCTCGGCTGGCCGCGTGCCGCGTTCGCGGTTACCACGATCGCGGGCGCGACGGCGCTGGCGATCGGGGCCCTGACACTGCACGACTCCACCGCGAGGTACGCGGCGGTCATCCTGCTCATCGGGCTGTGCGGGCTCGCGGTCGGCATTGTCGTCCAGCTGCGCCATGTGCTGACGCACCCGGTCGTGGCAGACGATGAGGTCTCGCTGACCGCCGACGTCATCATGCGGGTCGAGGACGCTCGAGTCGGCGCCGTGCCGACCGCGGTGTGGTCGGTGTGGTTGCTGCCGGTCGTGTCGGTGTTCAGCACCGCATCTGGGTGGTGGACCGCTGCCTGGCTCGCCTTCATCGTCCTGAGCGTCATCGCCCTAGCCCTGATCGAGGCGCGGACCGCGCGGAGCGCCACGGTGGCACGGCACGTCATGAGCGCACCGTGAACCGAATGATCGTCATCGACTCGGCGTCGCCCGTCCCGCCGTTCGAGCAGCTGCGTGCTCAGCTCGCCCGGCAGATCCAGGACCACACGCTTGCCGTGGGCACCCGGCTGCCGACCATCCGCCGTCTGGCCGCAGACCTCGGCCTGGCCGTCAACACCGTCGGCCGGGCCTACCGGGAGCTGGAGGAGGCAGGGTTGATCGAGACCCGCGGACCAGCCGGCTCGTTCGTGTCCGCGGCCGGCGAGAGGGGACGCGAGCGGGCTAGTCGCGCCGCCGCCGACTACGCCGCCGTCATCGCCAGCGTCGGCATCGACACCAACGAGGCCATCCGCATCGTCCAAGCGGCGCTGACCAAGGGCATCGCAGTATCCCCCGCCACAGCGGACCCGAAAGAAGCATGACATGGCCGTACCCCACAGCCTCCCCCAGCGCATCTTCCTGCTCGCCTACAACCCGGACAAAGGCAAGGTCGGCCTAGGCGCCAACCTGGGGCCCTTGCTGCGCGCCGCGGCCCTCGCCGACCTGTACCTGGGCGGCCACCTCACCGACGAACGCGGCCGCGCCGCCATTGACGTCCGGCACCCCTGCCGCGATCCCGTCCTCGACGCGCTCCTCAACGAGATCGCCGGCTCCAAGCCACACACATGGCAGTCCTGGATCGGCCACAGGCAGCGCGCCACCTTCCGAGCGCTACGCCAGCAGCTCAACGATGGCGGCTGGGTCCACCTCCAATCCGACAAAATCCTCGGGCTGTTCCCCACCACCAAGGTGACCATGCGCGACCCCCGCGTCCGCAAGGAACTCCTCGGCCGGGTCAACACCACCCTGACCAGACCCATCGGCAGCATCGACCCCGCCGACGCCGCACTCGTGGCCATCATCGCCGCCGGCGATCTCACACTCGTCCTCGACCGTAAGACCCAACGCGCCAACAAACAGCGCATCCAGGAACTCACCAAGCTCAGCGGACCGATCGGCCCCGCCCTGTACAAAGCGATCCAGGCCGCTGCGATCGGTGAGGCTTAACTTGATCTTTGACCGGCTGGGCGGCGGAATCGACCCCGGCTGATCACGGGGACAGCCCTTGATTGATCATTCTTCTTGTCTAGGGAAGAAGATCAAGAACCAAGGGCTGTCTGGTGATCAGTGTGCATGATGCCGGGTCGACTGATGAGATCGGGCGGCTGGCCGTGTTCCGGCGTGAGTTCCATCGTTGTCTGATCGCTCGTCGGGATGCGTTGTTCGAGCTGGCAGACGCGCTGTTGTGCGGTGACGCGCCAGTGCGGTCGCTGGTGGAGTTGTCGCTGGTGGGTGAGCATCGCCGCGGTCACGGCTCGCTGTACGCGGCGTTGAATCGCGGACGGATTGACGTCGAGCGACTGCGGACCACGGTGGCGGCGGTGCCACTGCCGCGGGCCGCGGACGGGCGGATCGTCCTGGCGGTGGACGTGACGTGCTGGTTGCGGCCGGAGGCGCACACCTGCCCGCAGCGGGTGTTGTGCCATACCTACGGGCGCGGCAAGGACACCCACGTCGGGGTTCCGGGCTGGCCGTACTCGTTCGTCACCGCCTTGGAGACCGGACGCACCTCGTGGACCGCGCCATTGGACGCCCGCCGGCTGGCGCCCGGCGATGACGCTGCCACGGTCACCGCCGGGCAGGTGCGGGACGTGGTGCAGCGGCTGATCACTGCCGGGCAGTGGCAGCCTGGCGATCCGGACGTGTGGATCGTCGCGGATGCCGGATACGACGGGCCCCGGCTGGCGTTCCTGCTGGCTGATCTACCGGTGAAGGTTCTGGTGCGGATGCGTTCCGACCGGGTGCTGCGCCGGCCCGCGCCACCCCGGCTGCCCGGCACCACCGGCCGCCCACGACGGCATGGCGGCGAGTTCATCTTCGGTGACCCGGACAGCTGGGGTGACCCGGACGCCGCTACGACCACCGACACCCGTCTCTACGGCCCCGCGACCGCGCGGGCCTGGCACCGGCTGCACCCCAGGCTGACCCACCGCACCGCCTGGACCGCCCAACACGGCCCGCTGCCGATCATCGAAGGCACCGTGATCCTGCTGACCGTCGACCGGCTGCCCAGCGGCGCCACCGCGAAACCGGTCTGGCTGTGGTGGTCCCAGCCGGCCGCCACCCGTGCCGAGGTTGACCTGCTCTGGCAGGTGTTCCTGCGCCGCTTCGACATCGAGCACACCTTCCGCATGCTCAAACAGACCCTCGGCTGGACCAGCCCGAAGCTGCGCGACCCGCACGCGGCCGACCGCTGGACCTGGCTGGTGCTGGCCGCCTACACCCAACTCCGGCTGGCCCGCACCGCCGCAGACGACCTCCGCCGGCCCTGGGAACGCCCCGCACCACCCGAACGGCTTTCACCTGCCCGCGTCCGCCGCGCGTTTCGGCACCTACGCACCAAAGCCGGCTGCCCGGCCGCCGCACCGAAACCCAGCCGACCAGGCCCTGGTCGACCCCCGGGACACCCCAACCGCCACCGAGCCGCCCGCCACGACGTCCACATCGTCACCACCGCTACCAGCAACAAGCCGAACAGCACACCACCAAGAAAACGAAAACCTCGAATAACCCGAGGCCACGACGCACAGGTTAAAGGCTAAGTTAAGGCGTGTTTCATAAGCGGGTCAGAGCCACTCGCAGATGATGGTGATGGTCAGGACGGCCTGGAAGCGGACGGCTAACTTGTCGTAGCGGGTGGCCACGCCGCGGTGGCGTTTGAGTCGGGCGAT
>NZ_SMKD01000155.1 GCF_004348595.1 Micromonospora sp. KC723
GTGTGGGCGTAGGTGGCCAGCCAGGCGACCTGGGCGGGGTCGAGGGAGGGGCGGACGCGTCCGCGGGCGGTCGCCACGTGGGCGGCGGTGACGGTGGACGCGGTCAGCGACTCGCGCATGGCGGCCAGCGCCGCCTCCCGGACGAGCGCCGCGCAGTCCGCCGCCGAGAAACCGGTCAACTCCTCGCCGAGCGCGGCCAGGTCGACGTCCTGGGCGAGCGGCACCGTCCGGGACGCGGCGCGCAGGATCTCCGCCCGGGCCGGCCCGTCCGGCGGCGGCACGTAGACCAGTCGTTCCAGCCGGCCAGGACGCAGCAGCGCCGGATCGACCAGGTCCGGACGGTTGGTCGCCCCGACCACCACCACGTTGCGCAGCGCCTCCACCCCGTCCAGCTCGGTCAGCAGCGCGGCGACCACCCGGTCGGTCGTGCCCCCGTCGGTCGCCTGGCCGCGTACCGGGGCCAGGGCGTCCACCTCGTCGAGGAAGACCAGCGTGGGCGCGGCCTCGCGGGCGCGGCGGAACAGTTCCCGGACGGCCCGTTCGCTCTCACCCACCCACTTGGAGAGCAGTTCCGCGCCCTTGACCGACAGCACGTTCGCCCGGCCGGACCCGGCCAGCGCGGTCACCAGGTACGTCTTGCCGCAGCCGGGCGGGCCGTAGAGCAGCACGCCCCGGGGCGGCTGTACGCCCAGCCGGGCGAAGGTGTCCGGGTAGGTCAGCGGCCACAGCACCGACTCGGTGAGGGTCTGCTTCACCTCGACCAGGTCGCCGACGTCGTCCAGCGTGACCGAGGCCAGCTCCAGGGTGGAGGCGGCCATCGTGGTCGGCCGGACCACCTCCAGCGCGGCGGTGAAGTCGGCCATCGCCACCGTCGGCGTCCGCGCGGACTTCTGCCGCAGCGCCGCGCGCACCCCGGCCTCCCGCACCAGCGCCGCCAGGTCCGCCGCCACGAACCCGGGGGTACGTCCGGCCACCTCGTCGAGGCGGACGTCCTCGGCCAACGGCACCTGCCGGGTCAGCACGGCCAGCTGCTCGCGGCGCAGCGCGGGGTCGGGCAGCGGCACGGTGATCCGCAGGGAGAGCAGGTCCGGGGCGCGCAGGGCGGAATCGACCGCCTCGGGTCGGGAGGTGGTGCAGACCACCGCCGCGCCGGACCGGACGGTCTCGGCCAGCACCTGCCGGAACACGGTGGCCACCGGGCCGGCGTCGTCGGCCGGGGCCAGCGCCTCCACGTCGGTGACCAGCAGCACCGCCGGCCCTCCCGTACGTACCTCGGCGGCTGCTTCGCGCAGCCGCCGGGCCGCCGCGTCGTTGGCGAGCGCGGCCAGCTCGGGGGCCCAGAGCCGGCGTACCCGGGCGCCGACGGCCGCGGCGACGGCCCGGACCAGCGCCGACTTGCCCGACCCGGCCGGCCCGCTGACCAGTACGCCCAGCGAGACGTCGGTACCCAGTCGGCCCAGTACCTCACGGTGGTGGAAGCCGAGGTCGAGCAGCTCGGTCAGCTCCTCCGCCTGGGCGCGTAGCCCGGGCAACTCCTCCACCCGTGGCGCGTCGTCGGCGGCCACCGGTTCGGCGAGGTGCGTATCGGCCCCGGCCTCGGGTCCGGGCTGCCCGGTAGCCGGTCGCCGACCGGCCGTCGCCGCGCCGCCTGCGAAGATGTCCTTCCGGGTGGTGCCGCGTCCGGTGGTGTCCTCCCCGCCGGGGCCGCCTCCGGTCGATCCGGCTGCGGTCGCGCCGTCGCTGGCAGGGCGGGCTCCGGTCGGAGGCTGCTCCCAGTCGACCGCGGTGTCCATGGTGACCAGCGCGCCGCCGGCCGGCTCGGCCGCGACGACGGTGAGCAGGGTGCTCGTCCAGGCGTAACCGACGGTGTTGGCCAGGCTGCGCCGGGCGGCCTCCACCAGGGCGCGTACGGAGGCGTCGGGGAGCACGTCCCGCGGCAGCAGGGAGACGTCGTCGCCGGCGGTGACCATCTTGCCCAGCAGGGCCAGCCGGAGCATCTCCGGGGTTACCGCCGCGACGACCGGTGCCGGGCCGGTCAGGGTCACCCGCCGGGCGGGGGCCACCGGCACGGGGGAGACGGCCACCTGCCCGCCGTCGCGCAGTCCCAGATTGCCCAGGACCAGGTCGTCGGCGTAGAGCAGCCTGGTGCTCGCACCCGGCTCGGCGGGCGCGACGATCCCGACGGTCACCCGGCGGCCGGCCAGCCGCACCGGGTCCCCGGGGCGCAGCGCGAGCGCGGTCAGCACCTCCGGATGCAGCCGGACGATGCCCCGTCGGGCGTCCAGCGCGGCGGGCCGCAGGCTCGCGGTGAGGGTCAGCTCCGGTTCGGCCACCGCCCGACACTAGCGGGCCGGGACACGCTGTGCCCCGTTCTCACCGGTCACCGGTCAGCAGCGACGGGTCGCGACGGATCATCTCGGCCAGGCGGGCGGCCGGGTCGTCGGTGAACTCGTGTGTCGCGGGTGTCCAGGCGGGCGCCGTACGCCCCGGAGTCGGCCGGGACGGCGGGGGCGTGGCCGGGTTGCCAGGGCCCACTGTCGCGCCGGTCCGCGTCCACTCGATCGCCAGCGGAAACGCCCGGCCCTCGTACTCGACCCGCAGTGCCACGGCGAGACCGGGGTGGGCGTCCACCACCCGGCGGACCGCCTCGACGACGTCCCGCACCGGGTCCCGATCGGGGCCGGGCCCACCGCTGCCGGCCCGTTCACCCGGCCCTGGGGCGGCGGGACGCCCATCCCGGCCCGGCGCCGCGAAGGCCGCGGGCGACGCGCCCCCGCCCGGTTCGTCGCCCGGGTCCCCCGCCCGGCGCCGCAGCGCCTCTTCCCGGCGGGCCATCCGGGCCAGTGTCTCGTCCAGACCACTTCTCATCACGTCCCCCTCTCTGCTGGAGAACGGGTCGCGGCGGCGAATGGTTCAGGTGCCCCTCTCCCTGGTCGCCCGGTCCAGCGCCCGGTCGAGGACGACCAGCAGGGCGTCCCGTACCGACCGCCGGTCCCGGGCGTCGAACCGGACCAGCGGCACGTGGTCGCCGATGGCCAGCGCCCAGCGGATGGCGCCCAGGTCGTGGGCGATCCGGCCGTCGAAGGCGTTGACGCCGACCGCGAACGGCAGCCCGGCCCGCTCGAAGTAGTCGATCGCCGGGTAGCAGTCGTCCAACCGGGCGCTGTCCACCACCACGAGCGCGCCGAGCGCGCCTCGGGCCAGGTCGTCCCACATGAACCCGAACCGGGCCTGGCCGGGCGTGCCGAACAGGTAGAGCTTCAGGCTGCGGTCGATGGTGACGCAGCCGAAGTCCAGCGCCACCGTGGTGGTGGACTTCGTGTGCCGGCCGCCCAGGTCGTCCACCCCGATGCCGGCACTGGTCATCTCCGCCTCGGTGGTCAGCGGGGCGATCTCGGAGATCGCACCGACCGTCGTGGTCTTGCCGACCCCGAAGCCCCCGGCGACGAGGATCTTCACCGGGACCGGTGGCCGGTCGGTCCCGGGGCGCGGGGCCGGTGCCGGTGCCGGTACGGCGGCCGGTGGCGCCGGAGGCCGGTACGGCGGTGGTGGGGCCAGGTGTGTGAAGGGCGCGGCGGGGGCCGACCCGCCGAACGCGGCGCCGTAGCGGGCGGAGGCGCTGTTGGCGGCGAGCCCGCCCAGCGGGGTGACCGGCCAGTCAGGAGATCGCACGGAGTCCATCAATCACTCGCAGGATGAGATCGGGGTCAGGGGATTTCGCGACGTCTGCGGCGTGCACGTCGAGGTGGCCGGCGGCCCGGAGGTCGCCGACCAGGACCCGGGTCACGCCGAGGTGCAGCCGTGCCCGGGCGGATATCTCCGCGACCGAGATCGGCTCGGCACAGAGCGCGATGATCGCCTGGAGTTCCGGGGCCAGCGCGGTCGCCGGGGGACCGTCCCCACGGCGCGCGGTCACCTGGGTTTCCAGGCCGATCGCCGGGTCGGCGCCGGCGACCCGCCCGGCGGTGAGCACGAACGGGCGGGGTCCCGCCGGACGGCCGGCGTCCGGTTCGGGCGCGGACGCCGGCACCGGGACCTCCTCGCCGGACGGCTCCGGCGTCCGCAGGTAGGGCCGGATCCGGACCAGCGGTTCCGGGTCCGGTTCTCCGCCGGCGGCCTGCCGGGTCATTGCTGAACGGCGTTCTTCAACTCGGCGATCAGTCTGGGGGTGAGCGCGCCGCCGGCCCGTCCGGCGAAGAGCGTCATCTCGTACGCCACGGTGCCCAGGTTGGCCGTCCGGTCGGCGACGACGCCGAGCACCGAGCCGGCGCTGATCGCGCTGATCAGCAGGTACCCGTCGGCCATGTCGACGATCACCCGGTTCAGGCCGCCGAGGGCGTACCAACTCGCCGCGCCGCCGGCCAGGCTCGTCATGCCGGAGATCACGGCGGCGAGGCGTTCGGCGTTGGAGCGGTCCTTGATCGCCGACATGGCCATCAGGAGCCCGTCCGACGAGACGGCGATCGCCTCCAGCACCCCGGCTGTGCTGGCGGTGAACGAGTCCAGCAGCCAGTTGAAGGTACGGGCCTCCGGGCTGAGCTCCGGGCTGGCCGCGCGGTCGACGTTGTCGTGCAGGTACGGGCTGGTCACCGTGATGATCCTTCTTGGTTGGGGCGGTGTTCGGTACTGACGTGGCGCAGAGCGCGGGCGACACCCGCCTCGAACTCCGCGATGCGGTCGCGAACCTCGTTCGGGTCCTGGAGTCGCACGGCAGCCGGCGCACGCCGGGGCTGCGCGCCGGCCAGGCTCGCTCCGGGGACCCGCCGGGCGAGCCGGGGCCGGTCGGCGTCCGCGTCGTCCGGCGGGCCGGAGCGGGTCTGCTCCGCCCGGCGTACCCCGGACTGGAACTGCTCGACCAAGGCTCGCGCGGCCTCCGGGTCGGCGTTGGCGGCGTCCACCGGGCCGACCGCCGGACCGGCCGGCGGCAGGCTCGCCCCCGGTACCCGCTGCCGGATCGTGGGTGCTTCGGCCAGTGCGCCCGAAGCGACCGGCGGCCCGGCCGGGGCGAGCGGCGTCGGCGGGGCGGGGGTCGGCGGCGCGGCCGGTGGCGCGGTCGCCGGCGGGGCCACGGCGACCGGCTGCTGACCGGCCACCGGCCCGTCCGGGCCCGCGAACCACCACGCGGTCGTCGCGTCGGGCGCGGCCGTCAGTTCGCCGGCCCGCTCGACCGGTCGGCCGGTCGCCGTGGACTCGGTCGTCCCGGCCGGGGCCGGTCCGGTGCCCGCGCCGAAGGCGTCCCAGGACTGCGCGGAGGCCATGCTGCGGGTGGCCCGGGTCAGCAGTGCGGGGTCGAAGGCGGGCACCGGCGTGCCGGCCGGCCGGGGCGAGGGCGCGGCGGGCAGCTCCCGGCCCGACCGGGCCGGCTCGATCGCCCCCGGCGTGCGCCGGTCTCTCGTCGGCACGGTGGCCTGCGCGGAGGTGACCCCCGCCCGGTCCGCCCGGCGCAGCACCAGCAGCGACTGCGGAATCTCCAGCCGGGCGGTCACCCCGCCCCCGGGAGTGTGGGTCAGCTCGACCGACCAGCCGTGCCGGCGGGCCAGCCGGCCGACCACGAAGAGGCCGAGCACCTCGGTGGGAGCCAGGTCCAGCCGTTCCCGGCGGGCCAGCCGGGCGTTCTCCTCGGCCAGCCGCTCCTCGGTCATGCCGATGCCGCGGTCGGCCACGGCGAGCAGGGCGCCGATCCCGGTGAGCTCGCCGGACACCGTCACCCGGGTGTGCGGGGGCGAGAAGACGGTGGCGTTCTCCATCAGCTCGGCCAGCGCCAGCACCAGGTCGCCCACGATCGCGGGCGCCGCGGACACCCCGGACGGCACCCGCACGTCCACCCGGGTGTAGCCCTCGATCTCACCGAGCGCCAGCCGCACCACGTCGGCCAGCGCCACGGGGGCGACGTGACCGTCGTCGCCGGTGGCGCCGGAGAGCACCACCAGGCTGCCCGCGTTGCGGCGTAGGCGGCTGGAGATGTGGTCCAGCCGGTACAGGTGCTCCAGCCGGCCGGGGTCGGTCTCCTGCCGTTCCAGCTGGTCGATCAGCGCGATCTGCCGGCCGACGAGGTTCTGGGTACGGCGTCCCACGTGGCCGAACATCTGGGCCACGTTGCGCCGGCTCGCCGCCTGCCGCTCCACCAACCGGGCTGCGGTGCTCCGCACCCGTTCGAAGGCTCGGGCCAGGTCGCCGATCTCGTCCTGGGCGTGGACGTCGACCGGGTCGAGGTGTACCGGTGGGGCACTGTCGGACTCGTCGTCGGCCACCCGGGTCAGCTCGGCCTCGGCGACCCGGGCCACCCGGTCGGCGGAGCGGGTGAGCCGGGTCAGTGGACGGGCCACCGTACGGGCCACGGCCATGCTGAGCAGCACCACGGTCAGCAGCACCAGGGCTGCGGTGCCGCCCACCAGCCAGGCCACGGCCAGTGCCCGCTGCCGTTCCGCGCGAGTCTGTTCGATCACGTCGGCGGCGATCTTCTTCTCCACGAACTGCCCGAAGGTGATCATCGAGCGGGCCGCGGGGAAGATCACGTCCAGCGTCACGTTCCGGACCGAGCCGATCGGGTCGCGGGCGCTGTCGGCCTGGAAGGTCGGGGTGCCCCGGGCGGCCACGGCCGCGTCGTTGAGCAACGCGAGCTTGTACTGCTCGGCGGTGACCATGCGACGGAACCGCTGGCTGTGCACCTGGAGCGCGGCCATGTTGGCGACGTACGCCGCCGCGACCCTCGGGTCCGAGGTGGCCTTGACGAGCACGATCAGGGTGGCGGCTACCCCCAGCCCCTCGTCGGCGCGCATCAGCCCGTCGAGCGCGACGATCTGCCGCCCCACCGACGTGTCGGTGTCGGCGTGCAACGGCAGCCGCAGCGCCTCGATCAGGGCCATGTTGATCGGACCGAACGCCTCCATGACCTGGCTCGGGCTGGCGGACCCGGTGAGCACGAGGGGACGCAGCTCGGCGAGCCGGCGGACCTGGTCCAGGGCGGCGAGGACGTCGGGGGAGAGCTGGTCGCCGAGCTCGGCGCGGAGGTCGGCGACCCGGTCGTCCACCGCCGCCGACTTCTGCACCAGCTCGGTGCGGGGCACCCGACCTAGCAGTAGCCCGACGGAGAGGAAACGTTCCTGTTGGAGGTCCTGGACCAGGCTGCCCACCCGGTTCGCGAGCCGGGCGGCCTCGGAGGTGTCGGCGGCCCGCCGGGCCTCCGACACCCGGTCGAACACCACGGGCACGGCCAACCCGACCATGCTGAGCAGCGGGATGATCACCAGGACGGCCAGCTTGCCCCGGATCCGGAGCTTACCGAGCAGCATCGAAGGGCCCCCACGGGTCGGCGTCGCCGTGCTGGCCCGGCCCGGTGGGCTGGAGCAGCCGGTGGTCCTCAGGGCTCAGGCCGCGCGGGTTCGGGGCCGCGGCGGAGACGCGGGGGCCGGCGGGCGGCTGCCAGCCGGAGTCGGCGCCGGGCCGCCCAGCGGGCTCCGTCCCGGTGCCGCGCCGGGCCTCGGCGTCCTGCCGCCGCGCCCGGCGGGCCTCGCCCACGAGCAGGCCCAGCAGGACCAGCACGAGCAGCGCCGCCGCGCCAGCGACGCCGACGGCGATCCACCGGTCCCGGTCGTACCCGTCGATCCGGTCGACCAGCTGCGCGTCGAGCTGGTCGAGGATGACCGGCTGAAGCTGCCGGGCGGCGGACTGCGCGTTGGCGCGGGCGGCGCTGACCTGTGCCGGGTCGGCGAGGCCGGTGCGGGAGCCGGGCTCGGGCACGGAGAAGGCGGCGAGCGCCTCGACGGCCCGCTGGTAGGTGTCCAGCGGGGTGAGCACCGTGGCGCCGAGATCGGTGCGCTCCGAGTTGTCCACCGCCGCCCGCAGGTCGGCGACCAGGTCGGACGCGGAACCGAGGGCGGTCACCCGGGCCTGGGCCAGCTCGTTGAGAGTGCGGGTGGCCTGGCTGCTGGGGCGGGTGGCGGCGAGGACGCTGAGGTCGGCGAGGCGGCCGGCGGCGACCAGCGCGGTCGGCAGACCACGACCGACGCCGTCCTGGAGGAAGAACGAGTCCGCTCGCGGGTCACGCACCAGGCCGGAACTCTCCCGCACCTTGCGGTACAGGGCCAGCAGCAGGTCGGTGACCTCGCCGTACGCGGCGTAGGCGGTTTCCGGCTCGGTGAGCCTCTTCTCGGGCAGCGCCTCCAGCTTGGCCCGCAGGCCCGACCACCGCTCCCGGCTGCGCAGCTCGTCACCTATGCGCAGGTCGACCTGGGTGACGCCGTCAACCGCCCGGGCGAGCGGCTCCCGGGGGGCGGGCCGGCCGGCGACAGCGGCGGACTGGGCTTCGACCAGCGCCTCGGTGACCGGGGCGAGCGCGCGTAGGTACTCGATGCCGAGCCGCTCCCGGGTGGCGAGCTCCCGGTCGTCCCCGGTGCCTCCGTAGGCCTGGACGAAGAGTGCCGCCACCGGCGCGAGCAGCGCCACGACGAGTACCAGTGGCAGCAGGCGGCCCGGGGCGGAGGGTCGTCGACGGACCCGCTGGGTGGGGACTGTCATGGGGGCGGTCTCCTCCGGCGACGAGCGGGTGTCTCCTGTTCGGTGCCGGGGGTCGCCGACGAGTCCCGTGCACCGGACCGGAAAGGTATCCGACCCGGTCGGCGGCGTTGCCATCGGTCCGCTGTCCTTTTCGCGTCACTGCTCGGGATGTCACCGAGTGTTGGTGGGGTGGTCACGTGTCGCGAGGGTGGGCCTGGTGTCCTGTTGGGGTCTGCGGGGAATTCGGGCGATAGTCGAAATTCCCGGGATCCGAAGTCATTGGGCTGGGCATGTCTGGACGGGAGTCGGTCGACCATGCCGGGGCATCGATCGGACGACACGGGCCTGCCGGACGGAGGATCCCAGCCAACGCTCAGGAACCCGGCCGTACCGTTGCCGCATGAGATCACCGCTGCCGGCCGTGCGGCTGAAGCGCGTCCTGGGCAGCCGACGCCGGATCGTTGCGGCCTCGACCGCCGCCGTGCTGCTGGCCGCCGCCGCGGTCTGGGCGGCCCGACCCGACCGGCCCGGCTTCCGTACCGAGTCCGCCCTGGTCTCCGTCCAGTCCGGACCGGGCGGTGACGAGCCGGTCGAGTTGGACACGACGCTCTGGCTGCCCGACGGCGCCTCGGCCGACCACCCGGTGCCCGCGGTGCTCCTGGCGCACGGCTTCGGCGGCACGAAGGACTCGGTCCGCGCCGACGCCGAGGATCTGGTCACCCGGGGTTACGCCGTGCTGACCTGGACTGCGCGTGGCTTCGGCCGCAGCGGCGGGCAGATCCACCTGGACCATCCCGACTACGAGGTCCGCGACGCCCAGCGGCTGCTGGACCGGCTCGCCGCGCGGCCGGAGATTCGCACCGACGCCGCCGGGGACCCCCGCGTCGGTGTGGTCGGCGGCTCGTACGGCGGCGGCCTCGCCCTGCTCCTGGCCGCCCAGGACCAGCGGGTCGACGCGATCGTTCCGATGATCACCTGGAACGACCTGTCCCGGGCCTTCCTGCCGGAGAGCACCGGCCGACCGGCCACCGAGGGCGTGTTCAAGAAGGGCTGGGCCGGCATCTTCTTCGGCGGTGGCGGAAGCGTGGGCTCCGGCCCGGCCGGGATCTCCAACGCGTCCGCCGTCCCGCCCGGGGAGGCCGCCGCGTCACCCGGCCCGAACGGGCCGGCACCCGGGGCGGGGCCGGAGACCGGACGTGCGTCCGCCGGGGTCGCCGACCCGTCCTGTGGACGGTTCGCCGCGGACGTCTGCGCCGCGTACCTGCGGATCGCCACCACCGGCCGGGCCGACCAGGCCGCGGTGGACCTGTTGCGCCGCTCCTCCCCGGCCGGCGTGCTCAACCGGATCAAGGCACCCACCCTGCTGGTGCAGGGCGAGGCGGACACCCTCTTCCCGCTGGCCGAGGCGGACGCGAACGCCCGCGGTATCGCCGCCTCCGGCACCCCGGTGCGGGTCGCCTGGTTCACCGGCGGCCACGACGGCGGCGCGGGGCCGACCAGCGACTCGGACCGGGTGAAGTTCCTCACCGCGCAGTGGCTCGACCACTACGTCAAGGGCGCGGGGGAGGCCCCCGGCGACGACTTCACCTTCTCCCGGATCGCCGGTTTCAACGCGCTCGACCGGGGGTTGGTGGCCAGCGGTTACCGCACCACCGACTACCCCGGGGTCACCGGCCAGGCCCACCGGGAGGTGGCGGTGGCCGGTCCTCCCCAGCCGGTCGCCAACCCGCCCGCCGGCAATCCGGGCGCGATCTCCGCGGTGCCGTTCGCCGGGGCGCTCAGCTCGCTGCTCGACGGGGTGGCCGGCGACATCCCCGGCCAGCACGCCCGCTTCGAGTCCGCGCCGCTGGACGAGGCGGTCGACGTGGTCGGGGCGCCCACCGTCTCGATCCGGGCGGCGTCGCCGACCGGCGGGGCCGTGCTCTTCGTCAAGCTCTACGACGTCGCCCCGGACGGCTCGGCCACCCTTCCCTCCGGGCTGGTCGCCCCGGTCCGGCTCAGCGGCCTGCCGGCGAGCGTCGACGCCGCGCGACCGGTCCGGGTCACCCTGCCGGCGATCGTCCACCGGGTCGAGGCCGGGCACCGGCTGCGGCTCGTCGTGGCCACCTCCGACCAGGCGTACGCCACGCCGGTGGAACCGGCCGTGTACACCATCGCCGCGGGTGACGCGCCGCTGGCGCTGCCGACCGTGGACGCCGTGCCGATCCCCACCGCCGCCACCGTCTGGCGCTGGGTGCTGCTCGGGCTGCTCGCCGCCATCGCGGTCGGGCTCGTCGTGGTCGTCGCGGTCGCCCGCCGCAGGCACCGCCGCCAGGACGACTCCGTGCACCCCGAGTACGCGGGCGTCCCACTCGCCGTCCGGGAGCTGCGCAAGGAGTACGCCGACGGCTTCGTCGCGGTGTCCCGGGTGGACTTCGAGGTGCACCCCGGCCAGGTGGTCGGCCTGCTCGGGCCGAACGGCGCCGGCAAGACCACCACCCTGCGGGTGCTGATGGGCCTGACCCAGCCGACCGCTGGCGAGATCTACGTCTTCGGGCACCGGCTGGTGCCCGGGTCACCGGTGCTGTCCCGGATCGGCGCCCTGGTGGAGGGACCCGGCTTCCTGCCCCACCTGTCCGGCCTGGAGAACCTGAGGGCGTACTGGCGGGCCACCGGGCGGCCGTGGGAGGACGCGCACTTCGACGAGGCGCTGGAGATCGCCGGACTGGGCGCGTCGGTGCACCGGCGGACGAAGAACTACAGCCACGGCATGCGGCAGCGGCTGGCCATCGCGCAGGCGATGCTCGGCCTGCCGGAGTTGCTGGTGCTCGACGAACCCACCGACGGGCTGGACCCGCCGCAGATCGCCGAGATGCGCCGGGTGCTCCAGCGGTACGCCACCGACGGCCGCGCGGTGCTGGTCTCCAGCCATCTGCTCGCCGAGGTGGAGCAGACCTGCACGCACGCGGTGGTGGTCAACAAGGGCCGGATCGTGGCGTCCGGCCCGGTCGGGGAAATCGTCGGCGAGTCGCCGAGCGTGCTCTTCGAGGTGTCCGACCAGGCCGCCGCCCGGGAGGTGCTCGGCCGGCTCGACGGGGTCCGGGTGTTGCCCGACGGCGACGGCCAGCTGGTGGTGGACACCAACGGCACCGCCCGCAGTGAGGTGGTGGCCGAGCTGGTGCGGGCCGGCGTGGGGGTGGACCGGGTGGTGCCACGACGCCGCCTGGAGGACGCGTTCCTCGCCCTGGTGGGCGAGAACTCTCGGGGAAGCGGGGACCGGTGATGGCGGGCTCTGGTGTCGGGTCGAGTTCGGGTGCGGGTCCGGCGGGCGGGTCCGGGCCGGCCG
>NZ_SMKD01000156.1 GCF_004348595.1 Micromonospora sp. KC723
GGGCGGGGGGCTGGGGGTCAGTCACGACGGCCATCGCGGTCAAGGTTAACGGCGGCCGACGCATCGACGGACGCGGACCGGCCCGGCGGACCGGATCCGGGTGCGAAACGGGCGGGAAGATCGCCGGGCACCGCTCCGGATCCGGCCCGCTCGACTAGGCTCGCCCCATGCAGGAGCAGCCGGATCCGCCCTTCTCGCCGGGGCTGACCGCCCGGGTGGAGCTGACCGTCACCGACGCCGACACCGCCCAGGCGGTGGGGTCCGGTGACGTGCCGGTGCTCGGCACACCCCGGGTGCTGGCCCTCGCCGAGGCGGCCACCGTCGCGGCCACCGCCACCCGGATGCCGCCGGGGCGGACCACGGTGGGGAGCCGGGTCGAGCTGGAGCACCGGGCGGCGACGCCGGTCGGGCGGACGGTGGTGGCACAGGCCCGGCTGGGTGAGGTCGACGGCCGGCGGCTGGTCTTCGAGGTGACGGTCACCGACGGCGACGAGACGGTGGCGCACGGCCGGGTGGAGCGGGTGCTGGTCGACCGGCAACGTTTCGTCGAGCGCGCGGTGCGGGTTCCGTGACCCTCCGGTTCACCGAGGTCGCCGACCGGGTCCACGTGCTGCGGGAGCCGGTGCTCGACGTCAACGTCACCCTGGTCGTCGGTGACGGCGAGGCGCTGCTGGTGGACACCCTCTCCACCGCCCGGCAGGCCGCCGAACTGGCCGCGGCGGCGCGGGCGGTCACCGGCCATCCGTGGACGGTGGTCAACACCCACCACCACTTCGACCACTGCTTCGGCAACGCTATCCTCGCCGGCGACCCGCCCCGCCCGGTGTACGCCCACGAACTGGCGGCCGCCGCGCTGCGCGAGGCGCCGGAGCGGCTGCGCCGCGAGGCGTACGCGGAACTGCGCGGGGAGCGGCCCGGGTTCGCCGAGGAGGTGGCCGGCACCGAACTGTTGGCCCCGACGCATCCGGTGCGCGCCGAGGCGGTTCTCGACGTCGGCGGCCGGCGGGTGGTGCTGCGCCATCCGGGGCGCGGGCACACCGACGCCGACCTGGTGGTGCACGTGCCCGACGCCGACGTGCTGGTCGCCGGGGACCTGGTCGAGCAGGGCGGCCCACCCGCGTTCGAGGACTCGTACCCGCTGCAGTGGCCGGAGGCGGTCGCCGAACTGCTGCGGCTCACCACGCCCGCGACGGTCGTCGTGCCCGGGCACGGCGAGGTGGTCGACGTCGCCTTCGTCCGGGCCCAGCACCAGCAACTGGTCGACCTGGCCTGGCTGATCCGTGCCGCGCACACCGGCGGGGCTCCGCCCGAGCGGGTCGCCGCCGAGGCGCCCTTCGGCGCCCGCCCCGGCCTGCTCGCCGCCCGCCGAGGTTTCGCCGAACTCGACGGTGCCGCCTGACCCACCCGCCGCCCCGGGTGTCGTCGCGGACGCCACCTGCGGGGTCCCCGCTGTCCTCGCCCGCCCGGCGGCCGCGGATCAGGGGCGGCGTGGTCAGGCAGCGAAGCGGCGCAGCACCTCGGCCCGGGTGGGCATCGACACCGCCCCGCCGGGGGACTCGCAGACCACCGCGCCCACCCGCAGCGCGAACGCCACCCGCTGGTGCCAGTCGGCCGGAACGGCCGGCTCGCCGTCGACGAGCAGGTCGGCGACGAGCGCCGCCATCACCGAGTCACCTGCGCCGGTGGCGTCCACCGCACGCACCTTCGGCGCGGGCACGCGTACCGGATCGCCTCCGGCGGGGGCGACCACCGCGCCGTCGGCACCCAGGGTGACCACGACGGTGCCGGTTCCCAACTCGCGCAGGTACGCGGCGACCCCCTCGACCGGCTCGCGCGGATAGAGCAGCCCCGCGTCGGCCGCGCTCAGCTTGACCAGGTGCGCCCCGGCGGCGAACTCGGTCACCACCTCGCGCAACCCGTCCAGGGCGGCCGGCCCGTCGACCAGCCGGGGGCGGACGTTCGGGTCGAACACCCGCAGGCCGGTGGCGAGCGACCAGGCGCGACGGGCGGCGGCCAGCACCGGCGGGCAGAGCAGGACGATCGACCCGCAGTAGAGCACGTCGGCACCCTCCACCAGCGCGACGTCCAGGTCGCCGGCGGTGAGCAGGCCGTACGACGGCGGGTCACCGTAGAAACGGAAGTCCGGCTCGGCCCCGGCGTGGGTGGTCACCGCGAGCGCGGTCGGCGCCGGCACGGTGACGGCCCCGGCCAGCCCCACTCCGGCGGCGTCGAGGAAGGCCCGGATCCGACCGGCGAGCACGTCGTCGCCGAGGGAACCGACGAACTGCGCGTCGCCGCCCAGCCGGGACACCCCGACGGCGACGTTGAGCGGGCCGCCGCCGATCTCCTGCCGGAAGACGGGTCGACCCTCGCACTCGGCGTCGAGCAGGTCCACCAACGCCTCACCCAGCACCACCGCGTACCCCACATCGCCTCCCAGCGTCCCGTCGGTCCGGTACCAGGCTGGCACAGTGCCCGCCGGAGCGGGACGCGAAGCCACCGTCTGCACATATCGAGGATTTCCTATTGCATGCTTCGTCCGGGCGTGCTGGGATTACGCGTACCGGATCGGTGCGGGGGCTGCCGCACCACCGGGACGAGCTGGAGCGACGCGAGGGGCACCGGTCCGCGGGACGCGGACCGTGGGCGGCGCGCGACCCGGGCCCTTCCGACCGGGCCCGACGGTCACGACGCCGCGATCGACGCATCCCCCCCCCCCGCACAGCGGGGCCGGCGACCGCGCCTGCCCCGCGGATCAGGAGAAGCTCGTGATCCGTTCCCGTACCGCCGCCCTGCTCACCGCGGTGGCCACCGTCGCTCTGGGCACCGTCGCCCTGGTCAGCCAGGCCGAGCCGGCCGCCGCGCACGGCGCGGCGATGACCCCGGGCAGCCGCACCTTCCTCTGCTGGAAGGACGGTCTGACCGGCACCGGGGAGATCAGACCGACCAACCCGGCCTGTTCGGCGGCCGTGGCCCAGAGCGGTGCCAACTCCCTCTACAACTGGTTCAGCGTGCTGCGTTCGGACGCCGGCGGGCGCACCGTCGGCTACATCCCCGACGGCAAGCTGTGCAGTGGCGGCAACCCCGGCTTCGCCGGCTACGACCTGGCCCGCACCGACTGGCCGCTGACCCATCTCACGGCCGGCGCCCGGATGGAGTTCAAGTACAGCAACTGGGCCCACCACCCGGGCACCTTCTACTTCTACGTGACGAAGGACAGCTGGAGCCCGAACCGGCCGCTCGCCTGGGGCGACCTGGAGGAGCAGCCGTTCCTCACGGTGACCAACCCGCCGCAGCGCGGCGCGGTGGGCACCAACGAGGGGCACTACTACTTCAGCGGCAACCTGCCGACGAACAAGTCCGGCCGGCACATCATCTACTCCCGCTGGGTCCGTTCCGACAGCCAGGAGAACTTCTTCGGCTGCTCGGACGTCACCTTCGACGGGGGCAACGGCGAGGTGACCGGCATCGGTGGCGGCTCGACCCCGCCGGGACCGACCACGCCCCCGCCGGGACCGACCACGCCCCCGCCGGGACCGACCACCCCGCCGCCGGGACCGACCACGCCGCCGCCCGGCGACAACTGCATGGCCGTCTACAAGGTGGTCAGCTCCTGGAGCGGCGGGTTCCAGGGCGAAGTCATGATCATGAACCACAGCAAGCGGACGTACGGCGGCTGGACGGCGTCCTGGACCTGGCCCAGTGGCCAGCGGATCTCGCAGGTCTGGGGCGGCACGGCGACCACGAACGGGGCGGCGGTGACGGTCACCAACGCCGCGTACAACGGCACCGTCGCACCGGAGGGCACCACCACGTTCGGCTTCCTCGCCAGCACGAACGGCACCAACACCCTGCCCACCGTCACCTGCACCGGCCACTGACCCACCGCGCCGGGCGGCGGTGCCCCCGCCGCCCGGCCCGGGAGGCCGTCAGCGGACCATACTGCCCACGACGGGCTTGGTGAGCAGGGCCGACTGGTTGCGCTGGATGCCGGGGTCGAGGGTCTTGGCCACGAAGATGGCATGCCAGATGCAGAAGATCAGCACCGTCCACACCTTGCGGGAGTGGTCCGCCTCCTCCCGCTTGTGCTCGTCCAGCAGCCGCATGGCGTACGACAGGTCGATCAGGTCGCCGGCGCCCGAGGTGGCCAGCACGTGCCGGGCCCACTCGTACATCTCGCCGCGCAGCCAGACCCGGGTGGGGGTCGGGAAGCCCAACTTCTTACGGTTGACGATGGCCGGCGGGACCACCCCCTGCAACGCCTGGCGCATGGCGTACTTGGTGGCGTCCGAGCGCGGCGGCAGCTTCAGGTCGACCGGGATGCCGGCCGCGACGTTGAAGACCTCCCGGTCGAGGAAGGGCACCCGCACCTCCAGCGAGTGCGCCATCGAGATCCGGTCGGCCTTGACCAGGATGTCGCCGCGCAGCCAGGTGTACAGGTCGACGTACTGCATCTTGGTGACGTCGTCCAGCTCGGTGCACTCGGCGTAGATCGGCGCGGTGACGTCGGTGTATCGGACCGAGGGGTCGTAGCGGCGCAGCAGGTGCTGCTTCTCCTCCTCGGTGAACATCCGCGCGTTGCCGTAGTAGCGCTGCTCGATCGGGGTGGTGCCGCGCTCCAGGAAACTCTTGCCCTTGACGCCCTGCGGGATCGCCTTGGAGACCGCCCGCAGGCCCTTCTGCACGCCGCCGGGCAGGCCGTTGACCGCGCCGAGGGAGAGCGGCTCCCGGTAGATGGTGTACCCGCCGAAGAACTCGTCCGCGCCCTCGCCGGAGAGGACCACCGTGACGTGCTCGGCGGCCTTCTTGGCCACGAAGTAGAGCGGCACCAGCGCCGGGTCGGCCACCGGGTCGTCCAGGTGCCAGACGATCTTCGGCAGCGCGTCGATCATGTCCTGCGGCCCGATCTTGGTCGGGATGGTGGTCACGTCCAGGTGCCGGGCCGAGTCCTGGGCCACGTCGATCTCGGAGTAGCCGGGCACGTCGTACCCGACGGTGAAGGTCAGGATGTTCGGGTTGAACTCCCGCGCGAGAGCCACCACCGCGGTGGAGTCGATGCCGCTGGACAGGAACGAGCCGACCGGCACGTCCGAACGCATGTGCATCCGGACGCTCTCCCGCAGCGTCTCCCGGATGTCGTGGTAGAGCCGCTGCTCGTCGTCGACCGGCGCCGGACGGAAGACCGGCCGGTACCACCGGCGCACGTCGATCCGGCCGCCCGGGGTCCAGGTGAGGTACTCCCCCGACCCGATCCGGCTGATCCCCTTGTGGAGTGTGCCCGGCTCCGGGACGTACTGGAGGGTCAGATAGTGGCTCAGGCTCGCCGTGTCGATGCCTGCGTCGCCCTGGTACGCGGAGTGGGCGAACGGCAGCAGCGCCTTCTTCTCCGAGGCGAGGTAGAGGCCGTCGGCGGTCTCCAGGTAGTGCAGCGGCTTGATGCCGAAGTAGTCGCGGGCACCGAAGGCCCGCCGCTCCTGCCGGTCCCAGATGACGAAGGCGAACATGCCGCGCAGCCGGGTGAGCACCTGCTCGCCCCAGTAGTGGTACCCGGCGACGATCACCTCGCCGTCGCCGGCGGTGGCGAACTGGGCGCCGAAGATGCGCACCAACTCCTCGCGGAGCTCGATGTAGTTGTAGATCTCACCGTTGAAGGTGAGCAGGTAGCGGCCGCCGGCGTAGGGCAGCGGCTCGTGGCTGGACGCGACATCGATGATCGCCAGCCGCTTGTGCGCGAACACCCCGTCCGCGTACCGGCCGGTGGCGTCCCCGACCACCTCGACCCCGGTCTCGTCCGGGCCGCGGTGGTGCAGGCATTCCAACGCCCCGGCGATGTTGTCGCGGTGAGCGGCGGCGTCGCCGCGCGCACTGAAGAAGGCCAGGAGTCCGCACATGGTGGTCATCTTTCCACGCGGGCGAAGCGGCCGTCGCGGCACCGCTGGCTCTCTCCCGCACGATCTACCCGCTGCCGCCGGCGCAGCACCCGGACCAGCGACGACACCCCGGCCGGCCGGCGGAGGCGGGGGCCTCGCCACCCCGCTCCGGGCCGCGTCCGGTGGGCCGACACCGCCGTTCCCAACCGGGGCCGGCGAGGCGGTACGGTCGGACCAGCGACGACACGGAGGGAGCGAACATGGCCGAGGACCGGACCAGCGGCAAACCGGCGGACGGCACCGAATCGCACGACCCGGACTTCCCGGAGGCCTTCCTTGCCTTCATGCGCCAGGGCTGGCGCGACACCACCCTGCCGGTCGGTCCACGTCCCGAGGTGCCGAACTACGCCAAGCGCCGGGCCGCCCTCTCCGCCGCCTTCCCGGGCGAGACCCTGGTCATCCCCACCGGCAGCGAGAAGGTCCGCGCCAACGACACCGAGCACCGGTTCCGGCCGGGCAGCGACTTCGCGTACCTGACCGGCGATCTGGACCCGGACGGCGTGCTGTTGCTGCGGCCCAACGGTTCTGGGCACGACGCCACGCTCTACATGCGCCCCCGCTCGTCCCGGGAGACCGACGAGTTCTTCCGCAGCCGGCACGGTGAGCTGTGGGTCGGCCGGCGGCACACCCTGACGGAGAAGTCGACCGAACTGGGTCTGCCGACCGAGGACCTGACCGGGCTCGACGCGGCCCTGGCCGGGCTCGCGCCGGGGCGTACCCGGGTGCTGCGCGGTTTCGACGCCCGTGTGGACGCGGCCGTGCGCCCCTGGGACGGGCCCCGCGTCGAGGGCCAGCCGGCCCGCGACCGGGAGCTGGCCATCGCCATCTCGGAACTCAAGCTGGTCAAGGACGAGTGGGAGATCGCCCAGCTCCAGGAGGCCGTGGACGCGACCGTACGCGGGTTCGAGGACGTGGCCCGCGTGCTGCCGGCCGACCGGGGGGTCTCCGAGCGGTTGCTGGAGGGGATATTCGCGCTGCGTGCCCGGCACGACGGCAACGACGTCGGGTA
This sequence comes from Micromonospora sp. KC723, assembly GCF_004348595.1. Taxonomy (GTDB): domain Bacteria; phylum Actinomycetota; class Actinomycetes; order Mycobacteriales; family Micromonosporaceae; genus Micromonospora. The sequence goes on from NZ_SMKD01000156.1 coordinate 6,940, forward strand.
CGGCTCGATCGTCGGGGCGGGCGAGCACGCCACGATCCTGCACTGGGTGCACAACAACGGCGCCACCCGCCCAGGCGAGCTGCTGCTGATGGACATGGGTGTGGAGAACCGCAACCTCTACACCGCCGACGTGACCCGGGTGCTGCCGGTCGACGGCCGGTTCACCCCGTTGCAGCGGCAGGTCTACGACGCCGTGTACGCCGCCCAGCAGGCCGGCATCGACGTGATCAAGCCCGGGGTGGCCTTCCGGGACGTCCACCTGACCGCGATGCGGGTGCTCGCCGAGGCGCTGAAGGACCTCGGCCTGCTGCCGGTGAGCGTGGACGAGGCGATGGACCCGACCTCGACGGTCTACCGCCGGTGGACGCTGCACGGCACCAGTCACATGCTCGGCATCGACGTGCACGACTGCGCCAACGCCCGCAAGGAGAAGTACCGCGACGGCACGCTCGGCGAGGGTTACGTGCTCACCGTCGAGCCGGGGCTCTACTTCCAGCCGGAGGACGAGCTGGTGCCCGAGGAACTGCGGGGCATCGGCGTCCGGATCGAGGACGACGTCCTGGTCACCGCGACCGGCGCGGTGAATCTCTCGGCCGGGCTGCCGCGTCGCTCCGACGAGGTGGAGACGTGGCTGGCCGAGCAGCGCGAGGCGGGTCCACGGCTGCCGGGCTGAGCCCGGGTACGACCAGAGGCGGGCCCCGCCGCCGACGCCGGACGTTCTCCGTCCCGCGCCGGCGGCGGGGCCCGTCGTCGTCACCGCCGGTCGCGCCCGTTCGGGTGATCCGAGGCGTCGAGCACGCGGCCAAACGTGAGCGGATTACGGACTTTCTTCTGATACGTCCTTGTCGTGAGATTACTTCTCATACGGTGTGCTTCAGAGGCTGCAACCGATTTGTAGCTGGCCAGGCTGCTTGCGCGGTTCTGGCCCCTTGTGAGCACGAAAGGGCGGAAGGCTCTGATGTCCAACGACGTAACGACTCCCGACGGCGAGGCGGGGATGACCCCGCCGACGAGCCGACGACGGGCACTCTGGGTCGCCACCGGCGTGGCCGGCCTCACCGGCGTCGTCAGCCTGGCGGCGCTCGGCGGCCTCGCCGCTCGCGACGACAAGTCCGGGGACGCGCGGCGCGTGGCGGAGAAGCAACTGGCGACGCCGCAGCAGGTGAGCGACACCGGCAAGGCCGACAAGGGCTCGCCGCAGACCGGGTCCGGCGACGACCGGGGTGGTCGGGACCGCGACCACCGGGGCGGCGAGAGACAGGGGAAGGTCCGCGACGTGCCGTGTGACGAGGAGAAGCTCGTCGAGGCGGTCGACCTGGTTAACCGGGACCGTGGCGGCACCCTGCGGCTGGCGCCGCACTGCACCTACGAGCTGGGCGGCCACGACAAGAAGTCCGGCTCGGGCCTGCCGGCGATCCGGCACGAGGTCACCATCAAGGGGCAGGGCGCCACGATCAAGCGGGACTCCGAGGACGCCTTCCGGCTGTTCACCGTGGTCGACGGCGGGGATCTGACCCTGAAGGACGTCACCCTCAGGGGCGGCAACGCCGCGGCGTTCGCGCACGGCAGCCGGCCCGGCGACGGGAAGGCTGCCGACCAGCAGGCCGTCGGCGGGCAGCGGGGATCGCGCACCTCGGACGGGGCGCAGGGCCCCGACGGCGGTGCGCTGCTGGTGGAGCCCGGTGGTGCGGCGCATCTGGTCAAGACCACCCTGACCGGCAACAACGCCGAGGGCAACGGCGGCGCGATCGCGAACTACGGCCGTGTCGACATCCACGACAGCAAGCTGGAGAACAACCACGCCCGCAAGGACGGCGGCGCCGTCTTCACCGCCGGCGTCCTGCACGTCACCGGATCCCATCTCGCCCACAATGCCGCGGGCGGCGACGGCGGGGCCCTCGCCAACGACGGCGAGGAGGGCCACCTGTACCCGCAGACACTCATTGACGAGTACGACGAGGCCGGCACGGTCGAGATCTACAAGAGCACCATCGAGAGCAACACCGCCGACCACGGTGGCGGCGGTGTGTCCAGCACCGACGGTGTTCTCACGCTGGTCCGCAGCGTGGTGAGGGGCAACGACGCCTGCCACAGTGGTGGTGGGATCCACGCCGTCGACACCGACCTGCACCTCGACCACGTCACCATCGCCAAGAACCACGCCAGCCACCACGGCGGCGGCATCGTCAACACCGGCGGCAACCACCACACCCCCACCGCCAACCGCGACCACGACCACCAACCACAAGCCACCACCACCGCCACCCACACCACCATCACCGGCAACACCGCCGGCCGATTCGGCGGCGGCATCTTCAACGGCGACACCCACCAACCCACCGTCGAAACCGGCTTCCAGAACAAACCAGAAGGCCCCGGCGACAACGCCACCCTCACCCTGCGCGACACCGACATCAAGGGCAACACCGCCCTCAACGGCGGCGGCATCTTCAACAACAACGCCACCACCCGCATCACCACCACCCGCATCACCAAGAACACCGCCACCGACACCAGCAAAACCCACCGCGTCGCCGGCGGCATCCTCAACAACAACGGCAAAGTCCGACTCGACCACAAAACCACCATCACCGACAACGACCCCACCAACTGCGCCGGCACCGTCAAAGACTGCTTCAACTGACCGCGCCGGCAGGTAACAGGGGGAGCCTTTCCGCCGGGAGGGCTCCCCCGCCGGCCCGCGCCGGCTCATGCCCGTCTGCGGCAACTGAGCCGGCGCGGCCCCTTTGCGCCTCCGCACGGCGTCGACGCCCCGGACGGCCCGCCGCTGCGCCTCTGTACCCACCCGATGCCCGCATCCCTAATGCGGGCTTTTTTCACGTACGCCCACGAGATGAACAAAACTCCCATACGGTGTTGTTCAGCAGCTACAACCGATTTGTAGCCGAGGCCGCCTCGCTGCGGCGAAGCCGCCTTGTCTGGTACAGAGAGGGCAGAGAGCTCCGATGTCCAACTACCTTCGCAACAACGACGATGCCGCTCCTGAGACGACCGCCGCACTCCGTCGTCGCCGGCGCTGGCTCGCCACGGGTGTCGCCGGCCTGACGGGGGCGGTCAGCCTCGCCGGGGTGGGCTACGCGACCACCGGGTCCAGCGGGCCGCACCGGCTGGCCGACGTCAAGTGGTCGACGGCTCAGCAGCTCAGGGACGACCAGGGCGAGCGAAACCGTGACGAGCGAAACCGTGACAAGCGGGACAGGGACCACGGGAAGGTCCGGGAGGTGCCCTGCGACGAGGACAAGCTGATCGAGGCGATCGACCTGGCCAACCGGGACCACGGCGGCACGTTGAAGCTGGCCCCCCACTGCACCTACGAACTGGACCGCTACGACCGGGAGACCGGCTCGGCCCTGCCGACCATCCGCCAGGAGATCACCATCAAGGGGCAGGACTCCACGATCAAGCGGGACTCCGAGGCCAACTACCGCCTGTTCACGGTGGCCGACGGTGGGGACCTGACTCTCAAGGACGTCACCCTCAAGGGTGGCAACGCCGCCTCCTTCAAGTACGGCGCCGCACCCCGAAGCCCCCAGACCCCCGGCACGCCGCAGCCCCCGGGCAGCGGCCCCAAGCCTCCGACCGGGCAGCCCCCGGTCGGGCAGCCTCCCCAGGTTCCGGTTGTCCCCCAGCTACCGGGCGTGCCGCAGCTGCCGGGCCTCCCGCAGCTGTTCGCCGGGCAGGGCGCGCAGGCTCCGGATGCCGCCCGGGCCACGGGGAGCCCGCAGGCCGCCGGCGCCACCCAGACCGCGAAGGGTCCGCAGGCCGCGGGTGGCCCGCAGGATTCCGGCCGGCAACTCGACGACGCCACCTCCGACGGTGGTGCGCTGCTGGTGGAGCGGGGCGGGGCTGCGCATCTGGTCAAGACCACCCTGACCGGCAACAACGCCGAGGGCAACGGCGGCGCGATCGCGAACTACGGCCGTGTCGACATCCACGACAGCAAGCTGGAGAACAACCACGCCCGCAAGGACGGCGGCGCCGTCTTCACCGCCGGCGTCCTGCACGTCACCGGATCCCACCTCGCCCACAACACCGCCGGCGGCGACGGCGGGGCCCTCGCCAACGACGGCGAGGAGGGCCACCTGTACCCGCAGACACTCATTGACGAGTACGACGAGGCCGGCTCGGTCGAGATCTACAAGAGCACCATCGAGAGCAACACCGCCGACCACAGCGGCGGCGGTGTGTCCAGCACCGACGGTGTTCTCACGCTGGTCCGCAGCGTGGTGAGGGGCAACGACGCCTGCCACAGTGGTGGTGGGATCCACGCCGTCGACACCGACCTGCACCTCGACCACGTCACCATCGCCAAGAACCACGCCAGCCACCACGGCGGCGGCATCGTCAACACCGGCGGCAACCACCACACCCCCACCGCCAACCGCGACCACGACCACCAACCACAAGCCACCACCACCGCCACCCACACCACCATCACCGGCAACACCGCCGGCCGATTCGGCGGCGGCATCTTCAACGGCGACACCCACCAACCCACCGTCGAAACCGGCTTCCAGAACAAACCAGAAGGCCCCGGCGACAACGCCACCCTCACCCTGCGCGACACCGACATCAAGGGCAACACCGCCCTCAACGGCGGCGGCATCTTCAACAACAACGCCACCACCCGCATCACCACCACCCGCATCACCAAGAACACCGCCACCGACACCAGCAAAACCCACCGCGTCGCCGGCGGCATCCTCAACAACAACGGCAAAGTCCGACTCGACCACAAAACCACCATCACCGACAACGACCCCACCAACTGCGCCGGCACCGTCAAAGACTGCTTCAACTGACCG
>NZ_SMKD01000157.1 GCF_004348595.1 Micromonospora sp. KC723
GTGGGGGACGGCGCGGGGCCCCCGACGAGGGCCATCGCGGTGGGGCTCTTCAGTCCGCCGTGGCTGAAGTACGCGGTCAGCGTGCCGGTCGCGGTGATCTGCCTGCCCCGCAGCGACGGGTTGGTCAGCAGCCCGAAGCTGCTCCGGTACGCCGTGGTGACCTGTACGTAGAGCATCCGGCCGGTGTTGGTCTCGGTCGCGGTGTCGGCGATGGCGAGCGCCGTGTCGGCGGTGAAGTGGGAGGTGATCACCGTGTTCGAGGCGGTGGGTTGACCGATCACGTAGCCGGTGACCGTGGTGGACCGGCCGTCCTGCGCCGCCAGGGCCTGCGCGACGGTCAGGGTGGTCGCCGCGGACGCCGACGTCGCCGCCACCGAGATCACCAGGATGACGGCGAGCGCGAACGCCGTGACCACCCGCCCGGGTCGCGGGCGGGTGGAGCTCTTTGTATCCATGGTCGGCGATGTTATCGGGCGGAAGGTGAACGGCGGGAGAGCGTCAGTGGGAATCCTCAGCCGTGGGTGGCGTCGAACAGCACCGGCCACGGTCGCTCCGAGGGCGCCACCGCCGCCGGCGGCGCCGGCTCCTGCGCGACCAGCACCTCCGCCGCGAGCTGTCCGAACATCGTCGCCGCCGGGTGCGCCGAGCGGTCCGGCCAGGCCGCCGAGGTGCGCCGCACCAGGGGCGCCCCGGCGATCGGCCGCCAGGCGATCCGGGGCTCCCGCCGAGCCAGCGCCTGCGGCTCCAGCGCCACCGCGCCGCCGGCCAACAGCAGGCCGAAGGCGAACTCCGGGTTACGGGCCGGTCGTACCCGGGCCGGGACGAAGCCGTGCCGGCGGCACACGTCCAGCAGGTGGTCGTACCAGCCAGGCGCGGTGACCCGGGGCGGGGCGACCAGGTCCAGCCCGGCCAGGTCGGCCAACGCCACCTCCCGCGGCCGGGCCAGCGGCGACGCCCGGGGCAGCAGCGCCCCGACCGGCACGTCCACCGGCGGACCGAAACGCAGCCCGCCCGACTCCACCGGATGGTGCACCAGGCCCGCGTCGAGTCGCCGCTCGGTGAGCATCCGCACCTGTTCCGCGCTGGTCAACTCGTGCAGGTCGACGTCGAGCCCAGGGGCGGACGCGGTGAGCCGGTCCAGCAGCGCGCGTAACGTCACCGCCGGGGTCTCCGGCGGCACCCCCGCGCGGAAGACACCCAACGCGCCCTCGCGGACCCGGTGCATCAGGTGCCGCAGCCGGGCCTCCCCGGCCAGCAGCTCGTCCGCCTCGCCCAGCAGCAGCTGCCCGGCCGTGGTGAGCCGGACCTGACGGCGGGAACGGTCGAACAGCTCCACCGCCAACTCCCGCTCCAGCCGCTGGATCGACTGGCTCAACGGCGGCTGTGCCATGCCCAGCGCCTCGGCCGCCCGGCCGAAGTGCAGCTCGCGGGCGACCACCACGAAGTGCCGCAGGTGGCGGAGCAGGTCCACGCCCGGACCATACGGCAGCCCCGATACCGTGCCGCTGTGGCAGTGCGACAGCGGATCCGCGACATCTTCGCCCGGGCCGGGGTCACCGGGAGCGTGCACGTTGTGCCGGTGGACGGACCGGACGGCCGTGAGGTTGCCGTCGAGGCCGACCGACAGAGCGTGATCGCCTCGGTGTTCAAGATCCTGCTGGTGCTGGAGTTCGCCCGGCAGGCCGCAGCCGGCCAGCTCGACCCCACCGAACGGGTGGTGGTGACCGCCGCCGACCGGCTCGGCGGGTGGGGTGTGGCCGGCTGCGCCGACGACGTCGAGATGTCCCTGCGTGACCTGGCGTACCTCACCATGTCGGTCAGCGACAACACCGCCGCCGAGCTGCTGCTGCGCCGGGTCGGCGCGGACGTGCTGCCGATGCTCGCCGCCGAGCTGGGGTTGCCGCGTACCCGGATCGTGGGCGGCCCCCGGCAGCTGGTCGAGATGATGCTCGCCGACGTGGGGGCCCGCACCGAGGCGGACTTCGCCCGGATCTTCCCCACGTTGACCGCCGACCGGATCCGGGCGATGCGGGTCTTCGACCCGGAGCGCACCACGTCCAGCACCGCCCGGGAACTCACCCGGCTGCTCAGCCTGATCTGGCGCGACCAGGCCGGTCCGGCCGCCGCCTGCGCCACCGTCCGGGAGCTGATGTCCCGGCAGCTCTTCTGGACCCGGCTCGCCTCCGGCTTCCCGCCCGGGGTGCGGGTGGCGTCGAAGACCGGCACCCTACCGGGGCTGCACCTCGACGCCGGGGTCGCCGAGTACCCGGACGGCAGCCGGTACGCGATGGCCGTCCTCGTCCGGACCGAACGGCTCGCCACCCGACGGATCGACGTGGACCTGGCCATCGGCAAGGCCGCCTCGACCGCCGTGGCGGCACTGCGCGCCTGACCTCCCGGCGTTCCGCGGCCAGGTCGGCCGCCGGTGACCTGCGCTGATATCGCATCGCATATGGCGGTCGGGCCCCTCTGATCTTGGACGTGGCCGAGGGTGCGGTGGTGGGCTGTGTGACGACCACGTTCCAGTCCAGACGGGGAGAGCGTCAGCATGTCCACACACCATCTCGACCGCCGTCGGTTCCTGCGCACCACCGCCGCCGTGACCGCCGGTGGGATCGTCACCGGCGTACCCGCGCAGGCCGCAGCGGGCACCGTCACCGCCCCGACCCGGCGCGCCCGGTCCGGCGCGGTCAGCTTCCGCTGGTGGGGCACCTCCGGCTGGCGGGTCGACATCGGCGACCGGACGGTGCTGGTCGACCCGTTCCTCAGTCGCTACGACACCGGCCTGTTCCGGGGCGCCTTCGACCCGGCGACCCCGCTGACCGTCGACACCGCCGTCGTCGACTCCACGGTGGACCGGGCAAGCACCATCCTGGTCACCCACACCCACTGGGACCACTTCAACGACGTCCCGCACATCGCCGTGCGGACCGGAGCCCGGGTCTTCGGCACCCTCACCGCGTACCACCTGGGGATCGCGTACGGGGTTCCGGCGGGTCAGCTCAGTCCCGTCCGGGGCGGCGAGGTGCTGGAGTTCGGCGACCACACGATCGAGGTGGTCGGCTCGCTGCACAGCCGCAACGCGGCGTGGTCGATCGCCTTCCCCGGCGTACGCGTGACCCCGCCGCCGAAGCCGGCCACCGTCGCCGACCTGCCCGAGGGGGACACCCTGGCGTACCAGATCCGCGTCGACGGCGGCCCGTCGGTGTTCTTCATGGGCGCCAGCGACTTCGCCGAACGCAACCTCACCGGGCTGGCGCCGGACGTGGCGATGGTGGCGCTGCCAGCCACCGGCTCCACCGCCGACTACGTGCCCCGGCTGATGGCCGCGCTGGACCACCCGAAGGTCGTGGTGCCGGTGCACTGGGACAACTTCGAGACGCCGCTGGTCAACCCGCCGGTCGTCGCCCCGAACGACCGGAAGCGGCTGGACGACCTGGTCGCCGCCGTCCGCCGGGCGTCACCGCGCAGCCGGATCCTGGTGCCCGAGTACGGCACCGCGTACCGGTTCTGACGCCGGTCGGGGCCGGGATCGCCACGATCCCGGCCCCGGCCACGTCTCACTTGGCGAGCGGCTGGCCCTGCTTGTCCTTGAAGGCGCCGACCAGGATCAGGATGAAGTCGATCAGGGTCCAGATGCCCAGGCCACCGAAGGTGACGAGCTGGAGGATGCCGGTGCCGACCTTGCCCACGTAGAACCGGTGGACGCCGAGGACACCGATGAAGAAGCAGAGCAGCAGGGCGACCACCCAGGACTTCTGGGTGCTGGCCGGAGCAGAAACGGTCACTGCGGTCCTTTCTCAGCGGAGTAGCCGCGGGAGCGTATCCAGGGGTCAGATCCCTGACAAGATCGGAGAAGGCTGACCGGCCGAAAGGACGGCGGGACCGAACCGATGGGGTGCCTCCCGCCACCGGGCGGTGACCACCGGTGCGGAGCCCGGGGCCGGACGGCTCAGAGCTGGCGGATCGCCGCCGAGTCGAGCCGGAAACCCACCGTCCGGTCCACGATCCGCTCCACCAGATCGGCCTTGCGGCCGGTCGCCCCGCGCAACCCGAGTCGGGCCGCCAACACCCGCAGCTCCCGCACCGGCCACGCCGACAGGTACGCCGTGCCGTCGCCGCGGCTGGTCATGGCGGCCAGCGCCGCCACCGCCCGGTCCGGGTCGGTGTCCGACGGACCGGCCCGGCGCGGCACGGACCGCCGGTCCCCTAGGTCGGCCGACGGTACGAGCGCACCGCCGGCCGGCGCGGCCCCGCCGGCGGGCATCACCGCCAGCCGGGCCCGCCCCTCGGCCAGCGCCGCCACCTCGGCGGCCGGCAGGTCGCGCAGCAGGTCGGCGAGGCGGACCAGCAACGCGGCGGTACGCGTCGGGTCGGTCACGCCGCCACCTGCGCCGGCTGGAGGTGGGCGACGAACTCGGTGGTGATCTGCCGCAACTCCTCCTGCACGGCCGGCAGGCTCACCCGGGGGCGCAGCACCGCCGGCACGCCCCGCGGGGCGTTGGTGGCGAAGAGCGAGACGTTCTCCCGCAGGACGGTCGGGAAGACGGGCAGGCCGAGCGCGCGGACCTGGTCCATGTAGACCTGGTGGGCGGAGATCGGCCGCTGCGCGGTCAGCTGGATCATGGTGAACACCACCCCGGCGATGCCGGGAGCCACCTTGTGGTGCCGCCGGATGGTGGCGAACCGCCGGGAGTCGGCGTTGTACCGGTCGACCAGCTCGCGCACGTTGCCGCAGAGGTAGTCGATGCCGAGGGTGGACAGGTAGTCGGCCTTAGCCGGGATGAGCAGGTGGTCGCTGGCGATGATGGCGGACTGGGTGACCACATTGAGGTTCGGCGGGCAGTCGATCAGCACCAGGTCGTAGCCGCCCAACGCCTCGTCGTGCAGCCCCTCGGCCAGCGAGCCGCGGACCCGGAACAGCTCCCGGTCGTACTCCTCGCCGTCGGCGACACCCCGGGCCAGCGCCAGGTCGATGTCGGTGAGGCCGAGATGGGAGGCGATCAGGTCGAGCCGCCCCGCGCCGGACAGGTGGGCGTTGGCCGGGCCGGGGGAGACCACCAGCTCACCGAGGGGCACCGCCGGGGTGTCCCCGCGCAGCCCGTCGTACCAGCGCTTGACGGTGCGGTTGGCGCGCAGCCGTTCCCGCCAGTCGTCCGGGTCGTAGAAGCTGAAGGTGAGGCTGGTCTGCGGGTCCAGGTCGACCAGCAGCACCCGCATCCCCCGGTTGGCCAGTTCCGCGCCGAGGTTGGCGGTCAGGGTGGTCTTCCCCACCCCGCCCTTGTAGTTGATCACGGACACCACGTACACCGGACGTCTCCTCCCGCAACGGGAGGAACGGTAGCGGCCGGCGCAGCGTCTGGCCATTCACGACGGCAACTCCGCTACCGTCGGTACGCGCCTGTGGACAGTGGGGACGGGCGGGGGTCCGGCCCGGCCGGCGGCGGTCACCCGCCACCGGCAACACCACCTCGTCGTCGGGCGCGTTCCGTGCCCGTCACGCTACCCGCCGTCGGTGCGCCCCTTCCGGTCAAGCGGATCCCCGGCCGTCCGCCAGTACTGTCGTTTCTCCTCGTCGCGCACCACCACCCCGAGCCGCCCCAGCTCAGCGCGCAGCTCCCGGGCCTCGCCGCCCCGATCGGTGTCCAGGGCCCGCTGCCGGGCCCGCAGCAGGGCGTCCGCGCCGGCCGGCAACCCGGGCAACCCCTCCACCCACCGCCGGTACGCCCCCCGGTGCGGATCCTCCTTTCGCCACGGCCAGCCGTGCCCGGTGAACGCCGAGGCCAGCCGTTCCCGGTTGAGGTCCGACTTCTCCCGGGCCAGTTCCCCGCCGTCGACGCCGAGCAGCACCAGCGCCGTGCCGTCGACGAAGACGCCGGCGACCGTGGCCCGGGAGACCTCCTGCTCGTGGCCGTCGTGGCGCAGCCGCACCGCCGTCCGGCCGACGGTGACGGTGAGCCGTTCCCGGGTCCCGACGTACGCGAGGACCAGCCCGGCCAGCGCCGGCACCGCGCAACCGGCGGCGTACGCCTGCTGCTCGGGCAGGCGGGCCAGGAACGCGAACCAGCCGTCGAACGGCACCCAGGGCCGCTCGGCCAGCCAACCGGACGCGGCGGTCAGCGCCGCGCCCAGCCCGGTCCCGAGCAGCGGGAATCCGGCCCACATCACCACCAGTTCGGTGACGCCGCCGTCGACCACGGTGGCCGTGCCGTGTCCCTGCGCGTCCACAATCAGGAGACCTCCCGCCGCATGACCCGGACCAGCCCGGCGGCCAGCGGCAGCGCCAGCCAGACCAGCAGCGACACCGCCAGCCGGCCCCACTGCCCGGCGGTCACCTCCGCGCCCAGCAGCGGTTCCAGGGTGACCGCGGTGTCCAGCCACTCCGCCGGCCGGCGCAGCGCCGTCACCATCGCGGCGAGGACGCTCCAGACCGTCGGCAGCAGCAGGTAGCTGACGACGGCCAGCGGGGTGTTCAGCAGCAGCAGGCCGAAGGCCGCGCCCATCAGCGCGTTCGCCACCTGGAACACGGCGGCGTGCGGCAGCAGTTGCCAGTCGAAGGCCCACGTTCCGGCCCCGCCGGTGGCGTTGGCGACCAGTGTCCCGACGGCGGCGACGGCGAGGCTCGCCAGCACCGAGGCCAGCGCCGCCAGCACCAGGGCGGCGAGCTTCGCGACGACCACCCGGCCCCGGCGGGGCACCAGGGCGAAGGTGGTCAGCGCGGTGCGCTGCGACCACTCGGCGGTGATGGAGAGGATGCCCAGCACCGGCAGCAGCAGCCCGACCGGGAACAGCGACGGGATGAAGAAGGCCTGGAACGTCTGCTCGGGGTCGTCGAGGACGAACAGTTGCACCGTGACGATGGCGGCGGCGACCAACCCGATCACCCCCAGCAGCCAGCGGCCGGCCCGGGTGTCGGTGAGTTTGCGCAGTTCCACCTCGGTCAGCCGGGCCAGGGACGGCCCGCTGGTGGCCGGTCGGTGAACGGTGGGGGCCGGGGCGGTGGTGGCGGTGGTCACTGCACGGTCTCCTTCGTCGACGTGCCGGCGGTGAGGGTGAGGAAGAGCTGTTCCAGACCGGCGCCGGCGGGCCGCAGCTCGGTGAGGACCAGCCCGGCGTCCGCCGCGGCCTGGCCGACCGCGCCGGGCTCGGCGTGGACCAGGAAGCCGCCGTCGGTGCCGGCGGTGGCGGGCAGCGCCGCCCGGTCCAGCGTCGACCGCAACGCGTGCGGGTCGCGGGCGCGGACCAGGGTTCCGGCGCCGGCCAGCAGTTCGTCCTTGTCGCCGGCGGCGACCACCCGGCCGCCGCCGATCACGACGAGCCGGTCGGCCACCGCCTCCACCTCGCGCAGCAGGTGGCTGGAGAGCAGCACCGTGCCGCCCCGGTCGGCGAAGTCGCGCAGCAGGCCCCGCATCCAGAAGATCCCTTCCGGGTCGAGGCCGTTGGCCGGCTCGTCGAGGATCAGCACCCGGGGGTCACCCAGCAGCGCCAGCGCCAAACCGAGCCGCTGCCGCATCCCCAGCGAGTACGCCCCGACCCGTCGTTTCGCCGCCGCTTCGTTCAACCCGACGAGATCGAGCTTCGCGGCCACCTGCCGGCGGTCCACGCCCATGGTCCGGGCGGCCAGGGTCAACGCCTCCCGGCCGGTTCGCCCGGCGTGTTGCGCCGAGGCGTCCAGCAGCACCCCGACCTCCCGTCCCGGGTTGGATAGCCGCCGGTAGGGCACCCCGGCGACGGTCGCGCCACCCGAGGTGGGCGGGGTCAGTCCGCAGATCATCCGCATGGTGGTGGACTTGCCGGCGCCGTTCGGGCCGAGGAAACCGGTGACCGTGCCCGGTTCGCAGCGGAACGAGACGTCGTTCACGGCGGCCTGCGGCCCGTACCGTTTGGTGAGGTGGTCAACTTCGATCATGGCGTCGAGCCTGCCGGGGCCACCCGGCTGTCCGCTGCGGCCGGCGGTCGAGAACCGGCGATACCTCGGTCTACCGGCACCGTCGACTTTGGTAGGTATCGGCGCGCGGAGCCGACTTCCTAGCATGGGCGGGTGAGCGTCGCCGTCGTACCCGAACACCCCTGGCTGCTGCCGGGGGCCCTGACCCGCTCGCCGACCGTGGTGCGGCGCACGGCCCGGGACTGGGTGGTCGACAGCCTCTGCTTCCTGCTCGCCCTCGCCTGGGCGTTGTTCTCCTTCGGCGACGCGGTGAGCCCGGATCCGGAGTTGGCGCTCAACGCCGGGCCGGGCTGGCTGGTCGGGGTCGACCTGGTGCTCGGGGTCTGGGTGAGCGCCGCGCTCTGGTTGCGCCGCCGCTGGCCGCTGGCCTTGGCGGTGGCCACGGCACCGTTGGCGCTCTTCTCGTCCAGCGCCGGCATCGCGATGCTGGTCATCCTGTTCACTGTGCTGCTGCACCGGCCCCTGCCGACGGGTGCCGCCCTGGTCGCCTGGCATCTGGCCACCACGCCGGTCTACCTCGCGCTCCGACCGGACCCGGAGCTGCCGTTCTGGCCCGCCGTCGCCTGGACGGTGCTGATCGTGGGCGTGGCGGTGGCCTGGGCGCTGTTCGTCCGGGCCCGCCGGCAGCTGGTCCTGTCGTTGCGTGAGCGGGCCGACCGGGCCGAGGCCGAGCAGCAGCTTCGGGTGGCCCAGGCGCGGCAGCTGGAGCGCACCCGCATCGCCCGGGAGATGCACGACGTGCTGGCGCACCGGATCTCCCTGCTCAGCCTGCACGCCGGGGCGTTGGAGTTCCGCCCCGACGCGCCCCCGGAGGAGGTCGCCCGGGCGGCCGGGGTGATCCGGGCCAGCGCGCACGCCGCCCTGCAGGACCTACGCGAGGTGATCGGCGTGCTGCGCGCCGAGGCCGGTGGCGAGGCCATCCCGGAGCGGCCTCAGCCGACCCTCGGTGACGTGCCGGCGCTGGTCGCCGAGTCCCGCGCGGCCGGGGTTCGGGTCGGCGTGGTCGACGAGGTCGACCAGGCGGCGGCCCTGCCGGCGGCGGTCGGGCGCAGCGCGTACCGGATCGTGCAGGAGGGGCTGACCAACGCCCGCAAGCACGCGCCGGGGACGCGGGTGACCGTGCGGCTGGCCGGCGGGCCCGGCGACGGGCTGGCCGTGGAGATCCGCAACCCCTTGCCGGTCGGTGAGGTCGTCGGCTCGGCGATCCCGGGCACCGGCACGGGACTGGTGGGGGTCGCCGAGCGGGTCAGCCTGGCCGGGGGTCGGCTGGCGCACGGGCGGGACGCCGCCGGCGACTTCCAGCTCGCCGCCTGGCTGCCCTGGCCGGCGTCGTGAGCGCGGGGGAGGCGGTCGCGGTCCGGGTGCTCGTCGTCGACGACGATCCGCTGGTCCGGGCAGGGCTGTCGATGATCCTCGGCGGGGTGCCGGAGATCCGGGTGGTCGGCGAGGCCGCCGACGGCGCCGAGGTGCCGGCCGCCGTCGAGGCGTACGCGCCGGACGTGGTGCTGATGGACATCCGGATGCCCCGGGTGGACGGGCTGACCGCCACCGAGGCGCTGCGTACGCTGCCGGATCCGCCCGAGGTGCTGGTGCTGACCACCTTCGACGCCGACGAGCAGGTGCTGCGGGCGCTGCGGGCCGGCGCCGGCGGGTTCCTGCTGAAGGACACCCCGCCCGCGGAGATCGTCCGCGCGGTGCTGCGGGTGGCGGCGGGGGAGGCGACGCTCTCCCCGACGGTGACCCGCAAGCTGATCGCCCAGGTGACCGCCGGCCCGGTTGGGTCCGGCGGCGACCAACGGCGGCAGCGGGCGCTGCGGGCGCTCGCCGGCCTGACCGAACGGGAACGGCAGGTCGCGCTCGCTCTCGGGCAGGGCCGCACCAACGCCGAGATCTCGGCGGAGCTGTTCATGAGCGTGGCGACGGTGAAGGCGTACGTGTCCCGACTGCTGGCCAAGCTGGAACTGAACAACCGGGTGCAGGTGGCGCTGCTGGTGCACGACGCCGGCCTGGTCTGACGGGCGGTACGGCGGCCCGTTCCCGGCGTGCCCTGACCGTGCCCGCCGCCGACGGGCGGCGGGGTACCGCCCGGCGCGATTGAACTTCTGTCCCGCGCGGGCCGTACCACTGGCCGAGGATGCGCTGCGGCGGACAGCCGCAGTCGCTGGCGAGCTGCGGGAGGCCTGCCGTGCGAGTTGGTGAGCAGTCGACGGACCCCATCGATCTGGTTCTGGGCGAGGTGCCGGTGCCGGCGCCGCTGACGCCGGAGGACGTCCGGCTCGCGGTGCGGGCGGTGGTCGTACACGCCGCCGAGGAGTGGCCCACCGGGGCGCTGTGCGGTAACGACGGCGCGTCGTACCCGTGCCGGCTGCACCGGTGGGGCCGGCGGGTACTGGAGAACCACGGGCTCAACGAGCGGCAGATCGAGGCTCTGATCCGGCACGGGAACCCGTTCGTGCACGTGCCGTTCCCGTTCACCTACGGCACCCCGGCGCAGTCGCGTCCCGCCGCGGTGACACCGCCGCGAAGCCCGGCGCCCGGCCAGCCGGGCCGCGTGCCGCCGGGCCGGCCCGTTCCCGCCTATCCGACGCGCGGCCAGGCCGGCCGGCCCGCCGCCCAGGGCATGCGGCCGGCCGCGGCGCAGGGGATCCGGCCGGCTGCCCAGGGCATCCGGCCCGGCGTGCCCGGCCGGCCGGTGGCACCCCCCGCCACCGCGCCGCGCTGGCCCCGGGCAAGCTGAGCGCGGCCCCGACCGCCGGTGTCACCGGGGTGCCGGCGACGCCGGCCCGGACCGGGTCGGAACCCGGGCCGGGCTGGCGTCGATGTTCCGGCCCGCTCAGTCGGCGGAGCCGACCCCGCAGTCCGGGGCCGACCAACTCGTCGTGTTGCTCGTCCGGTCGCGGTTGTTCTCGCGGCGCGAGTCCAGGTGCACGTGCCTGCTGTGGCCGGGGTGGCCGGGCCCGTAGATCCCGCTGAATCCGTGGCCGCGGGCGGCCCGGGCGATGTCGCACAGCGAGCTCGTCCGGGAGGTCACGTCGGCGGCGTTGCCGTACAGGTGCTGGCTGTCCGCCACCCCGCCGACCTCGCGGTTGCAGGCGGTGTCGCGGAAGCCGCTGGTGACGTAGAGCGGCCGGTCACCGAGCGTGTGGCGCAGCGCTTCGAGCTTCCACATGGTGCGCAGCGCGTTGGCCCGGGTCTCCGCGGCCGGCAGCGGGCCCCCGCTCCACCCGCCCCGGCCGCATCCGTCGTCCATCTCGCTGAAGCTGAAGTGCGCGGGCGTGCAGTCGTCGTCCTGCAACTGGTACAGCTTGGCGAAGGTCTGTGGGCCGGCGATCCCGTCGACGCGCAACCCGTACGCGGCCTGGAACCGGCGGACCGCGGCGGCGGTCTCCGGTCCGTACTGTCCGTCGATCCGGACGATCCCGCCGGTGGCGGGCCACCCGGCGACCCGGATCTGCAGTTGGCGGACGTCCTCCCCGGAGTGCCCCCGAACCAGCGTGCGTTTCCAGGTGTAGCAGGCGTCGGCCTGGGCCGCCGGCGCGGCGACCACGGTGGCGATCGTGGCTCCTGGCAGCGCCAGGGCCAAGGCCACGAGGGCCCGCTTGAGCGTGTGTACGCGCACAGGTGTCCTCCGGTTACGAGAGCGATGGGCTGACTGGGAGGCATCGACCGGGACGCCCTGTCCTCTCCACCTTGGCAGCTCTCCTGTCGGTTAGGGGCAGTTGGTGAGAATTGTTCGGAGAAGCACTGGTTTCTGGGCGTTACCTGAGAGTTGGACGGATTACAACCCGCC
>NZ_SMKD01000158.1 GCF_004348595.1 Micromonospora sp. KC723
CGGATGGGGCGGGCGGCCGTGGGGAGCGACGCCGCCCCCCGCGGGCAGCGGCCGACCCGCGTCGCGCGAACGACCCCGGAAGGTCTCGTCGTCCGCGCGACGCGGCCGGCCGGCGCCGGGCGGGCAAAGGGGGAGGGTTCCCGTCCAAGCGCCTTCGGTGTCTCCAGCGTCGCAGTTCCTGGGAATGTCACACGGGCGACCACCGCGCCGGCCCGCCGCGCCGCAGCCGCGCGGCGAGTCCCGTGCGGGATCAGGAGGCGGCGGTGCGTCGGCCGCGCCGGTCCAGCTCGACGGCCTCCGCCAGGGTGGGTGCCGTGCCGCCCAGGTGGGCCGGCTGCCACCAGGCGTCCTCGGGGCCGGCGGGCTTGTCCGGGTACTCCTGCTGGGCCCGGTCGACCAGGGCGGAAAGCCGGCTCTTCAGCTCGACCGTCATCGTGTTGGCGTCCGGGTAGGCGGTCGGGTCCATCGGCTCGCCGACCAGGATGGTGATCGGGGTGTGCCGGCGGGTCAGGTTCTTCGGGCGGCCCTTGGTCCACAGCCGCTGGGTGCCCCACAGTGCCACCGGCAGCAGCGGCACGGCAGCGTCCTGCGCCATCCGCGCGGCCCCGCTCTTGAGTTGCTTGACGGTGAAGGACCGGCTGATCGTCGCCTCCGGGAAGACGCCTACCACCTCTCCCCGACGCAGCGCGTCCAAAGCCGTGTTGTACGAGCCCGCGCCCGCCGCCCGGTTCACCGGGATGTGCTTCATGCCGCGCATCAGCGGACCGGAGACCTTGTGCGCGAAGACCTCGTGCTTGGCCATGAACCGGACCAGGCGGCGGGCCTCGTGGGCGCCGTAGCCGCAGAAGATGAAGTCCAGGTAGCTGACGTGGTTGCTGGCCAGCACCGCCCCGCCGACGCGCGGGACATGGTGGCTGCCCTCGACGGTCAGTCGCAGGTCGAGGACCCGGAACATCGTCTTGGCGGCGGCGATCACGGGCGGATACACGAGTTCCGGCATCCGCCAACTTTACCGCGCGTAGGTTACGCCTCCGTAGGGGCCGAGCGGGTGTGGTGCAGTTCGAGTCGGCCCCGGGCGAAGGCGTCCACCCGGCCCCACCGGCCGGGGATGTCCAGCACCTCGATCCGGCCCATACCCACCGGCAGCACCGGCTCGACCGCCAGGTGTCCCTCATGCGGTTCCAGGCCCAGCATGGTCCGGATCAGCAGCAGCGGAGTACCGGTCGACCAGGCCTGCGGGCTGCACGCCGTCGGATACTCCACCGGGAACTTGGTCTGCTCCCTGGGGTAGCCGCCGAACGCCTCGGGCAGCCGGCCGTCGAAGTACCGGGCGGCGTCCAGGATGCCACTGGCGATGGTGCCGGCCTCCTCGGCGAAGCCGTACCGCCGTAGGCCCCAGGCGATGAAGGAGTTGTCGAACGGCCAGATCGTGCCGTTGTGGTAGCCGATGGGGTTGTACCGCACCTCCCCCTCCGCGAGGGTGCGCACCCCCCAGCCGGTGAAGAGCCGGTCGGAGACCAGGTGCCGGGCCACCTTCTCGGCCCGGTCGTGGTCGACGATGCCGCTCCACAGCAGGTGCCCCATGTTCGAGCTGAGCACGTCGCACTGCCGGCCGTCGGGGTCCAACGCGAGGGCGTAGAACTCGCCGTCGGCCACCCACCACTCGCGGTTGAACCGCTCCTTCAGCTGCGCGGCCTCCCGCTCCAGCTGGTCGGCGTACGCCGGGTCGCCCCAGAACTCCCGGGCCATCCGGGCGGCGCGCAGCTTCGCGTCGTACGCGTACCCCTGTACCTCGCAGGTCGCCCGGGGAAACGGCGGCAACGTGCCGTCGGAGTACGAGATCGAGTCCCAGGAGTCCTTCCAGCACTGGTTCTCCAGGCCGGTGTCGGCGTTGCGCCGCTCGTACCAGATGTAGCCGTTGCCGACCAGGTCGGCGTAGTCGTCGATCCACCTGAGCGCGCGGCGGCACTCCGGTTCCAGTTCCTTGACCAGCGCGACGTCCCCGCTCCACCGCTCGTACTCGTCGAGCAGGACCACGAACAGCGGGGTGGCGTCGACCGAGCCGTAGTACGGCGAGTGCGGCTGCTCCTCGAACGCGGCCGTCTCGCCGTAGCGCATCTCGTGCAGGATCCGGCCCGGATCCTCGTCCCGGAAGTCGTCGAACCGGGTGCCCTGCAGGGCCGCGAGGATACGCAGGGTGGTCTTGGACAGCTCGGGCACGAAGGGCAGCACCTGCAGACAGGTCAGGATGCTGTCCCGGCCGAACATCGTCATGAACCAGGGCAGACCGGCGGCGGGCAGGGCCTGGCCGCCGAGCGAGAGCGGCGAGAAA
The DNA here is from genome assembly GCF_004348595.1 of Micromonospora sp. KC723. Classification (GTDB taxonomy): domain Bacteria; phylum Actinomycetota; class Actinomycetes; order Mycobacteriales; family Micromonosporaceae; genus Micromonospora. The sequence continues at coordinate 2,333 of NZ_SMKD01000158.1, forward strand.
CGCAGCGCGGCGAGGTCGACCAGGCTACGCCGGTAGGTGGCCGCCAGGTCCTCGTGCTCGCTGTTCACCTTCGGCGCCTTGGCGACCCACTCCTCCAGGTCGCGCTGGAGGGCGAGCCGGCCGGAGTCGTGCGCCCGCAGGCCCATCCGCAGGTCACGTCCGCCCGGGCCGAGCGCGACGGTCTGCACGTCGATCCGGGTCTCCCACTGCTCGTTCGGCTCCAGGCGCACGGTGAACCCGAAGCCGTTGCGGTCGTACCGGGCCGGCTCGGACGACGAGATGATGGTCTCTCGGACGAAGTTGCCGCGCCGGTACCCCAGCCGCAGCCGGTCCGGTTCGGCCTCGGCGTAGATCTCACCCTGCTTGTTGACGATCTCGTCCTTGACCTGGAACAGGTCGGCGAAGTCGGAGCCGGCCTCCATCCGGATCTCCAGGTCCACCGGCTTCTCGTCGTGGTTGAGGATGACCACCTGCTCACGGAAGCTGCCGCCGACCGCGCGTTCCCGGATGATCGACAGCTTGGCGTCGATGTAGTGGGTGGCCATCCCGGGCACCAGGAAGAAGCGGGCCTCGTAGTACTGGAGATCGTCGTAGGAGAGAGCGTTGAGGCGTTCCCCGTTGACGGTGAGCACCCAGCGGGACAGGAACCGGGTGTCGATGGAGAACAGACCGGTCGGCTCGCTCGGGGTCGCCTCGATGTCGCCGGTGTCCTCCGACACCACGAAGGTGTTGCCGTCGAGGATCCGGATCGTGCTGTTCGACGCCATCAGTGCGCCTCCCCGCGGAAGTGCCGACGCGACCCCTCGGAGGTCGGTGGGCCGGGGAAGATCCGCTGCACCTGGACGACGAGCCGGGGGTCACCCGTGACCGTCATGTCCCCACGCAGCATCGCCGCCAGGCCGTTCCCCCGGCCCGAGGCGACCTCCTCGAAGATCGCCGGGCTGGTGCCGATCACGGTGTCCGCCTCCCGGTCCTCCTGGCTGACCCGCAGGTTCCCCCGGTCGATCTCGAGCAGCCAGTGGGTGGTCTGCGCCCCCTCGTGCAGGTCGAACCGCAGCCTGCCGGAGGCCTTGGCCAATGCGGGCTCGTAGCCCCGCCGGTTCAGATCCTCGAAGAACCTCGTGGTCGCGTCCCCCACCATCGGCCCTCTCTTCCGTCGTTCCACGGCATCGCGAAGTACTCCGGCGGGGTGCCCGTCCACCGCGAGGTCAACCTCGCCCGGATCGGGTGAACCGCGGAGGTCGCACCGACACGACGACGCCGGCCCCGAAGGGACCGGCGTCGGGTCGCCCGCGGCGGAGATCAGTTGTTCGGGTCGTCGGCGCTGATGTCGGCGAGCACGGACTGCGGCTCCCGCTCGACCGCCAGGTCGCCCATGGAGATCAGGCCGACCAGCCGGCCGTCGTCGATCACCGGCAGCCGCCGGACGGCGTACGTCCGCATCAGGTCGGCGGCGGCGACGGCGTCGTCGTACTGGCTGACGGTCACCAGGTCCTTGCTGGTGACCTCGCGCAACGGGGTGGTGTTCGGATCCCTGTTCTCGGCCACGCCGCGGACGGTGATGTCCCGGTCCGTCACGATGCCGACCACGTCGTCGCCGGCCGTCACCACCACGTCCCCGATGGCGCTGTCGCGCATCTCCTGCGCCGCCGCGGTGAGCGTGTCGTTCTCGTCCATGGTCACCAACCGGGTCGTCATGAACTCTCCGACCGTCGTCATGGTGCTCCCCTCTCGCTGTCGGCACGCTCGACTACCCGGCGCCACCGGGCAGGTAACCCTGGGCCGACGGGGCGGCGGCATCCGTGGACGGGTCGATGTGCGGACGCGGCACGGCCCCGGGCGACCCGCCGGAGCAGGCGACCCGGGGCCGACGGCGGGTTCAGCGGCGCTCGGCGGCGACCAGCTCGGCGAGCTGCACCGCGTTCAGCGCGGCGCCCTTGCGCAGGTTGTCGTTGGAGCAGAAGAGCGCCAGGCCGTGGTCGACGGTCTCGTCGGCGCGGATCCGGCCCACGTAGGTCGGGTCCTGGCCGGCGGCCTGCAGCGGGGTGGGCACGTCCGACAGGGCCACGCCCGGAGCACCGTCGAGCAGCTCACGGGCCCGCTGCGGGGTGATCGGCCGGGTGAAGCGGGCGTTGATCTGGAGCGAGTGGCCGGTGAAGACCGGCACCCGCACGCAGGTGCCGGAGACCTTCAGGCCCGGAATCTCCAGGATCTTGCGGCTCTCGTTGCGGAGCTTCTGCTCCTCGTCGGTCTCGGCGGAGCCGTCGTCGACGACCGAGCCGGCCAACGGCAGCACGTTGAAGGCGATCGGCCGGGCGAAGGAGCGCGGGGCGGGGAACTCCACGGCCGCGCCGTCGAAGGCGAGCGCGGCGGCGCTCTCGGCGACCTTGCGGACCTGCTCGTCCAGCTCGGCCACGCCGGCCAGGCCGGCGCCGGACACCGCCTGGTACGTCGAGACGACCAGGGCAACCAGCTCCGCCTCCTCGTGCAGCGGACGCAGCACCGGCATCGCGGCCATCGTGGTGCAGTTCGGGTTGGCGACGATGCCCTTGGGGCGGTCGATGATGGCGTGGGGGTTGACCTCGGCGACGACCAGCGGCACCGCCGGGTCCATCCGGAACGCCGAGGAGTTGTCGATCACCACGGCGCCGGTGGCGGCGACCCGGGGAGCGAGTTCCCGCGCGGTGCCCTTGCCCGCCGAGAAGAGCACGATGTCCAGCCCCGAGTAGTCGGCGGTCGCCGCGTCCTCGACGGTCACCTCGCCGTCCCGCCAGGGCAGGGTGCGCCCGGCCGACCGGGCGGAGGCGAACAGCCGCACCTGCTCCGCCGGGAAGTCGCGCTCCGCCAACACCTGCCGCATCACGCCACCGACCTGGCCGGTGGCCCCCACAATGCCGATCCTCATGCCCGCGAGGCTACCCAGGTGGTCGGGTCGGGTGGGAATCCTTTCCCACCGCCCGGGCCGCCGCCGGCGATGGACGCGACCGGAATCACACCCCACGAACCCGCCGCCGGGGTGGCCGGTCACCCGGTGTGGTCGGTGACCTCGCCCAGTCCGGCGGCGACGAGATCGTCCCGGATGAGGGCCGCGTCACCCTCGACCACCAGGGTGAGCGACTCGGGGCGCAGGTGCGCGGCGGCCGCGGCGGAGACCTGCGCCACGTCGGCGGCGAGCAGCGACTCGCGCAACCGGGCGTGGTAGTCGTCCGGCAGGTCGTGCACCACGAGGGTGGTCAACGCCGAGGCGATCGCCCGGGGGCTCTGCAACTCGACCGAGAGCTGACCGGCGCGCCACGAACGGGCCACCGCCAGCTCGTCCTCGGTCACCCCGGTCAGCCGGGTACGGGTGATCTCCCCCACCGCCGCCACCAGGGCCGGGGCGGTCACCGCCGTCTGCACGCCGGACGCGACCGCGAACCGACCGAACCGCCGGGACGAGGCGAAGTCGCCGCGGATGCCGTACGTGTAGCCGTGCACCTCGCGGATCAGGTGGTTGAGCCGGGAGGTGAACGCCCCGCCCAGCACCGTGCCGGCCAGGGTCATCGGCACGTGTTCGGGGTGGGCGCGGTGCGGCGACGGGTGCCCGAGGCGCAGCGTGGACTGCACCGAACCAGGCCGGTCCACCAGGATTATCCGCCGCCCGGCGCGCGGCGGAACCTCGATCGGGCCGCCCCGGTCGACCGGGCCGCCCCCGGCGCCGGCGAACGCCGCCGCGCCGAGCGCGTCCAGGTCGAGCCGGTCCAGGTCACCGGCGACGACCAGGGTGCCGGGGCGGATGAACCACTCGGAGTGGAAGACCGTGACGTCCTCGACGTCGAGGGCGCCCACCGACTCCGGGTCGCCGTGCATCGGCCGCCCCCAGCGGTTGTCGCGGCCGAACAGGTCGGCGCGGAGCACCGCGTCGGCGCGCGGACCCGGGTTCGCCCAGTCCATCCGCAGCGCGTTGGCCTCGTCGTCACGGACCCGGCGCACGTCGTCCGGTTCGAGGCGGGGCGTGCGGACCGCCTCGGCGAGCAACTCGACGGCGGCGCTCAGCCGGTCCACTGGCACCTGGACGCTGACCTGGAAGGAGTCCCAGTCCAGGCCGGTCACCAGCTCGGTGCCGAGCCCCTCCACGGCGAGGGCGAACGCGGTGGCGTCCCGCTGCGCGGTGCCCTCCTCCAGCGCCTTGGCGAGCACCCCGGCGAGCCCCTCCTTGCCGACCGGTTCACGACCGGCCCCGGCGTCGAGCAGCAGCACCGCGACCGCGAGGTTCTGCCCCGGCAGGTGCGCGGCGACGACCCGACCACCGGCGACGTCCCGCCGGATCACCGTCGGGAACCGGTAGGGGCGGGCGGCCCCCGCGCCGGGACGGGTGGCGATGAGCGTCATGAGGTCTCCTCGGGCAGGTAGGTCAGGGTCACCCGGTCGGCGGCGCCGAGCACCTCGGCGGCCGTCTCGGCGATCTGCTCGGCGGTCACCCCGAGCCAGGCGGGCAGCCGCTCGGCGGCCTTCGCCGGGTCACCGAACTGGGTGGCGTACCGGCCGAGGGTGTCCGCGCGCCCGTCCACCGTGGACATCTGCCGCCACCAGGCGGTGCTCAGCAGCGCCTTGGCCCGTTCCAGCTCGGCGTGGGTCACCGGAACGGTGGCCAGTTCGTCGACCACCTCGGCGACCCCGGCGGCGAGCCGTTCGGCGGTGACCCCGGGACGGGCGGTGGCGGTGACGATCAGCGGGGCCGGGGCGTGCGCCAGGTCCACCCCGTACGCCCCGACGGTGTCCGGCTGGGCGATTCGCTCGCCGTCGGCGAGGCGCTGGTAGAGGCGGCTGCCCCGGCCGCTGCCGAGCACGGCGGCGAGCACGGTCGTCACGTCGTTCCCGGGGGTGCCGAACGGGTGGGTACGGTGCGCGACGTACACGCGGGGGGCGGGCACGTCGGTGGTGACCGTCTCGACGGCCGCCCGGCCGGTGGCCGCGACGCTCCGGCCGTCCGGTGCGGCCGGGATGTCCGCCCGCGCCGGGATCGCGCCGAAGTACTTGTCGGCCAGCGCGAAGACCTCGGCGGCGGAGGCGTCGCCGACGACGGTCAGCACGGCGTTGTTCGGCGCGTAGTACTTGGTGTGGAACTCCTGGAAGGTGGCCAGGTCGGCGGCGTTCAGGTCGGCCATCGAGCCGATCGTCGCGTGGTGGTAGGGGTGGCCCGGCGGGTAGAGCAACGGGAGCAGCCGCAGCCAGGCGTCGCCGTACGGGACGTTCTCGTAGCGCTGCCGGCGCTCGTTCTTCACCACGTCGCGCTGGTTGTCCAGCGTCTCCTGGGTGAGGGCCGGGACCAGTCCGCCCATCCGGTCGGCCTCCAGCCAGAGCGCCAGTTCCAGGTGCTCGGCGGGGACGGTCTCGAAGTAGTTGGTGCGGTCCGGGTTGGTGGTGGCGTTGAGCGAGCCGCCGGAGCCCTGGATCAGCTTCATGTGCTCGGTCTTGGCCACGTTGATCGAGCCTTCGAACATCAGGTGTTCGAAGAGGTGCGCGAAGCCGGTCTGCCCCGCCGGCTCGTGCCGGGAGCCCACGTCGTACCAGAGGTTGACCGCCACCGCCGGCGCGGTGCGGTCCTCGCTCACGACCACGCGCAGGCCGTTGTCCAGTCGGGTCGTCTCGATGGGCCAGGGGTAACCGCTGTCGGGCATGACCCGACGCTATCCGATCTCCGGTGTGGAACGGGACTCCCCGGGGCGCGGCGTGCCCCGGCGGGGACGGGGCGGGCATCGACCGGGCGACGCGGGGTACCAGAGGACCATGCCCAACCGCTCCACCCGCCTCGCCGTCGCCGGGGCCGCCGTCGCCGGGGCCGCGGCCGTCCTGGCCGGCTGGCGCGGCGCCCGCCTGCTGCACCCGGCCGGTCGCACCTTCGCCGCCGAGGTGACGATCTGGGGTACGCCGGATCGCCCGAGCGGGGTCAGACTGCTGGACCTCCCCGGCCGCTACCGGGCCACGGCACGGTTGTCGAAGGGGGTGCCCACCCCGGGGAGCTGGCCGGACGTGCTCGGGTTGGCGGTCCGGCTGCACCGGCCGCGGGGCCGCCCGTTCGACCTGCTAATCAGCTCCAGCAATGCCGCGCCGGTGCTGCGCCACCTGCCGCTGCCCCGGCGGCGCTTCGCCGGGACGTACAGCACGATCATGTCGTACCGGGTGGGGCGGCGGCGGATCTGGCTGGCGGCGTTGGCCGACCCGGAGTCGGTCGACCTGGGGCGGAGCCTCGACGACGTGGTCGCGGCGACCCGGGAGGCGGTGCCGCGACTGGTGCTCGCGGTCGCGTCCGCCGCCGGTCCGTGGCGGCCGTTCGGCCAGGTGGCTCTCGGCGGGCCGGTGGACCCCCGGGCGGACGCCGCGCTCGCCTTCGACCCGGTGGGCAATCTGCCGCCCGGCCTGCGGGCGGCGGGTCCGCTCGCCTGGCTGCGCGAGCAGACCTACGCCGGGTCCCGCCGGGCACGGGGCGCGTCGACGGCGTGGCCACCGCCCGGCTAGTCCGGGGGCTCGGCTAGTCCGGGGGCTCGGCTAGTCCGGGGGCTCGGCCGCGGTCACCGTCTGGTCGGAGGTGCGGTGCTCCAGCACCGTGTCGGGGGCGGCGTTCTGGTCCTCCTCGCGGATGTCGGACTCGGTGAGGATGGCTTCGGCCTGTGCCTGCGGGTCGTCGCTGCCGACCGCCGCCTCCTCCGGCAGTAGGTGGGCACGGGATTCCATGCGTTCCTGGTCGCTCTGCTCCTGGGTCATGCCGATGGTGGTACCCCGACCGGCCCGCCGGCACGCCGGCGAGGTTCCCGCCGCGCCGGTCAGCGGAACGGGCCGCGCACCTCGTAGGTGATGCCGCCGGAGGAGAAGCCGGAGGTGCCGCGCTGGGACGAGAAGTAGAGCCGGCTGCCGTCCGGCGAGAACGCCGGACCGCAGATCTCCGAGCTGCCCTGCCCGCTGATCCGTACGAACGGCGCGACCACCCCGGCCGGCGTGATCACGTTGATCTCCATGTTGCCGCCGTCCTCGGCGACGTACAGGTCCCCCGAGCCGGTGCCGGTGATGTTGTCCACCCCGGTCAGCGGGGCGGTGCCGGACACCAGCGAGTCGTCGTACGCCAGGTCGATCCGCTGGTTCACCGCGTCGTACGCCCAGACCCGGTTGTCCCCCTTGGTGGTGAACCAGCAGGTGCCGTCGGCGTACCAGCAGCCCTCGCCGCCGTTGAACTTCTTCGCTCCGGAGACCTGGCTCCGGGTGTACGTCGGGGAGCCGTCCGGGTCGGGAATCGGCGCCCAGGTCACCGGGCCACTGGTGGCGGTGCCGGCCACCAGCACCTCCAGCGTCCCGCTGGACAGGTCACCCCAGACGGTCGGCCGGAAGCGGTAGAAGCAGCCGCTGCTCTCGTCCTCGGTGAGGTAGATCACCCGACGGTCCGGGTCGGCCGCCGCCGCCTCGTGCTTGAACCGCCCCAGCGCCGGGCGCTGCACGGCGCTGGTGCCGCCCTGCGGGTACGTCTCGTAGACGAAGCCGCGGCTGACCTCCTCGCAGGAGAGCCAGGTGCCCCACGGGGTAGCGCCGCCCGCGCAGTTCTGGTTGGTGTTCGACAGAATCCGGTACGCCGAGGCGATCGTCCCGTCGGCGTTGAACCGGATCGCCGAGGCCCCGCCACCCGGGGTGATCTCCGAGTTGGAGACGTAGATCCAGCCGGTGCCGGCGGCGAAGCAGGCTCCGCCGTCGGGAGCGTCGTGCCAGGTGTACGAGGTGCCAGCCACGACCTGCCGGGAGCGGGCGATCACCCGGCTGGTGAAGCCGGCGGGGAGGTGGAGGCCGTTGGCGTCGGCGGCACCGAGCGGGCCGTACGGGCTGGGGCCGGGCTGGGCCGGGGCGGCCAGCGCCACACCGGACCAGAGGCTGCCGGCGAAGGCGGCGGCCCCACCGGTGACGGTGGCGAGCAGGACGGTACGACGGTCCATCGAGACCTCCCAGATTGCTGTAGGTGCCGACGAAGTTACCGACGGGGGCATCGACGCGGGTAAACTCCAGGCGAGGCTTTCCGGACGACCCGGTGAGCCTTCCCCGACCGGTCGGGTACGCTGGTCGACGTGACGTGCTCGTATCGATGGTTTAGGCAGCCGGCTCCAACGCCGGTGACCTCACCATGAGCTGACGTCACCTGAGTTCGAGCCGGCCGGGCAGGAGCTGAAGTTCCTGCCTTCTTTGCGTACGAGCAGCCGGCTCGACCCGGGTACCGGCCCCGGGGCACGGTCGGCGGAAGGAATCCCACCGTGACGACCCCGGAGACCGGCGCGGTCATCGACCAACGGATCGACCGTGTCGTGCCGTTGACCACCCCCGCCCTGCTCCTGCACGAGTTGCCCCTGGACGCCTCGCTCACCTCGGCCGTGCTGGCCGGGCGACGGGCGGTCAGCCGGGTGCTGGACCACGCCGACGACCGACTGCTGGTGGTGGTCGGCCCCTGCTCGGTGCACGACCCCGCCGCCGCCCTGGACTACGCCCGCCGCCTGCGCGAGGCCGCCGACCGGCACGCCGAGGACCTGCTGGTGGTGATGCGGGTCTACTTCGAGAAGCCGCGTTCGACGGTCGGCTGGAAGGGCCTGATCAACGACCCGGCGCTGGACGGCTCCGGCGACGTCAACCGGGGGCTGCGCACCGCCCGCACGCTCCTGCTCGACGTGCTGCGCCTCGGCCTGCCGGTCGGCTGCGAGTTCCTCGACCCGATCACCCCGCAGTACATCGCCGACACCGTCGCCTGGGGCGCGATCGGCGCGCGGACGGTGGAGAGCCAGGTGCACCGCCAGCTCGCCTCCGGCCTGTCCATGCCGATCGGCATGAAGAACCGCCCGGACGGCAGCATCTCCACGGCGGTGGACGCGATCCGGGCGGCGGGCGTGCCGCACGTCTTCCCCGGCATCGACGTCGCCGGCACCCCGGCGATCATGCACACCCGGGGCAACGCCGACGGGCACCTGGTGCTGCGGGGCGGCAACGACGGCCCGAACTACGACGCCGGGTCGGTGGCCGGCGCACTCGACCTGCTGCGGGCCGCCGGGCTGCCCGAGCGGGTGGTGGTCGACGCCAGCCACGCCAACAGCGGCAAGGACCACCGCAACCAGCCGAAGGTCGTGGCGGACGTGGCGGCGCAGCTCGCCGCCGGTCAGCGCGGCATCGTCGGCATCATGCTGGAGAGCTTCCTGCTCGAGGGCCGGCAGGATCTGGACCCGACCCGCGAGCTGACCTACGGGCGTTCGATCACCGACGCCTGCATGGGGTGGGACACCACCGCCGACGTCCTCGGTCACCTCGCCCAGGCCGTCCGCGTCCGCCGCGCCACCCTCCCCACCCCC
>NZ_SMKD01000159.1 GCF_004348595.1 Micromonospora sp. KC723
GGTCGGCACCGGGACGGTGACCGGTTGGGCGGAGGTCACCCACACCTGCTCACCGTGGTGGCGCAGCTCGACCACCGAGTCGGGGCCGCCGTTGCGCAGCCAGTACGTGACCTGGTGAGGCCGGACGTCCACCCGCAGCCGCATCGACCGCCACTGCACCGAGAAGTCCAGACGGCTCAGCCGGCTGGGCAGCCGGGGGGCGAAGGACAGCGTCCCGTCGTGGTCCCGCAGCCCCCCGAGCCCGGCGACCAGCGCGATCCACGCCCCGGCCAGTGAGGCCATGTGCACGCCGTCCCGGGTGTTCTCGTTCAGGTCGTGCAGGTCCATCAACGCGGCCTCCCGCAGGTAGCGGTGCGCCAACTCGGGGTTACCGACCTCCGCGGCGATCACCGCCTGGGTGCAGGCCGACAGCGACGAGTCCCGGACGGTACGCCGCTCGTAGTACAGGAAGTTGCGCAGCTTCTCGGCGGCGGTGAACGCGTCCCCCCGCCAGTGCATGGCCAGCACCAGGTCGGCCTGCTTGACCACCTGCTTGCGGTACAGGTCGAAGTACGGGTAGTGCAGCAGCAGCGGGTACTTCTCCGTCGGGGTGTGCTCGAAGTCCCACTCCTGCAACCGGGTGAAGCCCTCCACCTGCTCGTGCACGTCCAGACCCGCGTCGTACGGGACGAACATGGCGTTCGCCGCGTCCCGCCACCCGGCCGCCTCCTCCTCGGTCACCCCGAGGTCGATCGCCTGGTCCCGGTGGCGCATGGCGTACTCAGCGGCGGTGAGCAGGTTCCGCTGGGCCATCAGGTTGGTGTAGATGTTGTCGTTCTTGACCGCGGTGTACTCGTCCGGACCGGTCACCCCGTCGATGTGGAAACGGCCGTGCCGGTCGTGGTGGCCGAGGGAGCGCCACAGCCGGGCCGTCTCGACCAACAGTTCCAGCCCGATCTCCCGCTCCAGCTGGACGTCCCCGGTGACCAGCACGTACCGGCGCAGGGCGTCGGCGATGGCGGCGGCGATGTGGAAGGCGGCGGTGCCCGCCGGCCAGTACGCCGACGACTCCGGGCCCTCGATGGTGCGCCAGGGGAACGCCGCGCCGCGCAGGTTCAACGTCCGGGCCCGCTCCTGCGCCTGGGCCAGGGTGGCGTACCGCCAGTGCAGCGCGTCGCGGACCGCGCCCGGCTGGGTGTAGGTGAGCACCGGCAGCACGAACATCTCGGTGTCCCAGAACGCGTGTCCGTCATACCCCGGACCGGTCAGGCCCTTCGCGGCGATCGGCCGCCGTTCGGCGCGGGCGCCGGCCTGGAGCACGTGGAACAACCCGAACCGGACCGCCTGCTGCACCTCCGGGTCACCCTCGACCCGGACGTCGGCGGCCTCCCAGAACTCGTCGAGGTACTCCCGCTGTTCCCGGCACAGCCCCTCCCAGCCGTCCAGCCGGGCGCCGGCGAGCGCCGCGCCGACCTGGTCGCGCAGCGCCGGCAGTGAACGCCGGCTCGACCAGCCGTACGCGAGGTACTTGACCACCCGCAGCTTCTCGCCCGGCTTGAGCACGCACCCGATCGTGGTACGCACCCAGTCCTCGTATCCCTCGGACTCGATGGTGGCCTTGGTGGGGGCCTGCACGTCGTGGCCCATCGACGCGGCCACCCGCAGCGCGCTGACCTTGGTGCGGTGGATGAGCAGGCCGCCGTCGTCGGTGGTCAGCTCCTCCTCGGCCTGCAACGGCGACTCCAGCACGGCGGCGACCCGGGGGTCGCGGCTCTGCGCCGGCAGGGTCTCGTTGGCGACCAGCTCGGACTGGAGGATCAGCCGCAACGGCCCGTGCACCGCCTCGACCTCGTAGTGGATCGCGGCGACCGAGCGTTGGGTGAACGAGACCAACCGGGTACTGCGTACCTTGACCTCCCGGCCGGCCGGGGACCGCCAGTGCATCTTCCGGTACAGGGTGCCGCCGCGCAGGTCGAGGACGCGTTCGTGGCTGAGGAGTTCGCCGTACCGGACGTCGAGCGGCTCGTCGTCGACCAGGAGCCGGACCAGCTTGCCGTTGGTGACGTTGACGACGGTCTGCCCCGACTCGGGGAAGCCGAAGCCGGCCTCCGCGTACGGCAGCGGGCGCAGCTCGTAGAAGGAGTTGAGGTAGGTGCCGGGCAGGCCGTGCGGCTCGCCCTCGTCGAGGTTGCCGCGCAGGCCGATGTGGCCGTTGGAGAGCGCGAAGACGGACTCGGACTGGGCCAGCACGTCCATGTCCAGCCGGGTCTCCCGGACGTGCCAGGGCTCGACCGGATAGGCGCGTTCGCGGATCACGCGGCGCCCTTGAGCAGGTCCGCGAGGTCGGTCACCACGATGTCGGCGCCGTGGGCGCGCAGCTCGTCGGCCTGGCCGACCCGGTCGACGCCGATCACGTAGCCGAAGTTTCCGGCCCTGCCGGCGGCCACTCCGGCGAGGGCGTCCTCGAAGACGGCGGCGTTGGCGGGCGCGACGCCGAGCAGCGCGGCGCCGGCCAGGAAGGTGTCCGGGTGTGGCTTGCCGCGCAGCCCTTCGGCCTGGGCCACCTGGCCGTCGACCCGGGCCTCCAGCAACGGCTCCAGGCCGGCCGAGGCCACCACGTCACGGCAGTTGGCGCTGGCCGAGACGACCGCCCGGCGCAGCCCGGCGGCGACCGCCGCCCGCAGGTACGTCACCGAACCCGGGTAGACGTCGACGCCGTCGCGGTGGATGCGGTCCAGCAGGATGGCGTTCTTCCGGTTGCCGATTCCGTGGACGGTCTCGGCGTCCGGTGGGTCGGTCGGGCTCCCCTCGGGCAGCACGATGCCCCGGGAGGCGAGGAAGGTGCGGACCCCGTCGGCCCGCGGCCTGCCGTCGACGTACCGCTGGTAGTCCGGTCCGGGGTCGAAGGGCCGGAACGGCTCGCCGGTGGCCGCGGACCGCCGCGCCAGGTAGGCGTCGAAGGTCTCCTTCCAGGCGGCGTTGTGCACCCGGGCGGTCTGCGTCAGCACACCGTCCAGATCGAAGAGGCACGCGGTCACGTGCGCGGGTAGGCCCAGCACAAGGTCGAATCTATCCACCGGGCCAGCCCGGCAAACCGCTTTGGGCCGTGGATCTCCCCTCAGCGCTTCGGACGCAGCGTCCAGACCACGGTCATCGCCGAGGTCAGGGTGGCGTCCTCGGTGGCGATCTCGACCGGGACGTCGAACTCGGGCCGCTGCCCGGCGTCCAGCTCGGCGATCACCTCGGCCGGCGTGCGACCCAGCCGGGCGGTGGCCAGCACCGGCCCCATCGCCACCCGCCGGTACGCGATCTCCGCCCGGACGGCCAGCGGCACCGCGCGGTCGAGCAGGTGACCGAAGGCGGCCATCACCACCGCGCCGGAGGCGGTCTCCCCGAGCGTGAACATGGCCCCGGCGTGCGGACCGCCGACGTGGTTGTGGGTGGCCGGCGAGTCGGGCAGCCGGACCACCGCCCGGATCCCACCGCCGGTCTCCGGGGCCACCTCGACCACCTCGAAACCGAGGGTTCGGGCGAAGGGCACGGCTTCGAGCAGCGCGGACGCCACCTGGCGCGAGTCGATGGACACACCTCGACGTTACTTGCCGGTAACTTCCTGGGCAAGGCCGGGTCAACGCCAGCCGACGTCGATCCGGTCGCCGCGCTCGTCGAAGAAGTGCAGGGCGTCCATCCGTACCGCCACCGTCATCGGGTGACCGGCCGAGATCGCCGGGTACGGGGCGAGCCGCACCGCCAACTCGGCCGACCGGCGGTGGTGCCGCCCCGGATCGCTGAGCACGCTGGCCCGGTTGCCGCTCTCCGGGGGCGCCGGCGTCGGCTCCGGCTCCGCCGCCCGGCCGGCGAGGCGCTGCATCACCTGCCCGAAACGGCGCAGCCCACGCTGCCCACCCGGGCCGCTCTCCACGGGTGCCCCCAACTCGTCCACCACGATCGCGGTGGCGCCGATGTCGAGGAAGGCCAGCGACTCGTGCCCGTGGTGCTCCAGGTAGCGGATCCGCCCCTGGAGCACGTCGCCGCGGGTCTCCGGCGAGACCGGGGTGAGCGCCTCGGCCCGCATGCCGACCACGATGCGCTCCCCGTGGTAGTGCGCCACCGCCCGGCTGCGGATGTCGTCCCAGGGCAGGTAGAGCGCCTGGTCGCCGAGGGTCAGCGTGATGTACCGGTCGAGATGGACGTAGACCGACGCCTCCAGCAGGTTCATCCGGGGGCTGCCCAGGAAGGCCGCCACGTAGAGGGTGGCCGGCCGGCCGTACACCTGGGTGGGGGTGCCCACGTCCTGCAACACGCCCCGGCGCATGATGGCCACCCGGTCGGCCATGGTCAGCGCCTCGGCCTGGTCGTGCGTGACGTAGACGGTGGTGACGCCCAACTCGCGGGTGAGCCCGGAGATCTCCGCGCGCAGCTCCGCGCGGAGCCCGCTGTCGAGGTTGGACAGCGGCTCGTCCATGAGGAAGAGCCCCGGGCGGCGTACGATCGCCCGCCCCATCGCCACCCGCTGGCGCTGGCCGCCGGAGAGCTGGCTCGGCTTGCGCCCGAGGACGTCCCCGATGCCGAGCGCGCTGGCCACGTCCTGGATCCGTTCACCGCGCGGGGCCGCCTCGACCCCGGCCAGCCGCAGCGGGAAGCCGATGTTGTCGTTCACGGTCATGTGCGGGTAGAGCGCGAAGTCCTGGAAGACCATGGCGATCTTCCGTTCCCGGGGCGGCAGGTCGTTGGCGAAGGCGCCGTCGAGCAGCACCGCCCCGGAGGTCGGATCCTCCAGGCCGGCGACCATCCGCAGGACGGTGGACTTGCCACAGCCGGACGGCCCGAGCAGGACCATGAACTCGCCGTCGTTGACGTCGAGATTGACGTTGTCGACCGCCAGCGTCCCGTCCGGGAACACCTTGGTGACATCCTTGAGCGCGACGGTGGTCACCGTCTCCTCCCCAGATCGACCGGAACCCCGCTTGACTCTGGTCAGGGTCACCGGTCCGGCGCATCGGGTAAACGTGCCATGTTCAGGTTATGACAGGACTATTAACTGACCAGTAACCTGCCAGATCCGGGCGACCTCACGCCGACTCACCGAGGAACACCCGCCGGACCACCCGTTCCGCCGCGTGGCCGTCGTCGAGCGCGCAGAACCGTTCCCGGAACCGCCGTCGCGCCTCGGTCGCCGCCGAGGCGGACTCGCCGCCGGCGCGGAACACGTCCACCAACTCCTCGAAGGTCAATGCCACCGCCCCCGGCGGCTCGGCGGTCACGTCGAAGTAGACCCCCCGGGCCAGCGCGTACGCGTCCCGGTCCGGGGCGTAGACCACGATCGGCCGGTCCAGGACGGCGTAGTCGAACATGGCCGACGAGTAGTCGGTGACCAGCACGTCGGCGGCGAGGTAGAGATCCTCCACGCACTGGTGGTCGCTGACGTCCACCGCCCTCCCCCGGACGCGCCGATGGGCCCACCCCGGCCGATCGTGGAAGTAGTGGCTGCGGATCAGCAGCCGTCCGCTGGGCCCGAGCACGTCGAGCAGCCGGTCCGGGTCGAAGGGCGGGCGGTAGCGCGGCAGGTGCTCGCGGTGCGTCGGGGCGTACAGCACCACCCGCTCGCCCGGCCCGATCCCGAGCCGCCCACGGACCTCGGCCACCTCCTCGGCGGTGGCGACGGCCAGCCGGTCGTTGCGCGGGTAGCCGACCTCCAGCGTGACGTACGACGCCGGGTAGGCCCGCTCCCACATCTGGGTGGAGAAGCTGTTGGCGGTGATGCTGTAGTCCCACCGGTCCACCCGGCGCAGCAGCCCGGCGAAGTCCATCCCGACCGCGCCCAACGGGTACCGCTGCTGGTCCAGGCCCATGACCTTCACCGGCGTGCCGTGATGGGTCTGCACGTGAACCGAGCCGGGCCGCTTGCGGACGTAGTCCGGGAAGTTGACGTTGTTGACCAGCCAGCGCGCCCGGGCCAGCGCCCGGTAGTAGGCAGGGGTGCCCGCCACCACGTACTCGGTGCCGGGCGGCAGGGTGTCCACCCGGTCCCGCCGGACGATCCACACCGCGCGGACCTGCGGCGCGAGCCGCCGGGCAGCAGCGGCGACGGCCGCCGGATTGCAGGCGCGACCCCGGTACCAGTAGGCGGCGTACACGGCCAGCGTCGGGTCGATCGGTCGGCGCAACTCGGCCCGGTAGTACTCGCGCAGCACCCCGTCGCGGGCCAGCCGGGCGGTCCGCCGGGCCACCGGCATCACCCGACGGGCGGTGCCCCGGACGGTCGCCTGGGCCTGGTTCGCGCCGCGCAGCGCACTGAACGTCCGCCAGCGTCCCGCCGCCACCAGCCGGTGTTTGAGCCCCTCCACCCCGTGCGGCGCCGGATAGCCGCCGGGGGGCAGGAAACGCCGGTAGTCGGCGGTGATCCGGTCGAAGAAGGCCGGTCGAAGTTCGGGGGCGATCCGCTGGCCGTTGCCGAGCACGGTCAGGTGGTGCCAGAGCATCCGCTCGAAGAGGGCCGGCCGCGGCCCGGCCAGTTCCGGGTGGTCGTCGAGGAACCGGAACACCCGGTGCCACTGGTCGAAGACCTCGAAGTGCCGGTCCCCCCGGGTTCGGGTGATGGCGCCGGCCCGCCGCTGCCGGTAGTGCACGCAGACCCGGTCGAGCACGCCGATCCGCCCGGCGGCCAGCAACAGCGGGTAGGTGAAGGAGACGTCCTCGTACCAGCCGGGGGCGAAACGCAGCCCCAGGCGGGTCAGGAACTCCCGGCGAACCAGCCGGTTCCAGGCGGTGTGCAGCAGGCGTAGGGCCTCCGGCCGGTCGGACAGCCGGAAGGTGACCTCGCCGGGCGGCTCGGGGAACACCTCCGCCATGGCGCTGCGGCTCGCCGTGTCGTTCCAGTGCACCCGGACGTGGTCGACGACCAGCACGTCCGGGCCGGTGGACCGGAGCCGGTCGGCCACCTCGGGCAGGCAGTCCGGGGCCAGCCAGTCGTCACCGTCGAGGAACCACACGTACTCCCCGACGGCCCGGTCCAGCCCCGCGTTGCGGGCCGGCCCGAGCCCCACGTTCTCGGCGAGCCGGACCACCCGGACCCTCCGGTCACGGGCGGCGTACTCGTCGAGGATGTCGCCACTGGTGTCGGGCGAGGCGTCGTCGACGCCCACCACCTCGATGTCGCCGAACGGCTGCCCGAGCAGCGAGTCCAGGCATTCGCGCAGGTAGCCCTGCACCCGGTAGGCCGGGACGACGAAGCTGATCAGGGTCATCCCGGCCGCCCTCCGTCAGCCCGGCGAGCCGCCCGAGACCGGTACGGCCGTCGCCCGCGCGGCGCGGGCCGGCAGGACGACCCAGGTCAGGACGACGCTCGCCACGAATACCACGAGAAGGTACGCACCGAGTGTAGCCAGACCAACAGCCGCAAAACCGGCGATCCCCGCGAGGGTCAGCAGCACCGAACGCCCCTCCCAACCCAGCGTCCCCCCGTGCAGCGGCGGCGCGGCCTGCCGCTTCTCCAACCGGGCCACCAGGTCGTAGTGGTGCAGGGTGAGCACGAAGACGTACCCGAAGACCAGCCAGGCCGGCGCGCCGCCGACCACCCCGACGGCGATCGCGAAGAGATACTCCCCGGCCCGCAGCGCCGCCGGCACCAGCCAGTCCAGCGGCCCGTTGTGCGCCGCCCCGGCGCCCAGCCCGGCCACCAGCAGCACCAGCACCACCACCGGCAGCCACCAGCGCAGCCCGCCCGCGCCCCCGTCGCCGGCCGCGACCAGCGCCGCCACCAGCAGCACCGCCGGGCCGAACACCCCGACCACGGCCAGGGCCAACGGCCCCACCGGACGGACCACCGGCAGCCGGGCCGCCAGCGGCCCGTCGTCCCGGTGCAGGGTCGCGTCGACGGCGTCCAGCACCGGCACCCACATCCAGCGGGCCCGCAGAGTCCGCAGCGCCCCCGTGTACGCGAACGCGAGCGACCCCCAGACCAGCACCGCGACCAGGCTGACCGTCGGGCCGAACAGCGCGGCGGTCAACGCGATCAACGCCCACCGCTCCCCGATCGGGAAGACCACCGTCCGCTTCAACCAGTACGACACCGAACCGGTGTCCGCCTGCACCCGGGTCGACGCGGCGTTCAGCATCCCGCCGATGCCGCTGCCCGCACCCGCCGCCGGCCGGGGCCGCCGGGCGGCCTCGTCGTGCAGCACCCCGTACCAGGCGTCGGTCATGTGCCGGACGGTCTGCAACGTCATCGCCGCGATCGCCAGGGCCCAACCGTGGCGGAACCCGGCGGCCGTGGCCCCCGCCCCGAGACCGGCGTAGACCAGGTACTCCTTCGCCCGGTCGGCCATCGTGTCCAGCCAGCCGCCCCAGGCGCTGAAGTGCCGGGTGTACCGGGCCAACTGCCCGTCCACGCAGTCCAGCACGAAACCCAGGTAGAGCAGGACACCGCCGGCCACCAGGGCGGGCCGGCCGCCGACACCGAAGAGCACCGCCGCGACGGCGGCGAAGAGCACCGAGATCATCGTGACCGCGGTCGGACTCAACCGCAGCCGGGCACACGCCTTCGTGACGTACGGCGACCAGGTGCTGACGAAGTAGGTGGTGAAGAAGTCGTCCCGCTCCTTGACCGACAGCCGCAGCTCGGCGCGGTCCTCGTCCACCCCCGACAGCGCCGCCTCGGCGGCGAGCAGCCCGGCGGCGTCGCCGACCCGGTGCGCGACGAGCAGGCGTACCCGGTGGGCGAAGGTCAGCGTGCCGAGCGCGGTGAGGGCGGCGAAGAGCCGGTCCACCGCGGGCCCGGCCGCCGGCCGGGACGCGGCGGCCCGGGCGGCGGCGGCGAGCGCGGGCAGGTCGCCCGCGCCGACCCGCAGCGCCCCACCGAACACGCCGGTCGCGTCGGCCAGCTCCGGCCCGGCCGCCACCACCTGACCGCGTTCCTCGCGCACCGCGACGCGGCCGTCGCCGGGCGGGTCGGTGAGCACCAGGGCCACCGTCGGCAAGACCGGGCTGGTCCGCAGGTGGGTGAGTACGGCGGTGTGCGCGACCAGGTCCGCCCCGCTCACCACCACCGGTCCGGTGACGGTGTCCACCAGGGCGGCCAGCTCCGCCAGGTCGACGACCGTACGGACCTCGCCCACCCCGGCCCGCCGCCACTGCGCCGCCAGCCGGTCGGCCAGGGGCTCCCCGGTCGACGTGGGCAGGCCCGCCGCCGGCGCTCCGGCGGCGAGCACGATCGCGAGCGTCACCGCGGCACCGCGGCGTGGTACGCGTCGAGCGCCTCGGCGACCGTGCCGTCCACGGTCAGCCGCCCGCCGTCGAGGTACAGCCCCCGCCGGCAGAACCGGGTCAGATCCTTCTCGTTGTGTGACACCAGCACCAAGGTGCGCCCCTCCGCGAGCAGTCGGTCGATCGTCGAATAACACTTCTTGCGGAACTCCGCGTCACCCACCGCGGTCACCTCGTCCATCAGCAGGATCGGGTGCGGCAGGTGGGAGATGATCGCGAACCCGAGCCGGACCTTCATGCCAGACGAGTAGTGCCGGACCGAGGTGTCGATGGCGCGCTCCACCTGCTCGCCGGCGAACGACACGATCTCGTCGAAGTGCCGCTTCAGGTACCTCGACGACAGCCCGTGCAGCCCGCCGACGAGGTACAGGTTCTCCCGCCCGGTGAGATCGTTGGAGAACCCGGCGGACAGCTCCAGCAGCGGCGCCACGTCACCCCGGACGGTGATCCGCCCCTCGTCCGGGATGAGCACCCCGGCGACGAGCCGCAGCAGTGTGCTCTTGCCGGTGCCGTTGCGCCCGATCACGCCGACCGTGTCGCCCGGCTCCACGGTGAACGACACGTCCCGCAACGGCCAGAACTGGCCGGCCGCCGCCCCGCGTCCACCCCGGTGGATGAACAGCTCCCGCAGCCGCAACTGCCGGCGGCGGTTGCGGACGAACCGGATGCCGAGGCCCTCCGCCTCGATGATCGGGGCCACCTCACAGCTCCTTGAGCACGGCCGGTTCGAGCCGGCGGAACGTCCACGCGCCGGCGACCAGCACCAGCACGCTGCCGCCGACCGTGGTGGCCAGCAGCCGGGCGTCCGGGAACTCGTCCGGGTACCAGATCGCGTGCTGGAGCTGGAAGATCCCGACCAGCGGGTTCAGCTCGTACGCCACCTTCAGCCAGCCCGGCAGCTCCGACTCCCGTACCAGGCTCAGCGGGTAGATGATCGGCGTGGCGTAGAACAGCACCCGGATGATCAGCCGCATGAACCGCTCGACGTCGCGCATCAGCACGTTGACCGCGGAGAGCAGCAGCGAGAGCCCGATCAGCAGGGTGGCCTGCACCAGCACCGCCAGCGGCAGGGCGAGCAGCGACCAGCCGGCTTCGATGCGGCCGTGCGCCGCGTAGACGGCGGCCACCGTGGCCAGGATCGGCAGGCCCGCGACGTACTCGGCGAAGCGTCCGGTCACCCGGCCGATCGGGAAGACCTGCCGGGGCACGTTCATCGTGGTGATCAGGCGGGACTGCCCGGTGAGCGCGTTGGTCGCCTCGCTCAGCGCCGAACTCGTCCACATCCAGGCGAAGATGCCGGTGATCAGGAAGAGCGGGTACGAACCCGCCGCCTGCCCCAGGTGCCGGCTGGTGTCGCCGGAGTAGAGCACGCCGAAGACGAAGAAGTAGATCGCACCCATGCCGAGCGGTTCGATCAGCGACCAGAGGTAGCCCAGCACCGACTGCTGGTACTTCACGGCCAGGTCCCGCTTGACCAGGATGCGCAGGGAGTTGCGGTGCGACCAGAGAGCCGCCACGCCAGCGGTCACCGTCGCCTCCCGCCTGAAGAAGAACGGACGAAAGGTTAGCAGTCGGTGAACGAACGCCCGTCAGCACTCGATCACGTCGCCGGTCACCCCGTTCGCGCGACGCCAGCCGCGCGCCGTGATCGCCTTGATGCTAGCCACCGACGCCACCCGACGCAGCGGATCCCGCACCTGCCCCGGCGACCCGGACCAGGGATCGGCGGAGTGCGTCGGCCGTGCCCGGCGCGGGTAACCACCTACGGGTACGCGGTCACGAGATCCCCCTCGGGACGGAGGGCGCGGTGGCGGTCCCTTCCTACCGTTGAGGTCAGAGCGGCGGATCGCCGCAGAGTGGGAGTACGACGATGAGTCGCAAACTGGTCCGACCCCGCGAGGGGCGCATGCTCGCCGGCGTCTGCGCCGGCCTGGCCCGCCGGTTCAACACCTCGGCCAACCTGATCCGGCTGCTGTTCCTGCTGTCGCTGCTGCTGCCCGGCACCCAGGTGATCGTCTACCTCGTCCTGTGGATCCTGATGCCGAACGAGGACCGCGTCGCGGCCCGCTACTGACGGCGACACCCGGCCCGGCGCGCCGGTGGTGCCCCGGGCCGGCGTCGGGCGGGGGCGGGACGCGCGCGACGCCCCACCCCGCCC
>NZ_SMKD01000015.1 GCF_004348595.1 Micromonospora sp. KC723
GGCCGGCACCGTTCCCGCCCCGGCCGGCACCGCCGTGCCGGGTGGCGCCGTCCGCACACCGCCACCGAGCGGGACGGCCACCAACTGGGCGTACCAGCTACAGGGGTACGCCGGCGGCCGGCTCGACGCGCTTGCCCGCGGGCCGTACCAGCTCGTCGTCATCGACCTGGCCCGGGACGCGCACACCGACTGGTTCACCGCCGCCGAGGTCGGTGCGCTGCGCCGCGGCGGTAAGCGGGTGCTGGCGTACTTCGAGATCGGCAGCCTGGAGGACTTCCGCCCGGAGTACCCGGTCATCCGCCGGACCGCCCCGGACCTGCTGGCCAACGAGTGGACGGACTGGCCCGGCGAGTACTTCGTGCGCTACTGGGATCCCCGGTGGTGGGACCGGGTGGTCAGGCCTCGGGTGGACCAGGCGCTGCGCGCCGGCTTCGACGGGGTCTACCTGGACACCCCGCTGGCGTACGAGGAGATCTCCCTCGCCCGCACCGGAGGCCGTGGCCGGGCGCGGCTCGCCGCCGACATGACCGCCCTGATCGTCCGGATCAGCACGTACGCCAAGGCGCGCCGCCCCGGCTTCCTGATCGTCCCGCAGAACTCCCCGGAACTGCGCGAGCAGCCGGGTTACACCGCCGCCATCGACG
Source organism: Micromonospora sp. KC723 (assembly GCF_004348595.1). Lineage (GTDB taxonomy): Bacteria > Actinomycetota > Actinomycetes > Mycobacteriales > Micromonosporaceae > Micromonospora. The sequence goes on from NZ_SMKD01000015.1 coordinate 645, forward strand.
GCATCGGCATGGAGGAACTCTTCTACCTGGCCATGGACGAGCCGTGCACCCGGGACTGGTGCGCGGAGAACCTGGCGCACACCCGGGCGCTGCGCGACGCGGGCAAGTTCGTGCTCGCCGTCGACTACGCCGTACGGGCCGAGCACGTGCGGGCGGCCTGCCGCCGGTACCGCGCGGAACGGTTCGCCGGCACGGTCACCGTCCGGGCGCTCGACCGGCTCACCGCCCCCTGCGGCTGAGCCGCGCCGTCGCGGACGGCCGGACCGGCCACCGGCGACGGACGGTCCGCTTCGCGGACCACCCCTCCAGCAGAAAGGACCAGACGCATGCGCACAAAGGTCGGGGTAGTCGGCCTGGGCTACGTGGGGCTCACGCTCACCGTCGCGCTCGCCGACAAGGGCTTCACGGTGCACGGCGCGGACGTGTCGCCAGCGGTCCTGGCGTCGCTGTCCCGGGGCCGACCGCACATCTTCGAACCCGGTGTCGAGGACATCCTGGCCGCCCGTGTCGGCCGGGACATCCACGTCGGCGCCGAGCTGCCACGCGACACCGTCGACGTGGCGGTGATCAGCGTGTCGACGCCGGTCGACAACATCACACACCGGCCGAACCTGGCGAACCTGGCCGCCGCCGCCCGGGCGGTCGCGGCCACCTGCCGCCCGGACACGCTGGTCGTGGTCCGCAGCACGGTGCCGGTCGGGGCCAGCCGCCGGGTGGTGCTGCCGGAACTGCGCGCCGCCTGGGGTGAGCAGGTCCGGCTGGTGATGGCGCCGGAGCGCACCATCCAGGGCCAGGCGCTGCGGGAACTCGTCGAACTGCCGCAGGTGGTCGGCGGCCTGGACGCCGCCAGCCTCGCCGCCGGGATCGAGTTCTTCGGCGGCCTGGCACAGACCCTCGTTCCGGTCAGCGGGCTGGAGACCGCCGAGTTGGTGAAGCTCTCCAACAACTGCCACACCGACCTGATCTACTCCTTCGGCAACGAGGTCGCGCTCATCGCCGAACGGCACGGCCTCGATCCGCTGGAGGTGATCAGGGCGGCGAACCTCGACTACCCCCGCCCGGACCTCGCCAAGCCGGGATACGTCGGCGGCGGCTGCCTCTCCAAGGACCCGTACATCATGATCGACAGTGCCGGCGACCGCGCGCCGTTCCTCGTCGGCAGGGCCCGCCAGCTCAACGAGTACCTGCCGGTCCACGTGGGGGAGACCGTGGTCCGGATGCTGGCGCAGGCGCGCGGGCGCAGCCACGGGGCGCGACTGGCGGTGCTCGGCTGGGCGTACAAGGGATGGCCGCCCACCGACGACATGCGCGGCACCCCGATCGCCACCATGATGCGGGTCTTCTCCGCCGCCGGCGTCACCGTCCTCGGCCACGACCCGATGGTGACCGACGACGTGATCCGGCAGTACGGGGGCGAGCCGGTCGGCCTGGACAAGGCGTTCACCGACGCCGACGCCGTCCTGATCATCAACGACCACCCGGACTACCGGGCGATCCGGATCCCGGAGCTGCTCGGCGGGAGCCGACCGGCGTTCATCTACGACTCGTGGCGGGTGCTCGACGCCGACGCGGTCACCGCCGCCGGGATCCGCTACGCCGGCCTCGGATACCTGCCGTCCGCCGTGCCGGCGACCGTCGACGCGCCGGCAGCACCCGCCGTCGCCGTCGGGGAGGTGACGCCGGCATGAAGGCCCTCCTGCTCGGCGGGGCCGGGTTCATCGGCCTGCACCTCGCCCGCCGCCTGGTGTCCGACGGGCACCACGTGACGATTGTCGACGACTTCTCGCGGGGCCGCGACGACGCCGACCTCGACCACCTGCGCGGCGACCCGGCCGTGCGGGTGGTCTCCGCCGACCTGACCGCCGCGGACACCTGGGCCGCCCTGCCGTCGGGTTGGGACCAGATCTACCTGCTCGCCGCGGTCGTCGGCGTTCGCAACGTGGAACAGGACCCGGCCCGGGTGGTCCGGACCAACACCCTCGTCGCGTTGCACCTGCTCGACTGGGTGGCCCCCGGCGAGCGGGTCTTCTTCGCCTCCACCAGCGAGGTCTACGCCGGGGGCGTGAGCGCGGGGGCGGTGCCGGTGCCGACACCCGAGACCGTACCGACGATGATCTCCGACATCACGGCGCCCCGGTTCGCCTACGCGGCCAGCAAACTGCTCGGTGAGGCCGCCTTCCTGCACACCGCCCGGGCCCGGGGTTTCGAGACCGTGGTCGGCCGCTTCCACAACGTGTACGGCCCGCGGATGGGCGCCGACCACGTCATCCCGGAGCTGTCCCTGCGCGCCCTGCGCGGCACGGACCCGTTCCCCGTTCCCGGCGCCGACCAGTACCGGGCCTTCTGCCACGTGGACGACGCGGTCGAGGCCATGCTGCGGCTGATGGCCAACCCGGCCGCGGCGGGGCAGATCGTGCACATCGGAAACGACCGCGAGGAAACCAACATCGGCGACCTCGCCAAGCTGGTCCTCAGCGTGGCCGGAACGAGCCCCGCCGTCGAGGCGACGGCGGCGCCGCCCGGTTCGGTCGCCCGCCGCTGCCCCGACCTGTCCCGGCTGCGGGCGCTGACGGGCTACGAACCGACCGTCAGCCTGGAGGAGGGCGTGCGGACCACCTTCTCCTGGTACCGGGAGCACGGGCGGTCGTGATGAGCCGACGCCCCATCTGCTTCTACTACGGCGACGGGCGGCTGGCCGACCTCGCCGGCTATCTGCGGGTGGTCCTGCAACCGGGCTTCTACCGGCCCGCCGAGCTGCGACACCTCGCCGAACAGGGCGTGCAGACCCTCGGCTACCTGTCGCTGTCGGAGGACCAGGGACCGCCCGCGCCCTGGCAGCGCCGGGAGCGCAACCCGGACTGGGGCGGCGCGTTCGTCCACGTCGACCATCCGCTCTGGGTGGCACACGTGGTCGGCTCGGCGAAGGCGGCGATCGCCGGTGGCTTCGCCGGGCTCTTCCTGGACACGCTCAACGTCGAGCTGACCCACCCCGAGGACGTGCCGCACCTGCTCACCCTGATCGCCGCCGTGCGGGAGGAAGCCAAGCCGGCGTACCTGCTGGCCAACCGGGGCTTCGGCATGCTGCCCCGGTTGGCCGAACTCGTCGACGGCATCGTCTTCGAGTCGTTCTCGGCCCGCTGGACCGACGACGGCTACGCCCCGTGGCCACCGGACGTGCTGGAGTTCCACGCCCAGATCGCCGAGCAACTGCTCCAGTTGGAACTGGACCTGTACAGCCTGGACTACGCCGACAGTCCGGGGCTGAGCGACTTCGCCCAACGCCGCGCCCGCCAGTTCGGTCTCCAGTCCTTCGTCAGCGACCGTGCCCTGTCCCGTACCTGACCGCACCCTCGCGCCGTGCCGGCGGTACCGCGCCGGCCGGCGTGTGGGAGTCGTGCCCGCCCGCCGGCTGGTCCGCCTGCCCGGCGGCGGCGCGCGTGGGCGGGCGGTGCCGGGTAGCGTGCACCTGTGCAACCACCCTCCGGTGCACGACCGGTCGAGATCGGCGGATGCCGGATCGAGCGCCTGCTGGGCGCGGGCGCGTTCGCCACGGTGTGGCTCGGGTTCGACCCCCGGCTGCGGGACTGGGTCGCGATCAAGGTGCTGGCCGAGAACTGGGCCAACGACCTGCGTATCCGGGAACGGTTCAGCCTGGAGGCCCGACTGCTGCGGCGGGTGGACAGCCCACGGCTGGTCCGCGTGCACACGGTGGGCGAACTCGCCGACGGGCGGCCGTACATCGTCATGGAATGGGCCGCCGGTGGGAGCCTGCGCGACCTGCTGGAGGCGGGTGACATCCCCGCCGACACGGCGTGGGGCATCCTGCGTCAGGTGGCCGCCGCGGTCGCCGACCTGCACACCAACGGCATCGTGCACCGCGACCTGACGCCGGGCAACGTGCTGCTCTGCCCGCCGCGACCCGGCGACACCACGCCCGCCACCACCGGCGAGCACACGCCGCCCGAGCCGCCCGCCGTACCCACCGCCGACGCGCAAGCCTGGTCGGGCGGACGGATCGTGGTCGCCGACCTCGGCCTGGCCAAGGCGATGGCCGCCGCGTCCGGGCTCACCGCCCGCGCCGGCACCCCCGGCTACATGGCCCCCGAGCAGGACGACCCGTCGTCGACCGTCGACGAGCGGGCCGACGTGTACGGGATGGGCCGGCTCGGCCTGCGGCTCTTCGGCGCCGCCGGCCCGCCGCCGGGGGTGGCCGCCGTCCTGGCCCGGGCCACCGCACCGGCTCCCGCCGCCCGCTACCGGGACGCGGACGCGTTCGCGCGGGCCCTGGCCGACACGGCCACGTGCCGCGCCGGGCCTGACCGCCGCCCGCGGCGCAACCGGCGCACGGCGGTCGCCGCGCTGGTCCTGGCCGCCGGCGCGACGGCGGGAGCGGTGGCGGTCGACGCCTGGCGGGACCGGCCCGATCCGGTGGCCACGGACGCCAGCGGGCGGATCAGCGTACGCCTGCCGCCCGGCTGGCGCGCGGAGGGCGCGGGCTGGGCGGGACGCCCGGCAGCCGGCGGCGGCCTGGCGCCGGCCATGGTGATCTCACCCGACCCGGCGCACTGGGTCACCGATCCGGAGGTGCCCGGAGCGTTCATCGGGCTGTCGGACGGCCGGGAGGCGGCCACGGACGCCGCCGACTTCCTCGCCGGGCACACCCACCCACGGTGCCGCGCCGACCCGGTGCGGGCCGTCCGTCGGGCTGACGTCGAGTGGACCATCGTCCGGTACGCCGCGTGCCCGACCGGCAAACCGGTCATCGTCGAGGCCGCCGCCCTGCTCGCCGGTGGCGCCACGCTCGGGTACGTGCAGGTGACCCCGCCGGACGCCGCGAGCGCGACCTTCGTCGACGACCTGCTGGCCGGGATCACGCTGCGGGCGCGATGACCGCCCGCGTGGCGGCACCGGTCACCGGACGACGACCCGGATCGTGTGCGCGCTCGGATACGTCAGGGTGATCGACACCGTGCCCGTCTCGACGAGTTGGCAGGTGTAGATGCCGGCCTCGTAGCGGCAGACCGCCCTGCCGGGCGGCGTCGCGGTCAACTCCTCCGGGCCGACGTCGCGGACGCGCAGCACCCCGCCAACCCCGATGCACAGCGACCGGGGCCGGTCGGCGGTGTCGGCGCCGTCGATCTCGTACACGACCGGGCCGAGACAGGCCGAGGTGGTGCGCGGCGGTGTCGTCGGGCGGGTCGCTCGGGTGGGGGTGCCGGGTCGCGGGCGCGTCCCGGTGTCGCGCGGGGCGGCGGAGCGGGTGGTGGGCGGCGCGGGCGTGCTCGCGACGGTCGTCGCGACGACGGTGGACGACACGGTCGGTTCGGTGGCGGGTTGGCCGGTGATCGGCGCGACCGGCTCGTCTGCGCAGCCGGCGAGCAGCGCCGCCGTCAGGGTGAGCGTGACGGTGACAGCGGGACGGGTGAACATCGGGGCCTCCTTGGCGCGAACGGTCCTGTCTGGTTCGTCAACCCCGGACGCGCCGAAGTTCGGCCCGCGTCGCGAATCGACGGCCCCGACCGTGTCAACACGCCCACCGGCGGTGGCAGTGGTCCGACCCGGTCCGCTCGGGGTGGCGCGCGACGAACTCACCAGCCAGGATGTCAAAGGGACGGCGAGCGCCTTGACGATGTTGCACTCGGCCAGGTCCAACATCCAGCGCCGATCGGGGAAGTCGGTGCTGGCGATCCGCAGTGGACCCTCGATCAGGGACAACACCTGCGCGTACCGGTAGAGCTCCAACAGCCGTGGGACCCGCACGTCGATGGCGGCGCCGACCCGGCCGCCGGGACCGGGCAGCGGAGCGGCACGCCGCGCGGCGCTTGACGATGCCCTGCGCGTGCCGTCCGTTCTCACCCCGCCGAGGTCACGCACCACGCTCCTCGACAGCCGGCCCGGGCCGGCCCCTCACGTCGGGCGGTGCGCCACCCGGGCGACCTGGCCCGCCAGCCTCCTCGGCGCCAGCAGGCAGTAGCTCTCGGTCAGCAGCTCCCCGACCTCGTCCCAGTCCGTCCGGTCGTCGAGGACCATGCCCAGCACGTCGTCGCCCCAGCCGGGCCGGTAGAACGGGGGGCCGCCGGCGACCAGGGCGTGCACCTCGGCCACCGGCGCCCGGAGCGTCAGGACACAGGCCGGCTCGGCGGTCGTGGCTGCTCCCCAACCCGCCACCTCGTGGTCGGAACCGACGGCGAGCACGTGGGCGAAGGTCCGCCTGCGGATGCGCCAGCGCACCCCCACCCAGGCCGGCTCCTCGTAGGCCTCCGGCAGCCCGAGGCAGATCGGGCGCAGCCGGTCGAGGAGCTCGGGCGCGACATCTGCGGGAGCGGTCATGCCGCGCACGCTAACCGGCCCCCCCGACAAACCGGCGCGGTCACGGCGGACCCACGCCACCGTCCACACCCCCTCCGGGTACGGCGCGCCGGCACCGGTCGCCGAGCTCGCGTACGGCGTCGACCAGCTCGGGCGGTCCGGTGACGGTGAAGTCGACGCCGATCACCGCCACCATCCACGCCAGGTCCCCGGGCGTGTCGGCACCGAGGTGCAGCAGGCAGCGCGTGGCGTCGACGGCCTCCACCGTGCCCATGCCGGGCCAGAGCCGCTCGGCCACCACGGCGGCCGGCGCGTGCATGGGGACGCTCGCCCGTACCGCCCACGGCCCGGCGGACAACTGCCGCGCCAGGTACGCCGCCGCGTCCCCGCCGGGTGGCTGCCGATTGACGAAGCGTGGGCCGGTCGGGGTCCAGGGGCGGAGCCGGTCGACCCGGAAGCACCGCCAGTCGCCGCGCCCGGTGTCCCAGGCCAGCAGGTACCAGTGCCGCCCGAAGCTGACCAGGGTGTGCGGCTCGACCAGCCGGGTCGACCGGCCGCCGTGGTGGTCGGTGTAGTCGAACCGCAGCCGTTCCCGCCGGTAGCAGGCGGCGGAGATCGTGGCCAGGACGCCCGGACCGACCGTCGGCCCGGGATGCCCGGCGCGGACGGTGGCGTGCTGCACCGTCGTGACCCAGTGGCGTAGCCGGGCCGGTAGGACCTGCTCCAGTTTGGTCATCGCCCGCAGCGCCGTCTCGTCGATGCCGGTCACCGCGCTGGCGGCGGCGGTGCGCAACCCGATCGCGACCGCGACCGCCTCGTCGTCGTCGAGCAGCAGCGGCGGCAGGACCGCCCCGGCGTCGAGCCGGTAGCCGGCGCGGCCCTGGCTGGCGTGCACCGGGTAGCCGAGCTCCCGGAGCCGGTCGACGTCCCGCCGGATCGTGCGCACGGTGACGCCGAGCCGGCCGGCCAGTTCCGTGCCGGACCGGTGCCCGTGGGACCGCAACAGGGACAACAGTTGGAGCAGCCGCGCCGAGGACCTCACCATGGCGGCGAGACTGCCAGACGGTTGGGACCGATTCTGACCTGAGTGGCTCCTAACGTCGGTGCCGTGACGACCACATCTGACGGTATCCGCCCCTTCCGCATCGCGATCCCAGAGGCCGACCTGGATGACCTGGCGACACGGCTGGCGGCCACCCGCTGGCCGGAGCTGCCCGACGTCGGCTGGCAGCGCGGCGTCCCCGTGTCCTACCTGAGGGAGCTGGCCGGGTACTGGCGGACCGGGTACGACTGGCGTAAGCACGAGGCCGCGCTCAACGACATTCCGCAGTACGTCACCGAGGTCGACGGCCAGCGCCTGCACTTCCTGCACGTCCGCTCACCCGAACCGGACGCGACGCCGTTGTTGCTGCTGCACGGCTGGCCGGGCTCGTTCGTCGAGTTCCTCGACACCCTCGGCCCGCTGGCCGACCCACGGGCCCACGGCGGCGACCCCGACGACGCGTTCCACCTGGTGGTGCCGTCGCTGCCCGGGTTCGGGTTCTCCGCCCCACTGGCCGGACCCGGTTGGGGCACGCAGCGGATGGCCGGCGCGCTCGGGCGGCTGATGGCCCGGCTCGGGTACGACCGCTACGGCGTGCAGGGCGGCGACACCGGCTCGTGGGTCGCCCCGGCGCTCGGCCGGCAGGCCCCCGACCGGGTCATCGGCGTGCACGTCAACGCGCTGTTCACCTTCCCCACCGGCGCCGAGGGGGAACTGGACGGCCTCACCGAGGTCGAGCAGCGCCGGTTGGAGGAGATGGCGCAGTACAACGACGGCTACCTCCAGATCCAGGCGAAGTCCCCGCACACCCTGGCGTACGGACTGCACGACTCGCCGGCCGCCCAGCTCGCCTGGATCGTGGAGCACTTCCAGCGGCTCACCGACCACCCCGACGGCGGGCTGCCCGACGACGCCGTCGACCGCGACCGTCTGCTCACCAACGTCACCCTCTACTGGCTGACCGGCACGGGCGGCTCCGCCGCCCAGATCTACTACGAGGACATCACCGCCGCCGGGTGGGGCGACGAGGCCGGTCGCGGCGACGTACCCACCGGGGTCCTGGTCGCCACGGCCCGCGACTTCACCGTCCGCCGACTCGCCGAGCGTGACCACCACGTCGTGCGCTGGACCGAGTACGACCGGGGCGGGCACTTCTTCGCCATGGAGCAGCCCGCCCTCTTCGTCGACGACCTGCGCGCGTTCTTCCGGACGCTGCGCTGAGACCGGCCCGGCGCGCACCCGGCCGGCCCACGGGCTGCCCTGGTGCGCGCCGGGCGCACTACCCGTCGTCGGCCACTCCGGGAGCACTTTCGCCATTTCCCGCAGCCAACCGCGACGAGGTCGCCACGATGGGGACAGACCCGTACGGCGGTCCGGCCTGTGCCGCGGGCGGCGAGGGGGAAGACGATGCAGGACGTGGCGGCGGCGGTTGCGCCCGTCGGATCCGGGACACCGGGCCTGGCCGAGCAGGTGTGGATCAACGCCCGGGAAGACCCCGAAGCGGTGCAGTTCGTCCGCCCGGCGCCGGTGTCCCGGGCGTGGCCCGCCCGACGGCCGGTCCACGGCAGCGCGCTGCCGGTGACGTGCGGGCAGTTCCGGGACGACGTCCTGGCCCTGGCCCGTGGTCTCCTCGCCGCCGGCGTGGCACACGGTGACCGGGTTGCCCTGCTCAGCCGCACCCGCTACGAGTGGACGCTCGTCGACTACGCCCTGTGGGCGATCGGCGCGGTGACCGTGCCGATCTACGACACCGCCAGCCCGGAGCAGGTGGGTTGGATCCTGGCGGACTCCGGGGCGACGGGCTGCGTGGTCGAGCAACCCGGCCACGCCGAGATGCTCGCCGGCCTGCGGCCGGACCTGCCGGCGCTGCGTGAGGTCTGGCAGATCGACGCCGGCGACCTGATCGCCCTCGCCGGCCGCGGCCGGGGCGTCGACGACCACCAGGTCGACGCCCGACGTGCCCGGGTGACCGGTGCGGACATGGCCACGATCGTCTACACCAGCGGGACGACGGGCCGGCCCAAGGGATGCGTGCTGACCCACCGCAACATCCACTGCGACGTCACCGCCGCCGTCGACGTGCTGTCACCGGTGCTGCATCCGGGGGCGTCGACGGTGCTGTTCCTGCCGTTGGCACACGCGTTCGCCCGGCTGATCCAGGTGGGCATGGTGCAGACCCGCGCCACGCTGCTGCACAGCGCCGACGTCGCCGGCGTGATCGAACAGCTGCGCACCTACCGCCCGACGTTCATCCTCGCGGTGCCCCGGGTCTTCGAGAAGATGTACAACCGGGCGCGCGACAAGGCGGCCGACGCGCACCAGGGCCGGTTGTTCGGCCTGGCCGCACAGGTGGCGGTGCGCCACAGCCGCGCCCGCGACACCCCGGGTGGCCCCGGCCTGCCGCTGCGGCTCGCCCACGCCGTCTTCGACCTGCTGGCGTACCGGAAGATCCGGGCGGCGTTGGGTGGACGGTGCCGGACGGCGATCGTCGGCGGCGCGCCGCTCGGCGAGCGGCTGGGGCACTTCTACCGGGGGGCCGGGATCACCGTGTTGGAGGGGTACGGGCTGACGGAGACGTCACCGGCGTTGACGGTGAACCCGCCGTCGGTCCAACGGATCGGGACCGTGGGTCGGCCGCTGCCCGGCGTGGAGCTGCGCGTCAACGACGACGGGGAGATCCTCGCCCGGGGAGACGTGGTCTTCCCCGGCTACTGGAACAACCCGGACGCCACCGGGGCGACGTTCACCGCCGACGGCTGGTTCCACACCGGTGACCTGGGCAGCTGGGACGACGGCTGGCTGCGCATCACCGGCCGCAAGAAGGAGATCATCATCACCGCGGGGGGCAAGAACGTCGTGCCCGCCCCGATGGAGGAGGCCGTCCGCGCCCATCCGCTGGTCAGCCAGTGCCTGGTCGTCGGGGACGGCCGGCCGTACCCGGCCGCGCTGGTCACCATCGACCCGCGGGCCTGGGCCCGGTGGCGCGCCGCCCACCACCGCCCGGACGCCTCCGTCGCCGAGCTACGGGACAGCCCGGAGCTGCGCCAGGAGGTGCAGGCCGCGATCGACCGGGCCAACGAGACGGTGTCGACGGCGGAGCAGATCAAGACGTTCCGCATCCTGCCCGAGGACTTCACCGAGGAAGCCGGGGAACTCACCCCCACCCTCAAGATCAAACGTGACGTCGTCGTCGAGCGGTACGCCGCCGACGTCGACGCCCTCTACCGGGGCCACTGACACAGCCCCGGCCGCCGCCGGGGTGGGCCCTCACCGCGCCTCGTCACGGGTGAGGACGAACATGAACGGATGGGGGGAGCCGCGCATGTCCATCGCGCCCAGGACGGTGTCGTCGTCGATCCTCCGGAAGGCATCGTGGACGGGGAGCCTGTCGTAGCACATGGTGGCGGTCACCACGCCCCGGTACTCGGTCATCCGCAGCCGGGCCGTCGGCTTCGTCGTGGTCAGCAACGGCCGTACCAGCCGGAACGCCCTCGCCGCGACGGGCAGGCGGGCCAGTCGGGAAAAGCGCAGCAGCGGGCCCAGCGGGATCAACGCGGGGTCGAGGCTCGCGACACCCCCGCCAGCCGTGCGGAACAGCAGCGGGTGAGCGGCCTCGGCGGTCTCGAACCGTTTGCCGTACCAGCCGGAGCGCTCCAGCAGCCCGTCCATCGGGTGGCGGGTCTCCAGCCCGACTCCGCGCCACCGGCCCAGCATCTGGCGCACGGTCACCGGCGCGAGGGAGTCGAAGTGCCGCAGGGCGAGCCGGATGTCCCGCTTCGCCCGTAGGTCGTCCAGCGCTGATCGGTGCGGATGGTCGGCGGTCACGGTGGCAGCTCCTTGGTCGGGCGGCGCTCGTCCGGAAAGGGCGGGGATGTCGGTTGCTTTGACCCGGCGCGGGGTGACCGATCATGCTGGTGCGGTGATGCGACCGTCTTCCGGCAGGCCGGCCCGGCAGCGGCGGGATGCCGTTCCGAGTATCCGTGACGTGGCGGCCGCGGCGGGAGTTTCGTACCAGACGGTGTCGCGGGTGCTCAACGATTCGCCCAAGGTGCGGCCGGACACCCGCCGGCTGGTGCTCGATGCCATCGACCGGTTGCAGTACCGGCCGAACCGGGCCGCCCGGGCGCTCGGCCTGGGGCGGGCGAACGCGGTGACCGTGGTGACCGCGAACACCATGCTGTACGGGTACGCCAGCACGTTGCAGGGCATCGAGGAGGCCGCCCGGCTGGCTGGTCTGGCCGTCGGTGTCCGGGTGGTCGAGTCGGACCAGGACGTCGATGTGCGCCACGCCGTCGAGTACGTCAGCGATCCCAGCGCGGGCAGCGTGGTCGTGGTCGCCTTCGACTCGGCCGGCGCCAACGTCCTGCGGGCGTTGCCGCCGGACGTGCCGGCGGTCGCGGCGACGGAGGCCGGTGGGGTGGCGGGCAGCGAGCGCACCATGATCTTCCTGGACGAGCGGCAGGCCGCGGCCGACGCCACGCGGCACCTGCTGTCGTTGGGGCACCGCACGGTCCACCACGTCGCCATCCCCTCCGAGACGGTCGCCAGCGCGCGCCAGGCCGGGTGGCGTGGCGCGCTGGAGGAGGCCGGTGCCCCGGTGCCGGGAATCCTGCCGGCCGACTGGGATCCCCGTTCGGCGTACCTGGCGGGCCGGCGACTGGCGGCGGACGGGGACGTCACGGCGATCCTGTGCGGCAACGACGACACCGCGCTCGCGGTACGCCGGGCACTGTACGAGGCGGGTCGGGACGTGCCGGGGGACGTGAGCATCGTGGGCTTCGACGACGTCCCCGGGGTGGCCTACTGGACGCCCGCGTTGACGACGGTGCGGATGGATTTCGCGGGCCTGGGCCGGGCCTGCCTGGCGGCGCTCGCCACCGAGCTGACCGGTGTCGTCCCGTCCGCGGTGACGCCCGAGGCGCCCCGCCTGGTGATCCGTGAGTCGACCGCACCGCCGCGCGGGCGGTAGGACACCTGCTGGTAACAGAACTGTAACGGCTACTTCCGGTGCGCCGTGTGACCGGTCACACTCGTCATCACGCCCGAGGTGAGCGCTCACTTCTGGCCCGCCCTGAGAAGACCCGGCCCCGCTGCGGGGCCACCGTGGGCGCCTCGCCCCGGTGTCGCCGCTCCTGCACGCCACGCGAACGCGGAGGGAGGCGAGCGACGGCCATGACACCGACCAGAACCCGAGTCGCCCACCACGCGACCAGCGCCGACGGCAACCGCGGCTGCCGTCACCGGAGCCCGGTCCCGACCGCCCGACACGCGGTCACGAGTTCGACCAACGACAGGAGCAGGCAGTGAGCTGGCGCGACACCAGTCTGGTGTGGGGACACCGGGCGTTGCAGTTGACCATCGACATCTCCGGCGACGGCCCGGTCGCCGTCCGGGCCCTGTCCGACGGCGACCGGCGACACCACACCCGGGCGACCCAGCCGTTGGTGGAGCTGCTGATCGCCGGCGCGGGCCGGGCCCGGGTCTCGCAACGCTTCTCCGAGACCGCTGTCGGCCGACGCATGGTCTACGCCGGCAGCCAGCAGCGGCGCGACGGACAGTGGCACGAACTCCGCGTCGACCTGCGGGACGAACAGACCGGGCTGCTGGCGCGTACCCTGTTCCGCTCGGCCGACGGCACCAGCGCCGTGCAGGTACGCACCACCGTGACCAACCACGGCACGCAACCGCTGCCGCTGCTCGGGATCACGTCCTTCGCCGCCGGGTTCCCCGGCCACCCGATGGAGAACCTCGACCTGGTCCGCGGCGACAGCGAGTGGCTCGGCGAGGGCCGGTGGACCCGCCACCCGCTGCGCGACACCGTCACCGCCGACCTCAACCTGGCGATGCACCGCCAGGACGGTCGCGGCCGGTTCGCCGTGGTCAGCACCGGGACCTGGTCCACCGGCGCCCACCTGCCCACCGGCGGCATCGTCGACCGGGACGGCGGACACGCCTGGCTCTGGCAGATCGAGCACAACGGACCCTGGCGGTGGGAGGTCGGCGAACGGCTCGACGGGGCGTACATCGCGCTGCTCGGCCCGACCGACATCGACCACCAGTGGCAGCAGCCACTGCGACCCGGCCACTCCTTCACCACCGTGCCGGTGTCGGTCGCCGTATCCTCCGCCGGTCTCGACGGTGCGGTCGCCGCCCTCACCGGCCACCGGCGGACCCTGGTCCGCCCGCACCGCGACCGGTCGACGCTGCCCGTGGTCTTCAACGACTACATGAACACGCTGATGGGAGACCCGACCACGGCGAAGCTGCTGCCGCTGGTCGACGCGGCCGCCGACGCCGGAGCCGAGGTCTTCTGCGTCGACGCCGGCTGGTACGACAACGACCTCACCTGGTGGGACAGCGTCGGCGAGTGGCAGCCGTCGCAGACCCGCTTCCCCCGCGGCATCGAGGAGGTGCTGACCCGCATCCGGGACCGCGACATGGTCCCGGGCCTCTGGCTCGAACCCGAGGTGATCGGGGTACGCAGCCCGATGGCGGGCAAGCTCCCGCCGGAGGCGTTCCTGCAACGCGGCGGCGCCCGGCTGGTCGAACACGACCGCTACCACCTGGACCTGCGCCATCCCGCCGCGGTCGCCCACCTCGACGAGGTCGTCGACCGGCTGGTCGAGCAGCTCGGCGTCGGCTATCTCAAACTCGACTACAACATCGACCCCGGCGCCGGCACCGATCTGGACGCCGACAGCGTCGGCGGCGGCCTGCTGGCTCACAACCGCGCGCACCTGGACTGGTTGGACCGGCTGCACCACCGCCACCCCGACCTGATCCTGGAGAACTGCGCCTCCGGCGGCATGCGCATGGACTACGCCCTGCTGTCCCGGATGCAACTCCAGTCGACCAGCGACCAGCAGGACTACCGGCACTACCCGCCGATCGCCGTCGCGGCGCCGATGTCCGTGCTACCGGAACAGTCCGCCAGCTGGGCGTACCCCCAGCCGGACATGCCCGACGAGCAGCTCGCCTTCACCCTCTGCACCGGCATGCTCGGCCGGCTCTACCTCTCCGGCCGGCTGGACTCCATGCGCCCCGACCAGCTCCGTGCCGTGCGGGACGCCGTCGAGGCGTACCGGGGCATCCGCGCCGACCTGGCGGACACGGTGCCACTGTGGCCGCTCGGCCTGCCCGCCTGGAGCGACCCGTGGCTCAGCCTCGCACTGCGTCGCCGGAACGTCACCTACCTGGGGGTGTGGCGGCGCGACGGCGGCGACCCGTCGGCCACGCTGCGCCTGCCGCACCTGACCGGCCAGCAGGTCACCGTCGAGCTGCTGCACCCGCGTCACCTGCCCCCCTGGACCTGCACCTGGACGCCCGGCACCGGAACGCTCACCGTGACACCCACCCGCCCGGAACCGTTCACCGCGCGGATCTTCCGCATCACCACCGACGTACCCACACCCTGACCGGCCCGCCTCCCGGCAGCTCGGCCCCCACCATTACGAGAGAAGGTTCAGCACGATGAAGCGATGGACCAGCACCGTCGCCGTCGCGGCGGCACTCACACTCGGCCTCGCCGCCTGTAGCGACCCCACCGCCGATCGCCCCGCCGACACCACCGTCTCCTGGCCCGCCCCCACCGGCCGGCTCGACGGCGTCTCCCTGACCATCTGGGCCGCGCAGAACAGCAACACCGTACCGAAGAAGGTCATCGAGGGATTCCAGGCCGCGACCGGGGCCAGCGTCGAGGTGGTCACCATCCCCGACCCGTACGAGCAGGGCATCCAGACCAAGGTCGCCACCGGCGACAAGCCGGACCTGGCCTTCTGGCAGCCCACCGCGTCGATGCTGACCGCGATCAACGCCAGGAGCAACCTGCAGCCCCTCACCGACGCGCCGTGGCTGCCGGCGATGGCGCCGCAGCTGCGCGACATCACCGGACTGCTCGACGACACCCGCTACGCCGCCCTGGTCACCAGCCCGGCGGTCGAGGGTGTCTACTACAACAAGGAGGTCTTCGCCGCCCACGGCGTCACCGTCCCGCCGAGGAACTTCGACGAGATGGTCGCCCTGGCCCGCCAACTCAAGGCCAAGGGCGTCACCCCCTTTTACGAGATGGGCGCCGACCGGTGGGCCACCCAGTGGTGGGTGCAGGTGCAGCTCGCCGACGCGGCCAAGAGCGGGCTCTGGGAGCGGATCAACACCGGACAGGAGAAGTTCACCGACCCGACCGTGCTCGGCGCCATCAAGAAGTACAAGGCGCTGGTCGACGAGGGGCTGTTCAACCCCGACATCAAGACGGCGAAGTTCGAGGACCAGGGTGCCGCGCTGCTCGACGGCAAGGCCGCCATGGTCGTGCAGGTGAACTCCTTCTTCGGGCAACTGCAGGCCAAGGCCGACACGGCGACCCTCGACAAGAGGATCGGCTTCTTCCCGATCTCTCCGTCGGGCAACGTCGGCACCTTCATTCCCGACCAGTCCAACGCCCTGGTCGCCTTCGCCACCGGCGACGCCAAGCGGGAGGCCGCAGCCCGGCAGCTGCTGGCGTACTGGATGGGCCCCGGCTACCCGGACTTCCTCGCCGACCGCAACACGGTGTCCCTGCAGACCGCCGTACCCGATCCCGCCGGGGTGCCCCAGGCCCTGCGTGACGTGCACGCCGCCCTCCCGGCGTCGGTCGGCTCCATGCAGGCACAGGCCGTCGCCAACCCCGACCTGTTCCTCAACCTCGCCGACATGATCACCGGCACCACCACCCCGGAGCAGGCCGCGAAGGCCACCCAGGACCAGTTCGCCCAGCTGGCCAAGGCCGCAGGCGCGCCCGGCTTCTAGCCGGCCGCGCACCGCTCGGCGCACGCAGGCGCCGCCGCGCGCCTGCGTGCGCCAGGAGTCAAGGAGCCCACCACCCGATGCCCACGGCAGTACACGCGCCGGCGCCGGACCGGCTCGGTCCGCGACCGCCATCGACCCGCCCCGGGCGCCGCGCCACGGGAACCATCCACCGGCGGACGCATCCGATGTGGTTCCTCGTGCCCGCGTTCGCCATCCTGCTCGTCTTCTTCGTCCTGCCCACCCTGTTCAACTTCGTCTACGCCTTCACCGACTGGTCCGGCTTCAAGAGCGAGATCAACCCGGTCGGCTTCGACAACTTCGCCGACCTCGCCTCCAGCGGTACCCTGTTCAGCGCTCTGCGCATCACCGTCGTCTACGCGGCGCTGGTGGCCGTCTTCCAGAACGTCTTCGGCTTCGCCCTCGCCGTCCTGCTCGAACGCGACACCCGACTCAACCGCGTCGCCCGGGTCTTCTTCCTGATCCCCGTGCTGATGTCCGCCCTCGCCGTCGGCTACCTCTTCCAGGCGCTGCTCAAGCCCGACGGCGGCGTCAACCAGCTGATCGGCGCCGTCGCGCGGCAGCCGTTCGACCACGCCTGGCTCGCCGACAACACCTGGACCATCGTCGTGGTCGCGCTCATCCACTCCTGGAAGTGGATGGGGCTGTCCATGCTCATCTATCTCGCCGGCCTCAAGACGATCCCCGAGGACGTCATGGAGGCCGCCCGCATCGACGGCGCCTCACGGTGGCGCACCTTCTGGGCCGTCCGGTCACCCCTGCTCGCGCCCGCGGTCACCTTCAACGTCGCGACCGCCCTGCTGGGTTCCATGAACGGCTTCGACATCGTCCAGGCCACCACCGGCGGCGGCCCCGCCCGCACCACGGAGATCCTCAACATCTTCATCTACCGCACCTTCGGGCAGGGCCTGTTCGCCCAGGCCACCACCATGAGCCTGGTGTTGTTCCTGCTCGTCGCCCTGATGGCCTTCCCCGTCATCCACCGGTTGCGCAAACGGGAGGAGATCCTGTGACCGACGGCGCGCCCCACCGTACGCTCCCCGCCCGGCAACGCACCGGGATCAGCGACGCGCGGATCTGGACCCGGCTCCAGCCCGTGGTGGCCGCCGCTCTCGTGGTGGCCCTGATCGGCGTCCCGCTCTGGCTCGTCCTGGTCACCGCAGCGAAGTCCCAGGGCGAGGCGATCACCCCCGACCTGTCGTGGCCCGACGACTGGCAACTGTGGGACAACCTCCGCCAGGTCTGGACCGACGCCGACGTCCCCGCCGCGTTTCTCGGCAGCCTGCTGGTCGTCGTGCCCACCGTGGTCGGGGTGCTCCTCTGCGGGTCGATGGCCTCCTGGGTGCTGGCCCGCCGGGCGACCCGCCTCACCGCGGTCCTGTACGCCATCGCGATCAGCGGCATCATCCTGCCGCCCGCCGTGGTCACCGTGGTGCTCCTGCTGCGCCAGCTCGGCCTCGCCGGCACGGTCGTCGGGATGATCGGCGTCTACCTGGGCATCTACCTGTCCACGGTGATCTTCTTCGTCACCGGTTTCGTGCGCACCATCCCGACGTCGCTGGAGGAGGCGGCGCAGACCGACGGCGCCGGCCCGCTGACCGTGTTCCGGCGGGTCGTCCTGCCGCTGCTGCGGCCGGTGCTGGCCACCGCGACGATCCTCGTCTGCCTGTACGTCTGGAACGACGTCTTCTACGCCTTCTTCGTCGTCGGCGGCCGGCTCGACACCCTGCCGCTCAACCTCTTCCGCGTCGCCAGTGCCGGCCTCTACCTCAACAACTGGCACCTCATCTTCGCCTACGTGATCCTCATGAGCCTGCCACTGATCGCCGTGCTCGCCGTCGCCCAACGGAAGATCATCTCCGGCATCACCAGCGGTGCCGTCAAGTAGAGGGAGAACCATGCACACCTTCGTACGGCTCACGGCCGCCCTGGCCGGCCTGACGCTGGCCGCCACCACCCCGATACCGTCACCCGCCGAGGCCGCCGACGCGAGCAGCGACGTGCTCGGTGTCGACTTCGCCCGCACCACCGGCGCGTTCCGCGGTGGCGCGACGGGCACCCTCTACGGCTTCGGCGACGAGGGCGCGCCCACCCAGGCGCTGATCAACGGGGCGCACATCACCAACACCTCGCAGAAGGCGCCGTACGGCACCCAGCACCCGAGCGGTGACGCGATCAAGGTCGAGGACGGCTTCTTCCGCAAGCACGGCAAGGACATGTACATCTACGTCCAGGACTACTACCCGGACTGGCCGTACCACGGCGGTCGCCGGCCCGGGGACAGCCGCACCTACCGGCAGGCCGACGGCACGTACACCGACACGCCGAACGGCGTCTGGGACTACCTGGAGGTGGTGGAGTTCGTGACGGAAGCCGTCGCCACCACCTCGGCCCGCCCCCGCGACTACGTGTTCATCCCCTTCAACGAGCCCGACGGCGGCAACTGGTACCACGACTGGGGTGGGCTGCGGGAGACCTTCCTGGCGGACTGGAAGGCCACCTACGAGACGATCCAGAAGGTCTACGCCCGACACGGCCTCGGTCACGCGCGCATCGGCGGCCCCGGCGACACCCGGTGGCAGCCGGAACGCTCCGCCGACTTCCTGCGCTACGCCAAGGCCAACGCCGTCCTGCCCGACGTGTTCATCTGGCACGAGCTGGGCATCGACAACCTGGGCACCTTCCGTTCCCACTACGCCGACTACCGGCAGCTGGAGAAGGACCTGGGGCTCGACCCGATCCACGTCAACATCACCGAGTGGGGGACGCTGCGCGACATGGGCACCCCCGGGCAGCTCATCCAGTGGTTGTCCATCATGGAGGACCTGAAGATCGACGGGCAGACCGCGTACTGGAACTACGCCGGGAACCTCAGCGACAACAGCGCGCGCGCCAACGCCGCGAACGCGGGCTGGTGGATGTTCAAGTGGTACGGCGACCTGGAGGGCGCCCGGACCGTCGCCGTCACGCCACCCGCCCTCGACACGGTGGACACCCTCCAGGGCATCGGCGCCGTCGACGTCCCCAACAAACGGGCCACCGTGCTGTACGGCGGCGGCAGCAAGCCGGTGTCGCTGCGCCTGTCCGGTCTGGACCCCCGCGTCTTCGGCTCGCGCGTCGACGTCGAGGTCCGCGAGATCACCCTGTCCGGCGCGGAGGGCGTCGCCGGCACCCCTCGCGTGGTCAAGGTCCTCGACGGCGTCCGGCTCGACCGGAAAACGATCAACCTCGACGTGCCCACCTACGATCGGTACGCCGCCTACCAGGTGCTCATCACCCCCGCGCAGGACCGCACCCTCGTCGCCGGTGGTGTCTGGACGGCCAGCGCCGAGGCGGAGCAGACCACCCTGACCTCGGCCACGGTGTACGACCAGGACCCCCGGGGCGGCGGCGGGTGGAAGTTCCTCGCCTCCGGCGGCCGCGACGTCGGCTCGTTCAACCGGCCGACCTCGAAGGCCGACTGGACGGTCACCGTCCCGCGCACCGGTCGCTACCGCTTCCAGGTCATCGGCGGGGCACCCGGCGTGCCGGGCCGCCACGCGCTCTTCGTCGACGACGCGAACCCCACGATCGTGCAGTACACCGCCAACCTGGCCCTCACGTCGTACCAGAAATGGCAGTACCGGGGCAGCGCCGAGGTGACGATCCCGCTGACCGCCGGCCGGCACACACTGTCGCTGCGGGCCAGCCTGGACGGCACCTCCCTGCTGCCGAACGCCGACATCACCCTGGACAAGTTCCTGCTCACCGACGTCACCGACGGCGAGCCCACCAGCTATCCGGCCTCGACCCTGCGCTACACCGGCGGCGCGCGGCTCACCTACCGCAGCCCCGGGGCCCGCGGCCACGCCGACATCCGCGGGGCGGGCGCGCGCGCCGACGCGTACGTTCACGCGTGGGAGACCGGCTATCACGACCTGAGCCTCGACTACCGCAGCACCGCCGCAACGGCCGCCGAGGTCACGGTCAACGGCCGCCGGGTGGCCACGGTCGCCGCACCCCGCCGCGGTAGCTGGCGCTCCACCGTGCGTCTGCACCTCAGCCAGGGCATCAACGAGGTCGAGATCCGCTCGACCAAGGGGATCCTGCTCCAGGGGTTGACCACCACCCGGGCCGCCGGGGCCGACACCGCCGCGGTCACGGTCGAGGCGGAGAACGTCATCCGCCGGGGTGCCGTCAGCATTGCCCGCTACACCGAGGCGTCGGGCAGCAACGCCTCCGGGCTGGCCGGCCTGGGGCACGTCGGCAACGGCGCCGCCAACACCTTCCAGGTGCCGCGCCGGCCCGGTTTCGACCGGCCCGGCGACTACGACATCGTCGTCACCTACGCCAACGCCGAACTCGGCGGCAGCCACGACTACAACCCGCAGGTCATCGACCGTCGGCTGAACGTCACGGAGAACGGCGGTGGCAGCGCGTACGCCTACTTCCGCTACACCTACGCGTGGAACAGCTTCCTGGAGCGCACCATCCCGGTGACTCTCTCCACCGCCGACGGCCCGCTCGTCTTCGGTAACCCGGACGCCTACGCCCCCGACATCGACAAGATCACCATCGCCCCGGCCACCCTGGGCGCGCCGACCACAGTGCGCCGCTGAACCGGCCGACCAGCAGACGCGTGCCCGGGGCGACCCCACGTCGCCCCGGGCACGCCCGGGCGGGACCCGGCAGGCGGCCTACCGGCGGGAAGCGGGCGCGAACACGCTGTCCCGCCAGCGCAGCAGTTCCGAGCGGGCCGTGGCGAGCTGCTCGGCGGTCACCGGTGCTCCGGACGCGGCACCGACCACGAGTGCGACGTGCACCGTCCCGGCGGGGGAGTCGGGGGCGTCGATCAGCAGGCGCTGCGCGGTACGCGCGCCGACCTCCCGGGCGACCGTCACCGGCCCGGTGCCGGGGACGCCGTGCAGGGTGGCGACGTCGCTCACCACGGCGGTGCCGGCGGCCGGGAACGAGGCGGGCAGGTGCAGCTCGGTCGGACCGCTCGGGCGGGTGGCCGGCTGACGCCAGACCAGCACACCGTACTGTCGGCCGGCCACCAGCGCCGACACCGCCGGCATGGTCGCCGGCGGGGTCAGCCAGGCCCGCTGCTGTCCGGCGCCGCCGTAGCCGGAGCGGGCCAGGTCCTCGTAGGCGAAGGCGAGGGTGTCGCCGGCCACCGCACTCGGGTAGAGCCGGTCGAGCAGCCGCCGGTCGAGCCGGAGTGCCGCGGTCCCGGCGTCGTCCAGCTCGACGACCGAGTGGTCCTCGTCGTTCCAGGCGTCCCCGTCGGTCTGCACCTTGTCCGGGTTGCCGTTCATCAGCTCGCGGTGCCGGTCGTGGTAGATGTCCCACTGCCACTGGGTGCCCGACAGCACCGTCCCGCCCGCGCGCGGGTCGGCCCACCACCGGGCTCCGGCCACCCCGGCGTCCATGCCCTGGTACATCGCGCGCAGCATCCACGGGGTCCGGTCGCTGCCGTGGCCGGAGAGCTTGTTGCCGAACTCGGAGACGAACGGCGCGGTGGCCAGGTCGCCGGCCCGGCTGCGGATCCGGTTCATCGCCGCCGCGTACGTGCCGTCGGTGGCGGGGGAGGGGTCCAGGGTGATCCGGGCGCCGTCGTAGTAGTGGCTGTTGAACACGAAGCGCGCGCCGAGCGGCGGGGACTCCGGTAGCCCGCCCTGCTCGAAGAAGCCGGTGTTCCAGAAGACCAGGGGCTCGACGAAGGCCGGTTTCGCCGCCCAGCCGGCGGTGTCCATCGCCGTGCGGAAGCGCTGGTAGAACGGAAGCAGGTGGGTGCGTTCCCACTCCGCGCCGGATCGGCTCTCCATACCCCCGTCGAAGGGCTCGTTGAACGGGTCGAATCCGATGATGTTGCGGAACGACGCGGCCGGCAGCCGCTGCGCGAGATGCCGCATGGCCGCCGTCGCCTGGGTGAGGAACGCGTCCTGGACGCCGATCTCACCGGCCTCGGTACGCAGGGTCCGGTTGCGCCAGAAGTCGGCCATCGCCTGGCGCACGGCGGCGTTGTTCATCATGTTCTGCCCCCACAGGAAGCAGATCCCGCACGACTCGCGGGGGTAGCCGCCGGCCCGGATCACCCACGCCGGTGCCCCGTCGCCGGTGTACCAGCTGTCGCGGTGGAACAGGTGCGCGGAGTAGAGGTCCTGGTGGTAGTCGAGCAGGACGTAGAAACCGCGGTCGGTGAACTCGCGGATCTGCTCGACCGCCCGGTCCAGGTAGCCGGTGTCGATCCGGTCCGGAGCCGGCTGGACCCCCTCCCAGGAGATCAGGAAGCGGATCGTGTTCGCCCCGGTCAGGTCCCGCATGGCCTGTGCGGAGACGGCGGCGTCGGCGCGGCTGCGGAACGGCAGGAGGTTGTTCTCGTACAGCTTGGTGCTGCCCGAGACGTTGAAGCCGCGCAGCACGACCTCGCGGCCCCGCTCGTCGCGGAACACCCCGCCGTGGGCGGGGCGGGGCGTGACGGCGACGGCGGCCCTGCCCGAGGTGGCCACCGGGCCGGCCGGACCGCGCGGGCCGGCCGGCCCGGTGGCCACGGCGCCGGCGGATGTTGTCAGGGCGAGAGTCAGACCCGCCGCTCCCAGAAACGTGAATACCGCTCGCGAAGCACCCATGGATGGATGTTAATGCATGAGTGGCGCGGCGTCTCGCGGTTCCGGCGCGCCGGCCCGCGCGGCCCGCTCCTTCCCGGTCCGCCGACGGTCCTCGCCGCGCCCACCACACCGCTTGTTGCAATGTTGTGGCAACTACGCGATGCTGGCACCAGATGATCAACCTTCGACGCGATGATCGGGCGCACGCGCGGCCGGGCCGGGCCGCCGCACCGCCCACCACCTGACCACTCACGGGAGCATCTGATGGGTACCCCTCTGTCCAGCCGCACGGCGACCCTGGTCGTCGCCGCTCTCCTGGTGGCGGCCGGCTGCTCGTCCCCGGCGGCCACCTCACCGGCGGCCGGCGGTGCCGGCACCCTCGTGGTCGCCACCGCCGGCGAGCCGGACACGCTGAACCCGGTGCTCAACTACGGGGTCGACGGCGGCTCGCTGATCTTCGACGGTCTCGTCGCCCGCGACGGGCGCAACCGGCCCGTCCCGGCGCTGGCCCGCGAGCTGCCGACCGTGTCGCCGGACGGGCGGACGGTCACCGCCACCCTGCGCGAGGGCGTACGGTTCCACGACGGCAGCCCGCTGACCGCCCAGGACGTGGTCTTCACCTACCAGGCCGTGCTGGACCCGAAGGTCGACTCCACGCTCCGGTCCGACCTGGACGTGCTCGCCTCGGTCGCCGCGCCGGATCCGTCCACCGTGGTGTTCCGACTGAAGTACGCCTACGCGCCGTTCCTGCAACGGCTCACCCTCGGTATCGTGCCGGCCAGGGCCCTCGCCGGGCAGGACATCAACCAGGCCGGCTTCAACCGCAGGCCGGTGGGCACCGGCCCGTACCGGGTGACGTCGTGGACGCCGGGCGACCGGCTCGTCCTGGCCGCCAACGAGGCGTACTGGGGCGGCCGGCCCGCCAACTCCGGAGTCGTGGTGGCCTTCGTCGCCGACGACAACGTCCGCGCCCAGCGGATGCGGGCCGGGGAGTTCGACGCCGCGGAGTTGGCGCCGAAGCTGGCCTCCGGCTTCGACCGACAGGCCGGCTACCGGGTCGAGCGGGTGCCCACCGCCGACTACCGGGGGGTGATGCTGCCGATGGGCAACCCGGTCACCGGGGACGTGGCGGTGCGCCGGGCGCTGACCGCCGCGGTGGACCGCCAGGCGATGGTCACCGGTGTGCTCGGCGGGGCGGGGGAGCCGGCGTTCGGGCCGATCCCGCCCTCGTCGGAGTTCGCCGCGCCGTCGACCACCGGCACCGCCACCGCCGACCCGGCCACCGCCACCGCCACTCTCGACGCCGCCGGCTGGCGGCCCGGCCCGGACGGCATCCGGGTCCGCGACGGCCGCCCGGCGGCGTTCACCCTGATGTACCCGGCCACCGACAGCCTGCGCAAGGAACTCGCCCTCGCCGTCACCGCCGACGCCAAGAAGATCGGCATCAGGATCACCCCCGAGGGTCTCACCTGGGACGCGATCACCCCCAGGATGCGCACCGACGCGCTGGTCATGGGCTACGGCACCCCGTACGACCCGGACTTCGTCTCCTACAAGCTGTTCGGCTCCGCCTTCGCCGGCCAGGGCTTCTTCAACCCCGGCTCCTACCGGTCGCCCGTGGTCGACAAGGCGTTGCAGGACGGGCGCGACAATGCCGACCCGGCCGCCCGCAGGGCCGCCTACGCCATCTTCCAGCAGCAGCTCGCCACCGACGTGCCGTGGGTGTTCCTCACCTACCTTCAGCACACCTACGTGGTGCGGGACACGGTCGCCGGGGTCACGCCCCGGGTCGAGCCGCACGAGCACGACGTGGCCAACAGCCTCTGGTGGAACATCCACACCTGGACGAAGACCTCGTGACCGCGACCGCCGCCACCTCGTCCCGTCGTCGCCGGCGGCTGGCGGGCGCCGGCGCGGTGGTCCGCCGCCGGCTGATGGTCGCCGTACCGGTCCTCGCCGCGACCAGCGTCGGCATGTTCGTCCTCGGCGCGGCCTCCCCGATCGACCCCGCCCAGCAGTACGCCGGCGCGGCGGCGTTCACCACCAGCGAGGAGAACCTGGCACAGATCCGCGCCAACTGGGGCGTCGACGACCCGCTGCCGGTGCAGTACGCCCGCTGGGTCGGCAACCTGCTCCGCGGCGACCTGGGTTGGTCGACCAGCCGCCACGAACCGGTGACCGACGTGCTGGCCGCGCGCGCCGGCTGGACGCTGCTGCTGGTCGGCGCCGCCCTGGCGCTGGTGCTGGCGGCGAGCCTGCTGCTGGGCACCCTCGCCGCGTACCGGCGCGGCGGCTGGTTCGACCGGACTCTCCGCGCCGGCGCGTACGCGGTGCAGTCGATGCCGGTGTTCTGGCTCGGCCTGGCCGCCATCGCCGTGTTCGCCCTGGCCCTCGGGTGGCTGCCGGCCGGTGGGCTCACCGACGTCACCGCCACCGGAACCCACCCCGCCGACGTTGCCCGGCACCTCGTCCTGCCGGTCACCGTGCTGGCGGTCTCCCAGGCGCCCTGGTTCGTGCTGTTCGTGCGCGACACGGTCGCCGAGAGCCTGCGCGACGACCACGTCCTCGCCGCCCGGGCCCGCGGCCTGCCCGGCCGCACCGTCCTCTTCGGCCACGCCCTGCGTACCGCGCTGCTGCCGTTCCTCACCCTGGTCGGCACCCACCTGCCCGAACTGGTCGGTGGCGCGGTGCTGGTGGAGACCGTGTTCTCCCTGCCCGGCCTCGGCGCGGTCACCGTCCAGGCGGCGCTGGGCGGCGACTTCCCGCTGCTGGCCGCCACCACCCTCGCCACCACCGTCGTGGTGCTGACCGCCAACCTCCTCACCGACCTGGCCTACGCCGCCGCCGACCCCCGGGTACGCCTCGATGACTGACCTCGCCCTGCCCGCCCGACTCCGGCGACCGGCGTTCCGGCCCGGAATCGCCCTCGCCTCGGTCGTCCTGGTCGGCGCGGTCGCCGCCTGCCTGGCCGCGCCCCTGCTCTGGCCACTCGACGAGAGCGCGGTGGACCTGGCCCGGATCCGGCTCGCCCCCTCCTGGGAACACCTGGCCGGCACCGACGACCTGGGTCGCGACGTCGCCCACCGCAGCCTCTACGGGCTGCGCGTGTCGCTGCTCGTCGGGGCGGTCGCGGCGGTGGTCGCCGCCGTGGTCGGCGGCCTCGTCGGGACGGTCGCCGCCACCTGCGGCGGCCGGGTCGACCGGGCGCTGATGCGGGTGGTCGACACCATCGCCGCCCTGCCACACCTGCTGCTGGGGATCTTCATCGTGGCGATGCTGCGCCCCAGCCTCGGCGCGGTGGTCCTGTCCATCGGGTTGACCCACTGGCTGTCCACCGCCCGCATCGTGCGCGCGGAACTGCTCAGCCTGCGCACCCGCCCGTTCGTCGACGCGGCGGTCGCCGGCGGCGCCAGCCGTGCCCGGGTGCTCACCCGCCACCTGCTGCCCCACGTCCTGCCGCGACTCGCGCTGGCCACCACGCTGATGGTGCCGCACGCCGTGTGGCACGAGACCGCGCTGTCCTTCCTCGGCCTCGGCCTGCCCCCGCACCTGGCCTCCCTCGGCAACATGATCAACGACGGGCAGCGCTCCCTGCTGACCGGCGCCTGGTGGGCCAGCCTGGTCCCCGGGCTGCTGCTCGTCGCCGTCACCCTCGCCCTGGCCGCCCTCGCCGGCCGGTGGCGCGACCGCCTCGACCCCCGCGTACGAGCGGAGCTGCACCTGTGACCACCACCGCACCGGCCACCACGACCACCGCCCACGGCGAGCACCGGCCCACCCTGCTGGACGTCGACGGGCTGACCGTCCGCTTCCGGCTCCGCGAGACCGTGGTGCACGCCGTCACCGACCTGCGGCTGACCGTCCGCCCCGGCGAACTCCTCGCCGTGGTCGGGGAGTCCGGCTGCGGCAAGTCCGTGCTCGCCCACGCCCTGCTCGGCCTGCTGCCCGGCAACGCCACCGTCACCGGGCAGGCCCGCCTGCACCCACCCGCCGGGGAACCGGTCGACCTGCTCGGCTGCGGCGAGCGCCGTCTCGCCCGCCAGGTGCGCGGCCGTGCGCTCGGGCTGGTGCCGCAGAGCCCGGCCACCGCGCTGACCCCGGTACGTACCGGCCGGCGCCTGCTGGAGGAGACCCTGCGCGCCCACGACCACTCGCGTCGGGACGCCGCGACGGCCGCCGACCGCCTCGCTGTCGACGTCGGCCTCGACCCCGCCGACCTCGACCGGTACCCGCACGAGCTGTCCGGTGGCATGGCGCAACGTCTCGTCACCGCGCTGGCGCTGGCCCCCGATCCGCCGCTGCTGCTCGCCGACGAACCCACCACCGGCCTGGACCGGCCCCTGGTCGACCACACTCTCGACCTGCTGCGACGTCGCTGCGACACCGGCGCGGCGGTCCTGCTCATCACCCACGACCTGGCCGCCGCCCGCCGGGTCGCCGACACGGTCGCCGTCATGTACGCCAGCCGCCTCGTCGAACACCGGCCCACCGAGGCCCTGTTCGACACCCCCATCCATCCGTACACGGCCGGGCTGCTCGACGCCCTGCCGGAGCGGGCCTTCCGGCCCGTACCCGGACATCCGCCGATGCTCACCGACCTGCCTCCCGGCTGCGCCTTCGCCCCGCGTTGCGACCGCGCCACCGACATCTGCCGGACACCACCGCCCCCGATGCCGCACGGCCCGGGCCGCGCCGCCTGCCACCACCCGCTGGGAGCCTCGGCATGACCGGCGCGCTCGTCGCCCACCAGATCACCGTCCGCTACGACCGGCAGCGCGTCCTCGACCGGGTCGACCTGCGGATCGCCGCCGGCGAGACGGTCGGGCTGCGCGGTCCGTCCGGCAGTGGCAAGTCCACCCTCGCCCGGGTCCTGGCCCTGCTGCGCGCCCCCGACAGCGGCCACGTCACCCTCGACGGCCAGCGGCTCCCGGGCGTCCGCCACCGGCTCCCGGCCGCCGTCCGTACCCGGGTCGCGATCCTCTTCCAGAGCCCTCGCGCGGCCACCGACCCGCGGCTGAGCCTCGCCGACGTCATCGCCGAGCCGCTCCGCGCGACCGGCACCCCGCGCGAGCGGGCCCGCGCCCGGGCGAGCGAACTGGCCGACCTCGTCGGCCTCACGCCGGACCTGCTCGCCCGCCGTCCGCACGCGGTCAGCGACGGGCAGCTGCAACGGGCCTGCCTCGCCCGCGCCCTCGTCCACCGGCCCGCCTACCTGCTCTGCGACGAGGCCACCGCCATGCTCGACGCCTCCACCCAGGCACACCTCGCCGCAGTCGTCACCGACTACCAGCGACGGCACGGGGCAGGGGTTCTGCTCGTCACCCACGACGCCAGCCTGATGGCCCGCTGGGCCACCCGGGTGGTCGAGCTGCCCGCCGGAGGGCGACCCACCGATTGAGTTCGGGCGTCAGCGCTGTCGTCGGGGCGGGGCCGTGCTGTCGCGCAGCACCAGCCGGGTGGGCACCAGCGTGGTGCCGGTCCCGGTCGAACCGGTGCGGACCTGCCGCAGCGCCGCCTCGACGCAGCGGCGGCCGACCTCCGCGAAGTCCTGGTGGACCGTGGTCAGCGGCGGGATGAACGAGCCCGCCTCGGCGATGTCGTCGAAGCCCACCACGCTCACGTCGCGGGGCACCACCCGGCCTCGCTGGTGGAACGCGCGGAGCACGCCGAGGGCCATCTGGTCGTTGGCGACGAACACAGCCGTGCATTCCGGCTCCTCGGCCAGCTCCAGCCCGGCCCGGTAGCCGGCCTCGGCGGACCAGTCGCCCCGGCGCAGCGGGGGCACCGGCCGTCCGGCCTCCCGCAGCGCTCCGTGCCAGGCCAGCGCGCGTCGTTCGGCGGCGAAGGACTCCGGCGGCCCGGCCACGTGCCACACCGTCCGGTGCCCGAGGTCGAGCAGGTGGTGCACGGCCTGGCGGGCCCCGTGCGCCTGGTCGGTGTCGACGACGCAGTAACGCTCACCGGCGTCGGAGTCGACGATGACGACGTGGACGTCCGGCGGCAGGACCACCGTCGCGGTGTCCAGCAGGTGGACCTCCATGATGACGATGACGGCGTCGACGGCGAGCTCGCCGAGTCGGGTGAACGCGCCGTTGACCCGGTCCTGGGTGGGGGTCGTGACGGGGATGAGGGTGATGACGTAGCCCGCCTCGGCGGCGCACGTGGCGATCGCTTCCAGGGTGCGGCTGTTGCCCGTGGTGGCCAGGGTGAACAGCACGACACCGATGGTCCGGAACTCGCCGTACTTCAGGGCCCGCGCGGCGCCGTTGGGACGGTAGCCGAGCTGCCGCATCGCGGTGAGCACCTGCTCGCGGGTGGCGGGGACGACGCCCGGGTGGCCGGTCGAGACGCGCGAGACGGTCTGTGACGAGACACCGGCCAGGCGGGCCACGTCGGCCATCGAGACGCGTCGACGACGCGGCGGTGCGGGCGGGCCGGTACCGGGTGGACCGGACGACGTCTCCGGTGGCCGGGTCGTGCTCATCCCCCCGTCGCCTCCTCACGGTCCGGGCCGGTCCGCCAGGGAAATCGGCGTGGCGGTGACGTCTTGACGGGCCGGTAGTCGGCTGACACTATCCCGGCACCGATGTTTACGTAAACATTGCCGGTCGGTGTCCATTGAGACCCTCCTGGCACCTCCTCCTCCGGTCGTGATGTTTGCGCGAACATCTGGCCGCCCGGCCGTCGGCCACCGGCGCTCCGCACAACGAAGGAGACCCGCCCACCGTGAAGGGACACCCATCGGTCCGACGGCTCGCCGCGGCCGTCACCACCGTCATCGTCACCGCCGGCACCCTCACCGCCGGTGCCGTCACCACCCCCGCCGTCGGCGCCGCCCAGAGTGCCGCCGCGCAGAACCCGACGGTCACCGTCCGACCCGACCCCTCGTACCAGGGGCAGGAGTTCGAAGGTTGGGGCACCAGCCTGATCTGGTTCGCCAACGCCACCGGCGACTACCCCGACGAGGTCCGCGAGAAGCTGGCCGACCTGGTGTTCGGCCCGCAGGGTCTCAACCTGAACATCGCACGCTACAACGTCGGCGGCGGCAACGCCCCCGACGTCCCCGACTACCTGCGCCGGGGCGGGGCCGTGCAGGGCTGGTGGAAGGCCCCCGCCGGCACCACCCGGGCCGACAAGGACTGGTGGAACCCGGACGACCCCAACCACTGGAACTGGGACGCCGACCGGACGCAACGCTGGTGGATCGACCGGATCAAGGCCGACATCACCCACTGGGAGACCTTCAGCAACTCGCCCCCGTGGTTCCAGACCGTCAGCGGGTACGTCTCCGGCGGGTTCGACTCCAGCAAGGACCAGATCAGAGCCGACAAGGTCGACGACTTCGCCACCTACCTGGTCCGGGTCACCGAGCACCTCGAAGACGCGCACGGCATCACGGTCGACACCATCGATCCGCTGAACGAGCCGAACACCAACTACTGGGGCACCCGCCTCGGCGCCGACGGCAACCCCGTCGGCGGCCGGCAGGAGGGCGCGCACGCCGGCCCCGAACTGCAACAACAGGTGATTCGCGCGCTGGCGGAGAAACTGCGGGCCGCCGGCAGCGACACCATCATCTCCGCCATGGACGAGACCAACCCCGGCACGTTCCTCACGAACTGGAACGCCTACGGCGACGACGTGCGCGACCAGGTCGCCCAGCTCAACGTGCACACCTACGGCACCGGGCAGCGCACCGCCGTACGGGACATCGCCAAGGGCGAGGACAAGCCGTTGTGGATGAGCGAGGTGGAGGGCTCCTGGGGCAACGGGCACAGCCTCACCAACATGGCCCCCGGTCTCGGCATGGCCCAGCACATCATCGACGACCTGCGGGAACTGGAGCCGTCGGCCTGGGTGTTCTGGCAGCCGGTTGAGGACTACGACAACATGAAACCCGGCGGCGAGTTCCCGCAGGGGTCCAACTGGGGCAGCATCCAACTGTCGTTCGACTGCACTTCCACGGACACCCTGGAAACCTGCCCGATCTACACCAACACCAAGTTCCACACGGTCCGCAACTTCACCCACCACATCCGCCCCGGCGACCGGCTGATCGCCGTCGGCGACACCGCCAGCATCGCCGCCGTCTCCGCCGGCAAGCGGGCCACCGTCGTGCACGTCAACTCCGGCACCCAGGCCCGGACCGTCCACCTCGACCTGTCGGCCTTCGGCACCGTCGCCCCCGACGCCACCGTCACCCCGGTGGTCACCAGCGCCGACGGCGCGTTGCGTACCGGCGCCCCGGTCGCCGTCCGCGACCGTGCCGCCCGGCTGGAGGTGCCCGCCCAGTCCGTGACGACGTTCCTCGTCGCCGGGGTGTCCGGCGTCGCCAAGGACGCCGCGCTCGTCCAGGACGGCCACGTCTACCGCCTCCGTGGTGTGCAGAGCGGCCGGTCCCTCGCCCCGTCCGGCAGCACCTCCGGCGCGGTGATCCGCACCGACGACCCGCGCAACGCCGACCAGCTGTGGCGGCTCACCAAGCTCACCCAGGGACAGGGCAACCGGGACCGCTACGCCCTCACCACCGCCCGGGGCGACCGGCAGGCCGCCGTCGTCGACGGGGCCGTCACCCTCGTCCCCGCGCTGGCCGAACCCGCGCCGGCGGCCCAGTGGATCCTCTCCACCACCGGTGACGGGACGTACACCCTGGTCAACGTCGCCACCCGGCGGCTGCTGGAGGTCGGCGGCCAGGCCACCCAGGACGGCGCGGCCGTGTCCACCTGGCTGGCCAACTCGGGAGCCAACCAGCGGTGGCGGATCGTCGACGAGACCGTCCTCGGGATCGAACCCACCCGGGCGTTCACCGTGCCGGGCACCGTGCCGACGCTGCCGGCAACCGTCGTCCCGATCCACCGCGACGGTTCCCGTGGCACGCTTCCCGTCAGGTGGCGGCTCCCCGCCGCCTGGACCTGGCAGAAGCCAGGCACGGTCACCGTCCGGGGGCAGGCCACCGACGTGCTCGGGCGCACCCACGCCGCCCTGGCCACCGTCGTCGTCGACACCCTCGTCAGCACCGAACCGACCCGGGCCAAGACCATCCCCGGGGGCCAACCGGAGCTGCCGGCGACGGTGACCGCGGTGGCCCGGGGCGGCGCTACCGTCGACCGCCCGGTGACCTGGCAGGCCCCGCCCGCCGGGGCGTACGACAAGCTCGGCGTCGTGACCGTCCAGGGGCAGGCCGACGCCGGTGACGGCCGTATTCTGCCGGCCACCGTCCGGGTCCAGGTCACCGTACCGGTCGAGCGGAAGACCCCGACCGGTACGGTCACCGCCACCTTCACCGAGCCGGGTTACTCCACGGCCGGCCTGACCAACGGCAACCTCGCCGACAAGGCCTGGTCGAACTGGAAGCCGGAGAACAAGAACACCAGTGACACGCTCACCGTCACCCTGCCGGAGCGGAAGACCCTCACCCGGGTCGTGACCCACTTCTACCGTGACGGCGGCGACAGCTACCCCGACAGCCTGCGGGTGCAGGTCCGCGACCCGCAGGGCAACTGGGTCGACGCCGGGAACCCGGTCACCGTCCCGACCGGCACCCCGACCGGGCCCGTGGTCGAGGCCCCGGTGCCGCCCACCCTCACCGACGCGTACCGGATCGTGCTCACCGCGTACCCGAACCGGCACATGACCATCAGCGAGATCGAGACCTACGCGCACGGGCCCGGCACGTCGTCGGACGCCAGCGCCTCCGCGATCCTGCTCGACGGCAAACCGGCCGTCGGGTTCGACCCCGACCGCAACACCGTCTACGTGGTGGCCAAGGGGGCGCTGCCGTCGGTCAGCGCGGTGACCGTCGACCCGTACGCCGAGGTGACGGTGCGCCAGGCCGACGTCCGCAACCGGACGGCGACCGTGACGGTCACCAGTGAGGACGGTTCCCGCTCGCGCACCTGGTCGGTGCAGTTCCGGCGGTGATCCCGGCCCGCCCGCGCCCCCGGGCGGCGGGCCGGCGGGTCCGGTGGTGGCCAGCACACCACCGGACCCGCCACCGGCCTCCGGGGCCGGCCAGGACAACCCCGGCCACCAGCGCAGCACCGCGCACCTGCCCCGACCAGCAGCGCGTTTGGCTGGCGGGAGTGGGGGAAGACACCGGCGCCGGGCGGCGGACGAACCCGTCGGCCGGCACCCCGGCAGGCACACACCGAGGAGGAACGACGATGGCCGACGCGCGACGGAACGCGACCGCGGCCGGCAGCCGGCCCACCGGCGCCCGGAAGGCCACCGGCGCGCGCAAGGCCCCGACGAACCGCGCGGCGGCGGCGAAGAAGACCGCGACCGCCACCAGGCGGGCCACTGGGGCGAGCGCGGCCAGGTCGCCGGGGGAGAAGCCCACCACGACGACGGCGCGGGCGGCGCGGAAGAAGGACGTGGCCGCCACGGCGACCCCCGCGCGTGCCAGGAAGGCGCCCGCGACGCGGGCGCCCGCGAAGAAGACGCCGGCGAAGAAGGCCACACCGGCCCGCGCGCGGACCACCGCCAGCCGGACGCCGGCGAAGAAGGCCACCACCATGGAGTCCTTCGGCACCCGGCGGAGCAGCCGCTGACGGTCGCCGCACGGCGGCGGCCGGTCACACCCCGGCGCGGCGGCGGGACGGTGGTGCGCCGGAGTCAGGCGACCCGGGGCACCGGCACGACCGGCGACGCGACCCGGCGCGCCGTACCCGCGATGTCGCCGGTCTGGACGACCTCCGTCGCCTCCGCTGCCTCCTCGCCCCCGACGGTTCCGTCGGCCGTCGGCCCGGCGGCGGCCTCGATCGCCTCCAGCAGCGCCCGCAGCCGGCCCGCCTCCTCGACGGCCATCCGGAAGGAGCCCCGGCAGACGGCCCCGCGCCACAGCGACAGCACCACAACCGCCCGCTCCGGGTGGAAGCTGACCCGCATCGTCCGATCGTCGGCCCGTAGGTCGGTGAACAGGTCACCGAAGCCCGGCATCGGCAGCACCTCTCCCATCCACCAAGGATGCCCGAGGGCAGGTCGCGGGGAAAGGTCGCGTCAGTCGGGCAGGCGGGGCATCTCCAGCCCGGGGGCGCGGCCGAGCAGCGCGGCCCGGGTCAGCGCCGCCGACCCGAACCGGTTGCGCACGGCGTCGACGGCCGCGTCGAGGTCGACGGTGGGATCCGGCGCGAACGGCAGCTCCGGCTGCACCGGGGCGTCGTCGAGGTTGCCGACCGAGACGCCGACCAGCGTGACGCCCCGGCGGTCGATCTCTGGCAACGCGGCCCGCAGCAGCGCCCGGGCCGTGTCGAGCAGGGTGGCGGTCTGGGCGGTGGCCTTGCCCAGGGTGTGCGAGCGGGTCGCCCGGGTGTAGTCGGCGAACCGCAGTCGCAGCACCACCGTGCGACCGGAGCGGCCGGCGGCCCGCAGCCGCCGGGCCACCCGGTCGACCAGGCCGGACAGGATCGCGTCCAGGTCGGCCGGGGTCCTCGGCCCGCCGCCCAGCGCGTGCTGCGCGCCCATCGAGGACCGGCGGCGGCCCACCTGCACCGGTCGGGGATCCCGGTTGTGCGCCAGGGCGTGCAGATGCCGCCCGGCGCCGCCGCCGAGCAGCGACACACACGTCGCCTCGCCGAGGCGGGCGACCTGCCCGACGGTACGGATGCCCCGCTCGCGCAGCTTCGCCGCGGTGACCGGGCCGACGCCCCACAGTCGCTCCACCGGCAGCGGGTGCAGGAAGTCCCGCTCACCGTCCGGCGGCACCAGCAGCAGCCCGTCCGGCTTGGCGACGCCGCTGGCCACCTTGGCGAGGAACTTCGTCCGGGCCACCCCGACCGTGATCGGCAGGCCGACCCGCTCGCGGACCTCGGCCCGCAGCCCTACCGCGATCTCCAGCGGCGGGCCGACCAGCCGGCGCAGCCCGCCCACGTCCAGGAACGCCTCGTCGATGGAGAGCCCCTCCACGACCGGCGTGGTGCGCCGGAAGATCTCGAACACGGCCCGGCTGGCCGCCGTGTAGGCGGCCATCCTGGGTGGTACGACCACCGCGTCCGGGCAGAGCCGTCGGGCCTGCCGCCCGCCCATCGCGCTGCGCACCCCGCGCGCCTTCGCCTCGTAGCTGCACGCCAGCACCACGCCCCCGCCGACGATGACCGGCCGGCCGCGCAGCCGGGGGTCGTCGCGCTGCTCGACCGACGCGTAGAACGCGTCCAGGTCGGCGTGCAGGATGGTGGCCTCGGTCGACACGAACACATGTTCGCATGGCGGCCCACCGCCACCACGTTGACCTGCCCTAACGTCCTGCAGGTCGCGGAACACCCGGGGCGTACCCGAACTCCCGCGCATCCCCGGCCGCCTCGCGGCGAGCACCGCGTGCATGCGCGGGGCCGGCCCGTGCCGCTGCCGTCCGGGCGGCACGCCGAGCGGGCCGAGACCGGCGGCGACGGGATCGCCGGCCATCTTCCACGGGTACGGCGTCCGACGCGTCCGCCCGGCGAAGGCGGCGTGTGCACGGCGCGGAGCGCCTCGACGTCGGCGAAAGTCGCACGTCTGGTCAGCGTCGTTGCGGGATCCTGCCGGTTACCCGACGAGGCGCCGCTCCCACGCCCACGCGGCGATCTCCACCCGGTTCCGGGCCGGTAGTTTGGCCTGCACGCTGGCGAGATGCGTCTTGACCGTGCCGACGGAGATGAACAACTGCGCGGCGATCTCGGCGTTGGTCATGCCGCGGGCGACGAGCTTCACCACGTCGGTTTCGCGGGGGGACAGGGTGCCGGTGTCACCGCCGCGCGGCGTGGACCGGTTGACGTGGGCGAGCAGACGCACGGTGACCGAAGGGCTGATCATGGCTTCGCCGGACGCGGCCGCGCGGATCGCCTCGACGAGCAACGCCGGCCCCGAGTCCTTGAGGAGAAACCCGCACGCCCCGTTGCGCAGCGCGGTGTGAACGTACTCGTCGAGGTCGAAGGTGGTGACCACGACGACCCGGATCGGGTCGGCGACGCCGGGGCCGGTGAGCAGCCGCAACGCGTCCAGGCCGTCCATTCGGGGCATGTGGATGTCCAGCAGTGCCACGTCGGGGCGTAACCGGCGGGCCAGGGCGACCGCCTCGACGCCGTCGGCGGCCTCGCCGACGAGTTCCATGTCCGGCTGCGCGCCGATGATCATTCCGAAGCCGGCGCGGACCATCGCCTGGTCGTCGGCGACCAGTACCCGGATCGTCATGTGCCCCGCCGGGCGTGCAACGGCAACGCAGCCTCCACGGTCCACCCTCCCGTCACGCCCGGCCCGGCGTGCAGCCGGCCCCCGAGCGCCCGGGCCCGCTCGCCGAGGCCGAGGAGGCCGAAACCGCCGGGCCCGGCCCGGCCCGACGCCGCCGCGTTGTCCGTCACCTCCACCAGGAGCCAGTCCGGCGTACGGTGCAGGGACACGTCGACCGCGCTCGCGCCGCTGGCGTGCCGGCGTACGTTGGTCAGCGCCTCCAGGACGATCCGGTAGGCGGAGGAGTCCGCGTCCACCGGAAGCCCGTCCAGGGCTCCGTCCACCCGCAGCCGGACCGGCGGACCGCCCGAGGCGTTGAACCGTTCGATCAGCGGGGCCAGGTCCGCGGTCCGGGCCAGCGGGGTGATCGGCGACGCGTCGCGGTCGTCCCGGCTGGCGACACCACGGCTGTTCCGGTCGTCGCAGTTGCGCAGCACGCCGACCATCCGGCGCATGGCCGACATGGTCTCCGCGCCGGCCTGTTCGATCTGGGCCAACGCGTGGGCGGCCCGATCCGGGTCCTGGCGGACGATCAGACGAGCGCCCTGGGCCTGTACCACGATGCCGGTGACGTGGTGCGCGATGAAGTCGTGCAGGTCGCGCGCGAACTCCGCCCGCTGGCGGTGGAGCACGTCGACGAGCCGGCGTCTCCGCTCGGTGTCCAGGGAACGCAGGTAGCTGCCCACGCCGACCACCGCCATGGCGATTATCCCGTAGTCGATGTTGTAGTCAAAGCTGTTCACGAACTCCGGTTGGGGCACCCGCAACGGTTGGGCCGCGATGGCCGCCACGCCGGCGACGACCGCCACCAGCGTGAGCCGCCCGGCCCCCCGGCGGGTGACCACGAGCAGGGAGAGCAGGAGCCCCACCGCCTCGGCGGCGCCCCAGAATCCGCCCACCCCCCGCAGGCCGGGCAGGAGCGAGAGCGCGGTGACCGCCAGCGAGCCGCCGAACAACAGCAGGGCCCGCACCGACAGGCGTCGGGCGTGGTGCTGGTGGCGCGGCACCCACACCAGCGTGGCGGCCGCCGCGAGCCCCAGGGAGGCGGGCATCAGCGGCAGCGACCGCTGCTCGACGTCGTGCCGAATCAGAGCCGCGCCGATCAGCAGCATCGCCAGTCGGGTCAGCCAGAACAGCCAGGTCCTGCCGTCATCACGTGCCATCGCCGGGTCAGCGTACGCACCGTGCGTCGGCTCGTGGATCAGCCAAAAGGCAGAGGGAGGCCGGGTCCGGTCCTGCCTGTCGACGGATGTGGGTGCGGCGCACCGGCCGGCAGGCTACTGGCGACACAACCCGAGGATACGGAGGAACGGTGCGTACCGAGTCGTTTCAGCAAGTCCCGTCGGCCCGGTCCGGCGCGGCCGTCGCCGTCGCGGCGGTCGATCTGGTGAAGGTGTACGGCGTAGGAGAGACGGCGGTGCGCGCGCTGGACGGCGTCACGGTCAGTTTCGCCCGAGCCCGGTTCACCGCCATCATGGGCCCCTCCGGATCCGGGAAGTCCACGCTCATGCACTGCCTGGCCGGGCTCGACCAGGCCACGTCGGGGCAGGCGCTGCTCGGTGGCACGGACCTGACCGTTCTTCCCGACCGGGTGCTCACCCGGGTGCGCCGCGAACGGGTCGGGTTCGTCTTCCAGTCGTTCAACCTCCTTCCGCAGCTGACCGCGCGACAGAACATCACGCTTCCGCTCGACCTGGCCGGGCGACGGCCGGACCCGGCCCGCTTCGACGACCTCGTCACCGCGCTGGGCCTGGGCGACCGGCTGGGTCACCGGCCCAGCGAGCTGTCCGGCGGGCAGCAGCAGCGGGTGGCGCTGGCCCGCGCGCTGGTCGCCGAGCCCGACGTGGTCTTCGCCGACGAACCGACCGGTGCCCTGGACTCCCGGACGGGAGCGGAGGTGCTCGAACTGCTGCGCGGGTCCGTCCGGCAGTTCGGCCAGACCGTCGTGATGGTCACCCACGATCCGGGCGCCGCGGCGTACGCGGACCGGGTGGTCGTGCTGGCCGACGGCCGAATCGCCGGCGAGATCGACAGTCCGGACCCGCGGTCGGTGACCGAGGCCCTGCGCCGGCTGGCGGTGCCGGCATGATTCTGCGTACCCAACTGAGCGCACTTGCGCGCCGCCCCGCCCGGGCGCTGCTGACCGGTATGGCGCTGACCATCGCGGCGTGCGCCGTCTTCGGTACGGCCCTGTCGCATCAGGTCGTGCGGCAGGTGGCCGTGGAGCGGCTCAGCCAGACCCCCGCGACGACGGACCTGGTCGTGACGGCCACTCCGACACTCGACACGCTGCGGAAGGTCCGCGCGGTGCCGGGCGTGGCCGAGGCGGTCGGCCGCGTGGACGGCTACGTCGAACTGGAGCGGATCTCGTCCGCCTACCTCCAGGTCAACGCCGACCCGGGCAGCGGCCCGCTGGCCAAGGTGCGCCTGACGCGGGGCAGGTATCCGAGCGCGCCTCACGAGCTGGCGGTGACCCGGCGTGCCGCCGACCGGCTGAAGCTGCCCGTCGGGACGGTGGTGAGCCTGCGGCTCGATGCCCCGGACACCAGTGACCCCGACGCTCCGCGCAGGAGCGTACGGGCGACCGTCACCGGCCTGGTGGAGGCGGCTGACGACGGCTTGGAGGCGGCGTACACCACGGATGCCTTCGCCGCCCAGCTGGCGGTGGTGGACCGGTGGAGGCAGATCGACGTGCGCGTCGCGCC
This sequence comes from Micromonospora sp. KC723, assembly GCF_004348595.1. Taxonomy (GTDB): domain Bacteria; phylum Actinomycetota; class Actinomycetes; order Mycobacteriales; family Micromonosporaceae; genus Micromonospora. The sequence goes on from NZ_SMKD01000015.1 coordinate 39,290, forward strand.
CGGGGTGTCCCTGGACGCCGTGCGGGCGGGCCTGGCGGCGGTGGTCGACTCCGACGCGAGCGACAGCATCGTCACGGGTGCGCAGGCCCGCGTCAGGGAGCAGAAGGAGACGCTGGTCGACATCGACGTCGTCTTCGTCGCCATGTCGCTGTTCGTGGTGCTCGCCGTCATCGCCGCCGCGCTGGTGACCGCCTCCACGTTCCGCATCGTCTTCGCCCAGCGCCTGCGCCAGCTGGCGCTGCTGCGGGCCGTCGGCGCGGACCGTCGCGTGCTGGCCAGGGCCCTCGCCGCCGAGGGGGCCCTCACCGGGATGGTGGCCGGGGTGCTCGGGGTGCTCGCCGCCTCGGCGCTGGGGCTGCTCGTGCCCCTGGTGCTGCGCGGTTTCGGCATCGACGTGCCCCGGCCCGGCTTCCCGGTCGGCACCGCCGTCGCGGTGGTGGCCGGCACGGTGCTGGTCACGATGCTCACCGTGCTCGCGCCCGCGTTCGCGGCGGCCCGCGTCGCGCCGTTGGAAGCGCTGCGCACGGCGAGCACGACCGCCGGCCGGCGGGGGATCGGCGGCGTCCGCGCCGTCGTCGGCGCGCTCCTCGCCGGCGGGGCCGTTCTCAGCGGCGCTGTCGCCGCGGCCTCCCTCAACGGAAGCCGCAGCCCCGGCCAGGGCACGATGGTGCTGATGTTGGTGCTGTGCTCGTTCGTCCTGGCGTTCCTGGCCCTCATCGCGCTCGGGCCGGTGGTGGTACGGCCGGTGCTCGCGGTGGTGAGCTGGCCGTTGCGGCAACGGGGAGCGACCGGCCGGCTGGCCGCCAGCGGGGTGGGCGCCGCGCCGCGCCGCGCCGCGGCCGTCAGCACGGTCGTCGCGCTCGGCGTCGCCCTCATCGCCCTCACCCTGGTCGTCGGGGCCACCACGCAGGCGGCGGCGGACCGGCAGGCCGCCTCGGTGGCCCCCGAGGACTTCAACGTGGTCGCCGACGACGGCGCCGTCGTGCCGGACAGCGTCATCCAGGCGGCGCGGGCGCGTGCGGAACTGACCGCTGTGGTGCCGTACCGCACCGCCACGGTCCGGGTCGGCGCGTCGAGGTCCGATGTCATGGCCACCGACCTCGACCTGCGTCAGCTCGGGGCCCGGGGACCGCAGCCGGAGCCGCGACCCGCTTCGGAGCCGGGCCAGCCGCAGGCCCGACCGGCGACGGACGCGCCGGATACGGTCGGCTCACGACGTGTCGCGATGGACCAGGCGGTGGCCCGGGCGGCAGGGGTACGGTCCGGCGACTCCGTCACCATCATGCTGGGCCAACGCACGCTCGACGTCCGGGTCGCCGTGATCCTTGACGCCACCCCGCTGGGAGCCGGGATCATCGTCAGCCCGACCGACCTGGACCAGCTCGGTGTCCCGCGCGGCCCCACCGGGTTGCTGGCCGACGCGGCACGCCCCGGGGAGCAGGGCCGCACCGCGGCCTACCAGGCGTTGGCGGCCATCAGCCCGGCTGATCAGGGACTCCGGTTGGCGGTGCTCGCCGACCAGCGGGACCAGACGCGCGAGGAGACGGACGTGTTGATCCTGGTTCTCCTGGCCCTGATCAGCCTCACGGTGGCCGTGGCGGTCGTCGGCGTGGGCATCACCGCCGCGTTGTCGGTGGTGGAGCGGGTCCGCGAGTCCGGGCTGCTGAGGGCGGTCGGCATGTCCCGGGGCGGGCTCACCGCCATGCTGACCACCGAGGCGGCGTTGTACGGCGTGCTGGGCGCCACGCTCGGCGTCCTGCTGGGGTTGCCGTACGCCGCGATGTCGATCAAGACCTTCGACAGCACCGTGCCGGTGGAGATTCCGTTCGGTCAGCTCGCCGCCACCGTGGCGGTCCTGACTGCTCTCACCGCACTGGCCGGACTGCTTCCGGCCCGCCGCGCCGCGCGGTTGAGCCCGATGGAGGCACTCGCCACGGACGGCTGACGGAGGTGAATGTGCAACCGATGGTTGCTCTAGGTCGGTTCTCCGGGTACGGTCATGAGCAACCAAACGTTGCAGGAGGGTGTCATGGAGTTCGGGAGCATCGAGCGCGAGATCTACGTCGAGGCCTCACCCGAGATCGTGTTCGAGGTGGTGAGCAGCCCCGACCACCTCAAGCGGTGGTGGCCGGACGACGCCCGGTACGACCCGACGCCCGGGTCGGTGGGGGAGATCGTCTTCGGCGACCGCGACGCCGGCGGCACGGTGGTGCCGTTCACCGTCGTCGACGCGCGACCGCCGAGGACGTTCTCCTTCCGCTGGACCCACCCCGCCGACGAGGTCGCCGCCGAGGGCAACTCCCTGCTGGTCACCTTCGACCTGACCCCGTCGGGCGGTGGGACGCTGCTGAGGATGACCGAGACCGGCTTCCGCGAGATGGGCTGGGAGGTCGCCGTCCTGGAGCAGGAGTACCAGGGGCACCTCACCGGCTGGGACTTCTACCTGTCGCGGCTGGCGCCGTACGTCGCGACCCTGGAGGTGCGGCGGTGAGCCCCGCGGTGGCGGAGAAGGTCGACGACGACCTCTGGTCCGCGATCGGGGACCCGACCCGGCGGCTTGTGCTCGATCTGCTGCTCGTCGACGGTGCCGGGACCGCGACCACGCTGAGTCAGCAGATGCCGGTCACCCGTCAGGCGGTGGCCAAGCACCTCGGCGTCCTCGACCGGGTCGGCCTGGTCCGGGCGACGCCGGCGGGCCGGGAGAAGCGGTACCGGGTGGACGAGGCGCAGCTCGCCCGCGCGGCGGCGCAGCTGTCGTCGGTCGGGTCGGCGTGGGATGCCCGGCTGCGGCGGATCAAGCGGATCGCCGAGGCGATCCAGCGCAGCCAGCAGGACCAACAGCGAGACCGACCGGACCGGGGAGAGTAGGGATGCCGGACATTCGGCACAGGGTGGGGGCCAGGACCCGACGCCGGAGAAGGTGTACGACGCGCTGACGACCGTCGGGGGCCTCGCCGGCTGGTGGACCGACGACACGAAGGGCGGGGACCTCCGCCAGGACGGCGACCACACGACCGTGCTGTTCACGCACCGGGGCTGGCGGGAGCCGGTGGAGTTCATGCACCACCGCGGCACCAGGTGGGCCACCTGCCTGATGAGCCCCAGGTCGCTGGTGGAACCGGTGAGGGCGCACCGGCGCCACGGGACGTGTGGATCAGCGACCTGGCACTGACGCGCCCACCGGGTCACCACGACCGGAACCCGTGTGCCGGCACGGCCTGACGACGGCGTCCCCGGTGGCCGCGACACGAGTGTCGCGGCCACCGGGGAGGCCGTACGCGCGGGTGACAGTGCGGGGTGGGGCGCGGGCGATGGCGGTACGAGGTGGCACGATGTCGCGGGTGACCAGCAGGGGCCCTACGGCGCAGGCGCAGCGCCTGCGCGACCTCGCGCGGCTGCGCCGCGTCCGCGACCGGATCGACCGGGAGTACGCGCAGCCGTTGGACGTCGAGGCGCTCGCCCGCGGGGTGAACATGTCGGCCGGGCACCTCAGTCGCGAGTTCCGGCTCGCCTACGGTGAGTCGCCGTACGCCTATCTGATGACGCGGCGCGTCGAACGCGCGATGGCGCTGCTGCGCCGGGGCGATCTCAGCGTCACCGAGGTCTGTTTCGCGGTCGGCTACGCGTCGCTGGGCACCTTCAGCACCCGCTTCACCGAGTTGGTCGGTGTGCCGCCGAGCACCTACCGGCGGGAGGCGGCCCGTGCCACGGCGGGCATGCCGTCGTGCGTGGCGAAACAGGTGACCAGACCGATCAGGAATCAAGAAGCGGGGGGCACGCGCCCGCACCTAGCCTGACCGCCATGGACATCACCATTCACACCAGCTTCCTGCCGCACGACGACCCGGACGCGTCCCTGGCCTTCTACCGCGACACCCTCGGCTTCGAGGTCCGCGCCGACGTCGGACAGGGCAGGATGCGCTGGATCACGGTCGGCCCCGCCGGTCAGCCCGACACGTCCATCCTCCTGGCGCCGCCGGCCACCGACCCCGGCGTCACCGAGGATGAGCGCCGCACCATCGCGGAGATGATGGCCAAGGGCACCTACGGCTGGATCCTGTTGGCCACCCGCGACCTCGACGGCACCTTCGAGAAGGTGCAGGCCGGCGACGCCGAGGTCGTCCAGGAGCCGACCGAGCAGCCGTACGGCATCCGTGACTGCGCCTTCCGCGACCCCGCGGGTAACTTGATCCGCATCCAGGAGCTGCGCTGAGCGGTCCGGTGACCAGTCGGACGGCGGATCATCGCCGCGACCGCGCCGACAACCGGACGCACCGCGCGCAACGTCCAGGACCGGCCCGGGTGAGGCCGACGGAGACCGCCACAGTGGCCCGCGTAACACAGATGGAGACACGATGAGCATGGCCACGAGGCCGGACCCGGGGTCGTCGACGCCGCACGACGCCGACAGCCACGACCTGATCCGCGTGCACGGCGCACGGGAGAACAACCTCAAGGACATCAGCGTCGAGATTCCGAAGCGCCGGCTGACGGTGTTCACCGGTGTCTCCGGCTCGGGCAAGAGCTCGCTGGTGTTCAGCACCATCGCCGCGGAGTCGCAGCGGATGATCAACGAGACCTACAGCGCCTTCGTGCAGGGCTTCATGCCGACGCTGGCCAGGCCCGAGGTCGACGTCCTCGAAGGGCTGACCACCGCGATCATCGTCGACCAGGAGAGGATCGGCGGCGACCCCCGGTCCACGGTCGGCACCGCCACCGACGCCAACGCGTTGCTGCGCGTCCTCTTCAGCCGGCTCGGGCAGCCGCACATCGGCGGACCCCAGGCGTTCTCGTTCAACGTCGCCTCGGTACGGGCCAGCGGCGCGATCACCGTCGAGCGCGGTGACCGCCAGACCGTGCGGAAGACCTACTCCGTCACCGGCGGCATGTGTCCGCGCTGCGAGGGCCGGGGCGCGGTCTCCGATATCGACCTCACCCAACTCTTCGACGACTCCAAGTCGATCGCCGAGGGGGCCATCACGATCCCCGGCTGGAAGACGGACAGCTTCTGGACCGTACGGATCTACGCCGAGTCCGGCTTCCTCGACCCGAACAAGCCGATCCGCGCCTTCACGAAGAGGGAGATGCACGACTTCCTCCACCGGGAGCCGACCAAGGTGAAGGTCGAGGGCGTGAACCTCACCTATGAGGGGCTGATCCCCAAGGTTCAGAAGTCGTTCCTGACCAAGGACCGGGAGGCGATGCAGCCGCACATCCGGGCGTTCGTGGACCGGGCGGTCACCTTCACCGCCTGTCCCGAGTGCGGCGGCACCCGGCTCAGCGAGGCCGCCCGGTCGTCGCGGATCGGCGGCGTCAACATCGCCGACGCCTGCGCGACGCAGATCAGCGACCTGGCCGAGTGGGTGCGCGGCCTCGACGAGCCGTCGGTGGCGCCGCTGCTCGCCACGCTCGGGCGGACCCTCGACTCGTTCGTGCAGATCGGGCTGGGCTACCTCTCGCTCGACCGGCCGTCGGCCACCCTGTCCGGCGGCGAGGCGCAGCGCACCAAGATGGTCCGCCACCTCGGCTCCTCGCTCACCGACGTCACCTACGTCTTCGACGAGCCCAGCATCGGCCTGCACCCCCACGACATCCAGCGGATGAACACCCTGCTGCTACGGCTGCGCGACAAGGGCAACACGGTGCTCGTCGTGGAGCACAAGCCCGAGACGATCGGGATCGCCGACCACGTCGTCGACCTCGGCCCCGGCGCCGGCGTGGCGGGCGGTACGGTCTGCTTCGAGGGCACCGTCGCGGGGTTGCGGGCGAGTGGCACGCTCACCGGCCGCCATCTCGACGACCGGGCCACCCTCAAGGCCACCGTACGCGAGCCCACCGGAGCCCTGGAGATCCGCGGCGCCGACGCGCACAATCTGCGCGACGTCGACGTCGACATCCCGCTCGGGGTGCTCGTCGTCGTCACCGGCGTCGCCGGATCCGGCAAGAGTTCGTTGGTGCACGGGTCGATCCCGGCCGGCGCGGGGGTGGTGTCGGTCGACCAAGGTACGATCCGGGGCTCGCGTCGCAGCAACCCGGCGACGTACACCGGACTGCTCGACCCGATCCGCAAGGCGTTCGCGAAGGCCAACGGCGTGAAGCCGGCACTGTTCAGCGCGAACTCCGAGGGTGCCTGCCCCGTCTGCAACGGCGCCGGCGTCAGCTACACGGACCTGGGGATGATGGCCGGTGTCGCGACGGTCTGCGAGGAGTGCGAGGGGAAGCGGTTCCAGGCGGCGGTGCTGGAGTACAGGCTCGGTGGCCGCGACATCAGCGAGGTGCTCGCGATGTCGGTGACCGAGGCCGCCGGGTTCTTCGGTGCGGGCGAGGCCCGCACCCCGGCCGCGTCGGCCATCCTCGACCGGCTCGCCGATGTCGGGCTCGGCTACCTCAGCCTCGGGCAGCCGCTCACCACACTCTCCGGGGGCGAGCGGCAACGGCTCAAGTTGGCCACCCACATGGCCGCCAAGGGTGGCGTCTACGTCCTCGACGAACCGACCGCCGGCCTCCACCTCGCCGACGTCGAGCAGTTGCTCGGCCTGCTCGACCGCCTCGTTGACTCCGGTAAGTCGGTCATCGTCGTCGAGCACCACCAGGCGGTCATGGCGCACGCGGACTGGATCATCGACCTCGGTCCCGGAGCCGGCCACGACGGCGGCCGGATCGTCTTCGAGGGCACCCCGGCCGACCTGGTCGCCGCCCGTTCCACCCTCACCGGCGAGCACCTCGCGGCCTACGTCGGCGCCTGACCGACCCCCTCGACAGGCCGCGACCGGCGGCCCGGGACGGTCGCGTCGGCGTTCGGGCCACCGACCAGCGAACCGGCCGGCCGGTTCGGCGTCACCGGCCCGACGGCCCCGCCGACGCCGAGGTCGCCGTGCCCGCGGACCACGGCCAGGGCACATCGCCGAAGGCCGCCTCGACCAGCAGCGCCTCGACGCCACGCAGCAGCCCCTCGGCCCGCGCCTCCGGCAGGTACCGGGTGTCGGCGGTGACGACCAGCTCGACCGCGCCGGGGGCGTCGCGCACCTGCAGGCGGCAGCGCCAGGGGAAGTCCGCCAGCTCCGGCAACCACCGGAAGACGCTGCGGGCCACCATGGTCCGCACGCCGGCCTCGTCCGGGCCGGCGGTCGAGGGGCGGGCGGGGCGCGACAACCGGGCGTCGTTGAGGTAGCAGAACGGGGCAAGGAAGCTCCGGTGATCGTGGCCCAGGTCGGTGACCGCGCGTTCCCACCCGGCCGGGTCGTAGTAGGCGTGCCGGTAGGCGTCCAGGGCCGCGCGTCGCGCGCGGGACAGCAACTCGGCGAAGCCGGGCCGGCCGGCCAGGTCCACCCGGCAGAACCCGATCTGGTTCAGGGTGCCGACGGCGCGGTCGTGGTCGGGCTGGAAGCGGTTGTTGGCCATGACGACGATCCCGCAGGCGTCCCGCCCGCCCGCGTCCAACCCGGCGGCGGTCGCCGCGAGCAGGGCGTCGGAGGTGCTCACCCGGTGCCGGGCCGCCACCAGAGCCGCCGCGTGGCGCAGCGCCACGGACACCAGCGAACCACGTAGGTGCCGGGCCGCCGCCGAGGACTGCTCCGGTTCGGCCAGGTTCCCGGTGAGGCCGGCCACCTGCCGGACCCAGTACGCCACCGCCCGCTGCGAGCGCCGTACCCCGACGTGGCGTTCCCGTTCGGCGAGGTCCAGCGACTGGAGGCCGGGCGGCGTGTCCAACGTCCCGCGCAGCAGGAGCACCCGCAGGTCACGCAGCACGGTGTCGGCGGCGTGCAGGTCCACCACGGAGTGGCTGAACACCGCGACGAGCTGCCGTACCTGGTCGTCGACCGTGACCAGCGCGACCCGCAGCGGCCACTCGGCGACGTGGTCGAAACGCGGCTCGCGCAGCCTGGCGGTCAGCGCGGCCGCGGCACGCCCGCCGTCCGGGTCGTCGACCGGACGAGCCACGGCATGGACGAGGACCGGCAGCCGGCCCGTCGCCGCCGCCTCCTGGTGCAGCTCCCGGTCACGAAGGCGGAACCGGGTACGCAGCGACTCGTGCCGGGCGACCAGCGCGCCGACGGCACGCAGCGCCCGGGGCACGTCGACGTCGGCCCGTGCGGCGACCGCCAGGGTGCGGGAAAGGCCCAGCACCCGGTACGCGGCGGGGGAACGGAACTCCTCGACGGTGCGCCACATGGCGCGCTGCCCCCAGGTCAGCGGCGCGCTCGCGGCGCGTCCGTGGTGGAACGGCGCGTACGCCACCTGCTCGGCGCCCGTCGTGTCGGGGGCGACCGGGCCGGCGGCGGCCGGAACCCCGGCGGGGGCGGCCGACCACGGCCACGGCACCACCGTGAAGGCCGCCTCGACGAGCAGCTCCTCCAGCCCGCGCAGGAACGGCTCGACGGCGTCCATCGGTAGGTGGCGGGTGTCGGCGGTGAGCGTGACACCGACCCCGGCCGGCTCGTCGACCACGTGGGTCAGCAGGTGCCAGGACGCCTGGTGCAGGCCGGCCGTCCAGGAGAAGGTGCTGCCCGCCATGGCGGCCCGCAGCTCCTCCCGGGTCGCCCGAGGCGCCCGGTCGGCGCCGCCGGTGGGCAGCCGGACGTCGTTGAAGTAGTAGTACGGCCGAAACGCCGAGTCGATGTCGACGCCCCGGGCCGCGAAGGCGTGGCGCAGCGCCGACGGCTCGTAGTAGGCGTGCCGCAGACCGTCCAGGGACGCGGCCCACACACGGGACACCAGCTCGCCGAAGTCGGGACGCCCGGTCAGGTCCACCACGCAGAAGCCGATCTGGCCGAGGTTGGCGACCGCGTCGGCGTACTCGGCACGGAACCGGTTGTGGGCCATCGGGAACAGGCCGCACAGCTCGCGGCCCGAGTCCCGGGCCGCCACCGCGGCGAACCCGGCTAGCAGCACCGCCGACACGCTGACCCGCCGCCGGGCGGCGATCAGTCGGGCGGCGGCGCCGATGGCGGAGGAGACCAGGACGCCCCGGCGCAGCGGGGGGTCGAGCCCCGGCCCGGTCGGGGCCCACGGCTGGTCGGGCAGGCGCGCGAACTCCCGCAGCCAGTACGCCACGGCCCGCTCCGAGCGGCGCCGGTCGGCCCCGTGCTGGCGGCGGGCCACCTCCGCCGACTGCGGGCCGGGTGGCGTGGACAGGGCGCCCCGGAGCAGGAGCAGCCGCAGGTCGCGGAGCACCACCTCGGCGGCGTGCGCGTCCACGGTGGTGTGGCTGAACACCACCACGACCTGCCGTACCCGGCTGTCCACGGTGACCAGCGCGACGCGCAGCGGCCACTCCTCGGCATGGTCGAACGCGACGTCGCCGAGGCGGCCGGCGGCCTCCCGGGCGGCCCCTGACCCGTCCTCCACACCGGGGTGCACCAGCAGCGGCAGCACCCCGGCCACCGCCGTCTCCTGGCGCGGCTCGCCGTCGCGGATCCGCAGCCGGGTGCGCAGCGCGCCGTGGCGGCCGACCAGCTCGCCCACCGCGCGGGCCGCGGCGGCCACGTCCACGCCGGCCCGCGCGGACAGCGCCACCGTCCGCCGCAGGTTGAGGAAGCGGTGGTTGGAACCGAACCGGCTGATCGACCGCCACAGCACCTGCTGTGCCCAGGTCAGCGGCGCCGTCTGGGCCCCGGCGCCGGTGAACTCGGCGGGCACGAGGGCCGCCGACGCCCACTCGGCGGGCACCACCACGTCGGTGAATCGCATTCCCGACCGTACGACGGCCGGCGCCCCGGCCGGATCGCTCGATCATGTCTTCCACAGTGGACCGATCAGCCGATCCATTGCGTTGGTTGCGGCATGCACACTACTGGCTCCCGTCCGTCACCGCACCGAGAAGGTACCGCGTGACCAACGTCGACGTACCGCCGCGGAGCCCCGCCCCCGCGCCGACCGCGACCCGGCCTGCCGCAGACCCCCGCCTGTCGTTCGGCCAGGAACGGATCTGGTTCACCGAACAGCTCACCCCCGGCACCGCCGCGTACGTCATCCACTCGACCACCCGGCTGCGCGGGCCGCTCGACGTCGACCTGCTGCGCGCAGCCCTCGACGCCACCGCCGACCGGCACGACAGCCTGCGCATGCGGTTCACCGAGAACGCCGACGGGGAACCCGTCGTGCACGTGCTCCCGCGGGTGCGGGTGCCGGTCACCGTCACCGCGGCGCCGTCGGAGGCCGCCGCCCGCGCGCTGGTGGCCGCGTCCGTCGCCACCCCCTTCGATCTCCACCACGCCCCGTTGCTGCGCGTCCTCGTCGTGCGGCTCGGCGACGAGGAGCACCTCGTGCACCTCGCGACGCACCACATCGTCAGCGACGGCTGGTCGCTGAACCTGCTCCTCGGCGAGGTCGCCGCCACCTACGCCGCGCTGCGCGACGGCGGCGCCCCGCCTGCGGCACCGGCCGTCGGCTACGTCGACTACGCCGCGTGGCAGCGGGACCGGCTCGACGGCCCGGCCACCGGCGAGGGCTTCGCGTACTGGACCGGTGCGCTGGTCGGCGTGCCCCCGCTGGAGCTGCCCACCGACCGGCCCCGGCCGGCCGTGCAGTCGTACACCGGCGACACCCACCGCTTCACCCTCGACGCCGAGCTCACCGACGGCCTGCGCCGGCTCAGCCGCGTCCACCGGGCCACCCTCTACATGACCCTGCTCACCGGTTTGCAGGCCGTGCTGTTCCGGTACAGCGGCCAGCGCGACTTCGCCATCGGGTCCCCGGTCGCCGGCCGGGTGGTGCCCGAACTGGAGAACCTCGTCGGTCTCTTCGTCAACACCCTCGCCCTGCGTGCCGACCTCTCCCCGGTCGCGGCCACCGCCGACGCCCCGGCCACCGAGCCCAGCTTCGCGGCCCTGCTGCGGCGCACCCGCACCACCGTGGTCCGGGCCCTGGCGCACCAGGAGATCCCGTTCGAACGGCTGGTCAGGGAGCTGCACGTGGCCCGCGACGTCAGCCGTTCCCCGGTGTTCCAGGTGCTGTTCACCCTGCAGAACTACGCCCGCGGTGGCGAACACTGGCCCGCCGGCCTGCACGCCGAGGGCGTCGGCACCGACGCCGCCACCGCCCGCTTCGACCTGTCGTTCTACGTCAGCGAGACCCCGGACGGCCTGCGCGGCATGGTCGTCTACCAGACCGGCCTGTTCGACGCCGCGACCGTTCGCCAGCTGACCGACAGCTTCGAGACGCTGTTGCGTGCCGCGGTCGCCCGGCCGGACCTGCCCGTCGTCGACCTGGACCTGCTCGGCCCCGCCGAGCGGGACCGGATGCTCGCGCTCGCCCGGTCGGGGCGGGGTGACGCCGAGGCTGACCATCCACCCGCCGGCGCCGGTGTCACCGGCCGGGCGGACACCCTGGCCGACCTCATCACCCCCTTCGTCACCGCCACGCCCGACGCGCCGGCCGTGGTCCGGGGGGCGGACACGCTCACCTACCGGGAGCTCGACCGGCGGGCGAACCGGCTGGCCCACCTGCTGCGCGCCCGGGGCGTCGGTCCGGACCGGCTGGTCGGGGTCCTGCTGGAGCAGTCCGTCGACCTGGCCGCGGCGCTGCTCGGAGTGCTCCGCGCCGGCGGCGCGTACCTGCCGCTGGATCCGGAGCAGCCGGCCGCCCGGCTGGCCGTGATGCTCGCCGACGCCCGCCCGACGGTGGTGCTCACCGACGCGGAGCTGCGGGAGCGGCTGCCCGCCGACGCCCCGGCGGTGTGCCTCGACGGGCTCGCCGTCGAGGCCGCGGCGGCACCCGACACCCCACCGGAGGCCGGGACGACCGGCGAGAACCTCGCGTACGTCATCTACACCTCCGGGTCCACCGGCACGCCGAAGGGCGTCGCGGTGGCGCACCGACAGGTGCTGCGCTACCTCGACGGGGTGGCCGACCGGTTCGGTGTCGTTCCGGCCGCCCGGTACGGGCTGATGCAGTCCATGTCGTTCGACTTCAGCGTCACCCTGTTCTACCTGGCGCTGGCCACCGGCGGCGCGGTGCACCTGCTGCCGCGCCGCGGCACCGGCGCCGAACTGGCCGCGCGGCTGCGCGCCGGGCGCATCGACTACCTGAAGATCACCCCCTCGCACCTGGCGGCGCTCACCGCCGACGCCGAGCCGGCCGAGCTGCTGCCCGCCCGCGCGCTGATCCTCGGCGGCGAGGCGTCCGACCTGGAGCGCGTCGCTCCGCTCGCCGCCGTCGGTGGGGTCCGGGTCTTCAACCACTACGGCCCCACCGAGGCCACCGTCGGCGTGGCCACCTACGAGGTGGTCGCCGACGGCCCGCGCGCCGGCCCGGTGCCGATCGGGCGGCCCCTGCCGTACGCCCGCGTCTACGTGCTCGACGAGCGGATGCGTCCGGTGCCGGTCGGCGTGCCCGGTGAGCTGTACCTCGGCGGCGACCGGCTCGCCCGCGGCTACCTGAACCGGCCCGACCTCACCGCCGAACGGTTCGTGCCCGACCCGTACGGCCCCCCGGGCGCCCGCCTGTACCGCACCGGCGACCGGGGGCGCTGGAACGCCGACGGGCAGCTGGTCTTCCTCGGCCGGCACGACCACCAGGTGAAGATCCGCGGCTACCGGGTCGAGCTGGGGGAGATCGAAGCCACCCTGCGGGACTGCGCCGGCGTACGGCAGGCGGCGGTGCTGCTGCGCGACGACCGGCTGGTGGCGTACCTGGAGCCGGCGCCCGGCGCGAACCGCCCGGAGCCGGCACGCCTGCGCCGCGACCTCGCCGACCGGCTGCCCGAGCACATGGTGCCGACCCGCTGGATGGTCCTGGACCGGCTGCCGTTGCAGGAGCACGGCAAGGTGGACCGGCGGGCCCTGCCCGAGCCGGGCGACGCGCCGCCGGACGGCGAGCGGGTGGCCCCGGCCGGGCCGGTGGAGGCCCTGGTGGCCGGCATCTGGCAGAGCGTGCTGGGAGTGGCCGACGTCGGCGCCACCGACGACTTCTTCGACCTGGGTGGGCACTCGCTGCTGGCCACCCGGGTGGTGGCCCGGCTGCGCCGGGAGTTGCCCGCCGTGGTCGGCGTCGACGCCCCGGCGGTCAGCGTGATGGACCTGTTCCGCCACCGCACCGTACGCGAGCTCGCCGCCCTCGTCGCCGGGGCCGAGGCCGGACCCGGCGGGCTGCTGCACGAACTGACCCCGCCGGCGCCGCCCGCCGGGCGGGTCGCCACCCTGGTCTGCGTCCCGTACGGCGGGGGCAGCGCCGTGGTGTACCAACCGCTGGCCGACGCGCTGCCGGCCGGGTACCGGCTGCTGTCGGTGGCCATGCCCGGCCACGACATCGGCCTCGCCGACGAGCCCGCGCCCATCGCCGACGTCGCCGCCGACGTCGTCGCGGAGATCCTGGCCCGGGTGGCGGGCCCGCTGATCCTCTACGGACACTGCGGCCCCGGCGGCGCGCTGGCCGTGGAGGTCGCCCGCCGGCTGGAGGCCGCCGGCCGGGACCTGCTGGCGGTGTACCTCGGCGCGGTCTTCCCGTTCGCCCGACCGGCCGGCGGGCCGCTAGGCCCGCTGCTGCGGCTGCGACTGGCCGAACGCCTCCGCAGCGACCGCATCTACCGCACCTGGCTGCAGGCGCAGGGCACCGCCGTCGGGTCGCTCGCGCCCGACGAGGTCCGGTTCCTGATCCGGGCGATGCGGCACGACGCCGAGGTCTCCGAGGACTACTTCACCGAGCTGACACGCCAGCGGGTCACCCCGCTGCGGGCTCCCGTCATCTCGGTGGTCGGCGAGCGCGACCGCAGCACCGACTACCACGAGGAACGGTACCGGGAGTGGCACTTCCTCACCGACCGCACCGCGCTGGCGGTGGTCGACGAGGGCGGGCACTACTTCCTCAAGTACCGGGCCGCCGAACTGGCGGAGATCGTCACCGACGTGCACCGGCGGCTCGACGGGCCGCCACCCGCGCCGACCGACCCGGACGCCACCCGGCCCGCCTGGCAGCTCGCCGCCGTCTCCCGCCGGCCCGCCGGCCCTCCGCCACCGGGCACCGACACCCCGGCGGACGCCGCGCCGCCGCCCAGCATGCGCCGTTTCGGGCTGGTTGCCGCCGGGCAGATCGTCTCCGGCCTGGGCACCGCTCTGACCACCTTCGCGATCCCACTGTGGATCTACACCCAGACCGGGTCGCTCGCCCGGTTCGCGCTGTTCGCCGTGCTCAGCCTGCTGCCCGGCCTGCTCGTCGCGCCGCTGGCCGGGGCGCTGGTCGACCGCTCCAGCCGGCGGCGGGTCCTGCTGCTGGCCAACGCCGCCGCCGGCGGCGCCAACGCGGTGATGGTCGGGCTCGTGCTGGCCGACCGGGCCGAGGTGTGGCAGTTCTACCCACTGACGGCGTGGTTGTCGGTGGCGCTGGCGTTCCAGCGCCTCGCGTTCGTCTCGGCGGTGCCGCAACTGGTGCCCAAGCGCTACCTCGGCCATGCCAACGGTCTCACCCAGACCGCCGTCGGCCTCACCCAGTTCACCGTGCCCTTGCTGGCCGTGGCCCTGTTGCAGGCCGTCGGACTGCGCGGCATCCTGCTCATCGACGTGGCGTCGTACCTGTTCGCGATCGGGGTCCTGGCGGTCGTGCGGTTCCCGCGCACCCTGGCGCTGCGACGGCGCGAGGGCATCGGCGCGGAGATCGTCGCCGGCCTGCGCTACTCGCTGCGCCGCCCGGAGTTCCGCGCCATGCTGGCGTTCTTCGCGGCGCTGAACTTCTTCCTGTTCCCGGTGCTGTTCCTGCTCTCCCCGCTGGTGCTCGGCTTCGCCGACCTGGCCGAGGTGGCCCGGGTCGCGCTCGCCGGCGGGGTGGGTGCGGCCGTCGGTGGCCTGGTGATGCTGGTCTGGGGCGGCCCCCGCCGGCACCGGATGCGCGGGGTGCTGCTGGGCACCTGCGGCATCGGGGCTGCCGCCGTGCTGACCGGGCTGCGACCGAACCTGCTGCTCATCGGTGCCGGCGCGTTCGGCATGTACCTGGCCCTCGGCATCGTCAACGGCGTCTACCACACGATCATCCAGACCAAGGTGCCGGCGCGTGTCCACGGTCGGGTCTTCGCGCTCAACCAGATGGTCGCGCAGTCCACGCTGCCGCTGGGCTGGGGTGTCGTCGCACCGTTCGCCGCCCGGGTCGCCGAGCCGACGCTGCTGCCCGACGGCGCGCTGGCCACCACGGTCGGCGTGGTGATCGGCGTCGGTCCGGGGCGCGGCCACGGCCTGCTGTACGTGCTGTTCGGGTTGTGCATCGTGCTGACGGCGCTGGTGTCGCTGCTCACGCCGACCCTCGCCCGGTTCGACGACGAGGTGCCCGACGCGCCGCCGGACGACCTGGTCGGCATCGAGGAGCGCCGGGCCCGGGTCGCCGGTGCCCCGGACCGCCGGGTGCCGGCCGCCACGGCGGGACGGGAGGCCGCCTGACATGGCTGCCGCGACGGTCACCGGCGGGGCCGCACCCGCGCCGCGTACCCTGCCCGAGCTGCTCGACTGGCGTACCAGCCTGCACCCCGACCAGGTCGCGGTCGAGGTGCACGGCGTGGCGACGCTGACCTTCGCCCAGTGGTCCGCCGGCGCGAACGCCGTCGCCGCCGCGCTGCGGCAGCGGGGACTGGGCCACGGCGACCGCGTCGGGCTGCTGTTCGGCGCCCGCGACTGGACCCGGTTCGCCGTGGCGTACTGCGGGGTGCTGCGGGCCGGCGGTGTCGCCGTGCCGCTGTCCGACCGGCTCGCCGCCGGGCAACTCGGGTACGCCCTGACCCACTGCGCGGCCAGCGCCGTCGTGCACGGCGACGCCACCCCCGCCCCGCCGGTCCCGCCCGGCGTGCCGACCTGGACGGCCAATGACCTGCTCGCCGGTCCCGGATCCGCTCTCGCCCCCGCCGGGCCTCGCCCGGGCGACCTCGCCCAGATCCTCTACACCTCGGGCACCACGGACCGCCCGAAGGGGGTGGCGGCCAGCCACGCCAACCTCACCGTGGGCGCGCCGACCCACCCGCGCCGGCTGGCGCTGGCCCACTCGCGGCGGTTCCTGCACGCGTTCGCGATCGGCACCAACGCCGGACAGACCATGCTGGTCAACGCGCTCACCGCGAAGGCCGCCGCGCTCACCCTGCCCCGGTTCACCCCGGCGCGGTTCGCCCGGCTGGTCGAGGCACCCGGCACCGGGACCGTGTTCGTCGTCCCGTCGATCGCCGTCGAGCTGCTCGACTCCGGGGCGCTGGGCGGGCGCGACACCAGCGGCGTCCAGCTCGTCGGCTCCACCGCCGCCCCGCTCGCCCCGGCGGTCGCGGCCCGGCTGGCCGAGGCGTTCCCGCAGGCCACCGTGGTCAACTACTACACCTCGACCGAGGCGGCCCCGGCCCAGACCACGATGATCTACGACCCGTCCCGTCGGGACGCCGTCGGGCGGCCGGTCGGTGGGCAGTTGATGGTCGCCGACGCCGACGGGAACCCACTGCCCGCCGGGACTACCGGCGACGTGTGGCTGCGCTCGCGTCACCCCCGCGCGTACTACCGGGACGAGGCGGCCAACCGGGCGACGTTCCGCGACGGGTGGGTCCGGATGGGCGACGTCGGCCGGATGGACGCCGACGGCTACCTGTACCTCACCGACCGGCACCAGGACGTCATCAAGACCGGCGCGTTCAAGGTCTCCACCATCGAGGTCGAGGCCGCCCTGCACGAGCACCCGCTGGTGGCGGAGGCGGCCGTCGTCGGCGTACCGCACCCGGTGCTCGGCTCTGCCGTGGCCGCCGCCGTCGTGCCCCGACCGCCGGCCGGCCCGGCCGGGCTGTCCCTGCCGGTGCTGCGCGGATTCCTCGCCGACCGGCTGGCCGACCACCAGCTGCCAGCCCGGCTGCTGCTGCTGGACCGGCTGCCCCGCAACGAGGGCGGCAAGGTGCTCAAGCGGCAGCTCACCGACCTTTTCGACAACTGACCACCAGCACGACCAGAGGAGCACATGTGGGCACCGCCGAGGCGACCTTCGCGCAGCACGCCGTCTGGTTCACCGAGCAGGCCGGGGTGGCCGGCACGGCGTACCACATGGCGGTTGCTGTCCGGTTCGCCGCCGACCTCGACCGACGGGCCCTCGTCGCGGCGTGCGCCGCGGTGACCGAACAACATCCGGTCCTGGCCGCCCGGATCGTCACCGACGACGACGGCGTTGCCCAGCTGGCTCCGGCGGACAGCCGCCCGGTGGTCGCGGTGGGGGAGTGGACCGAGGCCCGGGTCACCGAGGAGATCGCCCGTCCGCACGACCTGACCACCGGCCCGCTGGCCCGGTTCACCCTGCTGACCGGCCCGGACGGCACCCACCTGCTGCTGGTCACCGCGCACCACCTGGCCTTCGACGGCATGTCCAAGGACGTGCTCGTCGGCGACCTGGCCGCCGCGTACGCCGCCGCCCGCGCCGGTGGTCCGGCCGCGCCGCCGTCACGCGCCGACGGGTACGCCGGTCTCGCCGCCGCCGAGCAGCAACGCGTCGCCGCCGACCTGCCCGCCGCCCGCGACCACTGGGCACGGCACTGGTCCGGCCCCGGTGACGTCGTCCTGCCCGGCCTGCGCCGGCTGCCCACCGGCGCGGAACCCGGCGAAGCCGTGCCCCTGGACCTGCCCGCCGACCTGGTCGAGGGCGTCGACCGGGCCGCCCGGTCGATCGGGGTGACCCGCTTCGAGCTGCTGTTCGCCGTGCTGCACGCCCTGCTGGAGCGGTACGGCAACCGGGGCGCGCCGGTCGGGGTGGCCCTGTCGACCCGCACCCCGGACCAGGCCGCCCGGGTCGGGCTGTTCGTCAACGAGCTGCCCGTCGCGGTCGCCCCGGCACGGGGCACGTTCCGCGATCACGCCCGCGCCGTCCGGGCCCGCCTGCGCGAGGTGTACCGGCACCGCGCGGTGCCGCTGGCCCACGCCGTGTCAGGGTTGCGGCCCGCCCCGGCACTGACCCCGGTCAGCGTCGCGTACCGGCGGCGCGGCGCGGAACCGGTGTTCCCCGGCGTGGCCAGCGAGGTCGAGTGGACGCTGTTCTGCGGCGCCGCCCGCAACGCCCTGCACGTGCAGATCGTGGCTGCCCCGACGGGCGTCACGGTGAGCCTCCAGCACAGCCCGGCGGCCATCGACTCCGACTCCGTACGGCGGATCGGCGGGCACCTGCGCACCATGCTGACCGCCGTGGCCGCCGACCCCGACCGCCCGGTGGCGGACCTGCCGGTGCTGCCCGACGACGAACTCCACCGGGTCACCCGCGCCGTGAACGCCACCGGGCGGGCGTACCCCGCCGTGACGGTGCCGGCCCTGTTCGCCGCGCGGGTCGCCGCCGCACCGGACGCGCCGGCCCTGGTCGACGGTGACCGGACACTGACGTACGCCCAGCTCGACGCCGCCGCCACCCGGCTCGCCGCGCTGCTGGGCCAGCGCGGGGTCGGCCCCGGCACGCTGGTGGCCGTCGCGCTGGACCGTTCCTGGCAGGCGGTGGTGACCGTGCTGGCGGTGCTGCGCCGCCGCGCCGCCTACCTGCCGGTCGACCCGGGCAACCCGCCGGCACGGCAGGAGGCGATTCTCAGCGACGCCGCCCCGGCGCTGGTCGTGACGGGCGCCGCCGCCGAGCTGGGCCGGCCCACCCTCGCCCTCGACGGGACCGACCTGCTCGACGGCCCGGTCCCGACCCGAACCGGGACCGCCGACGGGCCGCCGGCCGTCGACGACCTCGCGTACGTGCTCTACACCTCCGGGTCGACCGGCCGGCCCAAGGGTGTGGCGGTGCGGCACGGCGCGTTGGCGAACCTGCTGCTGGGGGTCCGCGACCTGCTGGGTGGCGGACCACGGGACCGGTGGCTGCACCTGACGTCGCTGTCGTTCGACATCTCCACCGTGGAGGTCTTCCTGCCGCTGGTCACCGGTGGCACGGTGGTGGTCGCCTCGACGGTCAGCGCGCTGGACGGCGCCGGTGTGCTGCGGCTGGTCCGCGACGCCGGCGTGACCCACGTCCAGGCCACCCCGTCGGGTTGGCGGGTGCTGCTGGACGCCGGTCTCGGCACGCCGGCCGTCGACGGCGGGGGCAGGCCGGCGCCGCTGGTCGCCCTCGCCGGCGGGGAGGCGCTGCCGGTCGCCCTCGCGCGGGAACTGCGGGCCCGCACCGCCCGCCTGGTCAACGGGTACGGGCCGACGGAGGCGACCGTCTACGCGACGATGGCGGAGATCCCCGTCGATCCCGACGAGGTCACCATCGGCCGGCCGTTGCCGAACGTGCGGGCGTACGTTCTCGACGAGGCCCGCCGGCCGGTGCCCATCGGGTTGCCTGGCGAGCTGTGCCTGGGCGGTGCCGGGCTGGCCGCCGGCTACCGGGGGCGGGCCGACCTCACCGCCGAGCGGTTCGTGCCGGACCCGTTCGGGCGGGCCGGCGAGTTCCTCTACCGCACCGGCGACCGCTGCCGGTGGCTGCCCGACGGGCGGATCGAGTTCCTCGGCCGTCTCGACGACCAGGTCAAGATCCGGGGGCACCGGGTGGAGCTGGGCGAGATCGACGCCAGGTTGCTCGACCATCCGGGCGTGGCCGCGGCGGCCACCGCGCTCCGGCCGGACGCGGAGGAGCCGCGCCTCGTCGCGTACGTGGTGGGCCGCGAGGGGGTTGCCCCGCAGCCGGCGGAGCTGCGCCAGCATCTGGCGTCGACCCTGCCACAGGCTGTGCTGCCCACCGACTACGTGGTGCTCGACCGGCTGCCCCTGAACCCGAACGGCAAGGTCGACCGCGCCGCGCTGCCCGCTCCGGCGCCCCGGGACCCCCTCGGGGAGGCGTCGGGCGGGTCGGCCCCCGACAGCGGGACCGGCGACGACCCGGTGGTGGCGCAGCTGCGCCAGATCTGGCAGGAGGTGCTGCGTGTCCCCGACATCGGCGTGCACGAGGACCTGTTCGACCTGGGTGGGCACTCGCTGACCATCACCCGGATCAGCGGCCGGATCCAGCAGCGGCTCGGGGTCGAGGTGCCGCTGGACGCCTTCTTCGAGACCCCGACCATCGCCGAGATCGCCGAGGTCGTCCGACAGTCCGGAAAGGAGTTCTGACCATGGGTGGCACCGACCTGCGTAGCCGGATCGCGGAACTGGTGAGCGAGGCCACGGCCGGAGAGGTCGCGGCGGCCGACGTGCTCGCCGGCGGGTCGATGGTCGCCCTCGGGGTGGACTCCCTCGGCCTGCTGCGCCTGGTCGACGCGCTCGAGCTGGAGTACGGCGTCGAGGTGGAGCTGGCCGGCGCCGGCCGTCCCCTGGACACGCTGGACGACCTGGTGGAGCTGGTGAGCGCGGCCGGGCAGGCCGCCACCGGGTCCGGCGGGGATGGGCGGGCGGTGAGCTGAGCAGTCGCCTCGCCCCGGGACGGGACGCGAAGGGTGGAGGACCGCGTGGGATCGCCTGACACGGTTGGCGCGCCGCCGACGCGGCACACCCGGCTCGGCGTCGAGTTCGTGGGCGCCCCCGCGTCGGCCGCGCCCCTCACCTGGGGTCAGCAGGCGCTGTGGGCGGCGATCCGACGCCGTGGTCGCGAACAGATCCTGATGAGTCTGCGGCGGGTCGTCGCGACGCCCCGCCGGGGCCCGGCCGACCTGGCGGGTGTCCTGCGCGCGATCGGGGCCCTGGTGGGCAGGAACAGCTCGCTGCGTACCCGGATCCAGGGGGTCGACGGCGACCTGCGCCAGGTCGTCGCCGCGGCTGGCGAGCTGCCCGTCCTCGTGGTCGACGCGGCGTCGGAGGAGTTCGCGGCGGTGCGGCACGAACCGGCGGCGGTGGCCGCCCGGGTCGCCGACCACCTGGCCGCCACCCCGTTCGACCACGCCCGGGAGTGGCCCCAGCGGTTCGCGCTGGTGCGTGCCGGTGACCGGATCAGTCACGTCGTCGTGGTGTTCAGCCATGTCACCGTCGACGTCGAGGCCGTCGAGACACTGCTGCGCCAGCTGCGGCTGCTGCTGCTCCGGGGCGCCGTCGACGCCCCGGCCGGGCCGCAGTCGGTCGACGTCGCCCGCCGGGAGCAGAACGTCGACCGGCGGCGGTCGGCGCGGGCGGTGGCCTACTGGGTGCGCGGCTTCGCCCGGCTGCCGGCGCAGACACTGCCGTGGGTCGCCCCACCGGCGACGCCCCGGTTCCAGCGGACCGTGCTGGTCTCGGAAGCGGCGGACACCGCGGTCCGGCTGGCCGCCGGGCGCTGCCGCGCCACCAGTTCCACCGTGCTGGTCGCGGCCATCGCGGCGGTGCTGTCGCGGTGGTCCGGCACCGACGTCTGCGGTCTCCACTCGATGGCCAACAACCGGGCCGTCGACGGCTACGCCGACGCGATCGCCAAGCTCAACCAGGTGGGGCTGGTGGTGGTCGACTCGACCGGCGGGCCGAGCTTCGACGACCTGCTGCGCCGGGTCTGGCGGGCGGCGCTGGAGGCGTACCGGCACTCCTACTACGACCCCACGGAGCTGCGTCGGGCCTTCGAGGCGGCGGGGTTGCCCTACGAGGACGGGGTCAGCCCGCACTGCTTCGTCAACGACGTCCGGCTCGCCGCCGACACCCGCCCGCTCGCCCCGGCGGTCGACGAGGCGCGGCTTCGGGCCGCGATGGCCGGCACGTGCGTCACGCCCGCCGAGAGCCTCGACCACTTCACGTGGCGGATGCGCGTCGAGATCACCGACCAGCCCCGGGGTCTGGGCATCGCCGTCACCGGGGACACCAGCCACCTGCCGTCACCGTACGCCGAACGGTTCCTGCGCGACATCGAACGACTGCTCGTCGAGGTGGCCTTCCGCGACCTGCCCTGGCCCTGGCTGCCGTCGGGGGAATCGGACGGGGAGCGCGTCGCCCCCGCCTGAGCCGCCGCTGACCCGACGCTCACCTGGGCGGTATTTCTCCGAATAGTCCACCGGACGATCACTGGACGAAGATCGCTTGGTGTCGACCGGCGCCGGATGCCACCGTCATGGCCAACCACCCACAGCAGAGAGGGAGAACTCTTCGTGCGCATTTCGCAGAAGATCGCCGCGCTGGGACTCGCGTCGGCCGCCGCGACCACGGGAGCCCTGGTCAGCGCGGCACCCGCGCAGGCGGCGCTCTACGGCGGGCAGTGCGGCTCCGGCTACAACGTCGTCAACCTGATCGACCTGCCCGACCTTCGGGGCACGGTGTACCTGACCTACAGCGCGTCGACCGGGAAGAACTGCGTCGTCACCCTGCGGGAGAAGCCGGGTACCGCCACCCTGATGGAGGCGTACCTGCGTCGTTCCGGCACCTCCTCCTGGGTGAAGGACAGCGGCAACTACACCACCTACGCCGGGCCGGTCTACGTGTCGGCGACCGGTTCGTGCGTCGACTGGGGCGGCACCATCGGCACGGCCTCCCGGACCCGTACCGGCACCAACTGCGGCTGACCCGACCGACAGCAAGCACCGGAGGAGACACACATGAAGCTCGTCAAGACCACCGCCGCCACCGTCGCCTGCGCCGCCACCATGGTGGCCGGGGCGCTGGCCGTGGCGTCTCCGGCGTACGCGGCCACCTACGGGGGCGAGTGCGGGGCCGGTTACGCCGTGGTGAACTCCGCCGCGATCGGCTCCAAGGGGACCGTGTTCCTCACCTACAGCTCGTCCACGGGCAAGAACTGCGTGATCGCCAAGCGGAACTCCGCCGGGTCGGCCGTGCTCGTCGAGGCGGGGCTGGCGGTCCACCCGGTGGGGACGCACTGGCCGGCCTTCGACGGCGGCTACTACACCTCCTACGCCGGTCCGATCTACCTGTCCGCCGCGGACAAGTGCGTGGACTGGATGGGCCGGATCAGCGGCACCGAGGGCGGCAAGCGCGGCACCAACTGCGGCTGACCCGCCCCGACGCCCCAGGGTGAGCCGGGCTCCGGCGAGCGCGCGCGCCGCGACGGTGCGGGGGCGAGGACGTGCGCGGCGCAGCCCTGTCGGTGCGACACGGCACCGGCAGGGCTCCGCCGCGTCTGCGGCCGGACGTCACGAGCTGCCGACCCGTACGTCCAGGAAAACCGGACGCTTGAGTGGGAACAGTGTCCGTCCCTGCTCGTCGGCCATCTTCCAGTAGATCTTGCAGGTCCCGGGCGTGCCGGGGGTCCGGACGGGTACCGCGATGTCCACGACCTCACCCGGCCGCGTCTGGGGGATGGGCACCGCCCGTGGAGTCTCGCAGGGGTCTTCGTTGACCCGGGCCAGGAGGCGGTTGGCCCAGATCACGGTGCCCGTGTTGCGGATGCGCCAGATCTTCGTGAACGAGGAGTTCGGCGGCACCAGAGTCCCGTCGGGGTAGGTGACGTCGCCTTCGAACTGGGAGTCGTCGTGGTCCGGGGTGACGGCGGCCGCCGCTGTCCCCCCGACGTCGCCGCTGTCCGTCCGTCGGTCGCCCACGACGAAGACGACGACGGCGCCGGCCAGCACAGCCAGGGCCGCGGCCACGGCGGCGACGATGTGCCGGTGGCCGCGCAGCCGGGGTGACGGCTCGACGGCCGGAGCCGCCCCGCCGCGCCCGGGCCCGCCGCCGTCACCGGCTCGGCCGGTCGTCCCGATCTGCTCGATCCCGCCGGTGTCGGCCGCCGGCACCGTGCCAGCCGTGGGGGCGGCGTCCGTCGGGTTCTGCGCGGCCCTGACCCGCGTCCAGCGCTGCCGCCACTCCTCCTCGGTGGCCATCGGGTCGTGGCCCAGCCGGTCGACGGCGAGGACCCGGACGAACTCCCAGGTCGTCTCCCAGCTGGGCAGAGTCCGGCCCTGGGCGGCGGCGGCCAGCGACGACTTCGAGGCCGCCGCGCCCAGGCGCACGGACATCTCCTCGTACGAGGGATCGCCCGCCTCCTGTTTCAGCCGCCAGAGGCGGTCGGCGAACGCGCCCACCGGGCCCGAACCAGGATCCGGGGGTGTCGGCCGTCGGCCCCTCCGCCGAGGCCCACGATGCTGACCCTGCGTCTCCTTCTCCACTTCCTCCACCTTCGGCAGCACCGACCACGCACGCGCCCGGCGAGCGTCGCGGGCGACGGGAACCTCCCGCCGCCCGCGACGGCAGCCGAACCCCTGCCGGCTCACACCACGGGATCGACCTGCGTCAGGATCACGTGCAGCTGCCGCGTCGAGGGTGTCAGCCGGTATTCCGGCAACACACCCGGCCCGCACGAGGCGGTGCCGACCCCGCCGACGGCCGCGTCCACCGAGATCCAGGTCTCGGTCGCCGCCGGCAGCTCGTGGTCGTGCCGGGTGGCGGCGACCACGGCCCGGGACCAGGGGCGGACGGTCAGCGGCAGGCCAGCCCCGCGTACCCGTAGCGCCCGTGCCCCCAGCTCCACCGTCGCGTCGTCCACGCGGCGTGCCCCGTGCTCCTGGGGGCGGACCGTCCGCACCGCGTAGTCGTCCCGGTCGGCGACGAACGAGCCGTAGCGGGCGCCCTGACCGGTGTCCGGGTACTGCGGGCCCGGTCCCCAGCCGGTCCAGCGCACCCGCGTCGTCGGCGCGGCGAGGCGCAGGTCGATCCCGGCCCGGCCCCAGTCACAGGGCCAGGAGCCGTACGGAACGAGGGTGAGGTCGAGCGCCAGGGAGGTGCCATCGCTCGTCCAGCGCCAGGTCACGTCGACCCCGGCGTCGAGCACGGGGGGTCCGGTCCTCGTCCGTACGACGAACGCGGGCCCGTCCTCGGCTACCTCCACCAGGCGGGTGCGCAGGTCGTCCAGTCGGGCCGCGGCCCAACGGTCGGCGACGGACGGCAGTCCCGGCTCCTCCCAGGCGACGCCGCGATCGTTCTCGGTCGGCGCCCGCCACAGGCTCACCGCCACGTCGTGCAGCGCCAGGGCGCCGAGCCCAACGGGCATGCCGGTGCGCTCGTCGAACGAGGCGGGGCCGAGCTGGACCAGACCGTCGCCGGTCCGTCGCGGCGCGACGCGGCCGGCCTCGAGCGCGCCGACCGGGCGGTCCGGGATGTGCTGGATCCAGGCGACCTCGTGGCCGGCGGCGCAGCCGTCGCCGGCCGTCCGCCGGCGTAGCAGCACGGTCACGGTGGCCGCCAGGGCCGACGGCGGCAGTCGCAGCGGGACGACGGCGCTGGTGCCCGCGGGCACCTCGGGCAGCGTGATGGCCGTGCCCGCCGCGGGCCCGTCGCCGTCGGTCGTCCAGACCGCCTCCAGGTGCGACAGGTCCAGGCTGTGGTAACGGTTGACCACCGTGAGGGTCGACAGGTCCGGCGCCAGTCGCAGGCTGACCGGAGAGAACACCCGCGCCAGGTCTGCCAGGGCCGGTCCTGGTGTCCGGTCGGCGTGGACCAGGCCGTCCACCACGAAGCTGCCGTCGTGCACCCGCTCGCCGAAGTCGCCCCCGTAGAGCTGCACGGGCCGCCCGTCGTCGGTGGTCCCGCCGGCGAGGGCGTGCTCCACCCATTCCCAGATGAACCCGCCGGCCAGGCGCGGGTACCGGTGGAACAGGTCCTGGTACTCGCTGAGGCCGCCCGGACCGTTGCCCATCGCGTGCGCGTACTCGCACAGCACGAACGGCAGCCGCCGCCGGTGCTGCTCGTCGGGGTCGGTGAAGGTCTCGGCGGGCGGCTCGGTGGCGATGGCCTCGACCTCCGGGACGGACGCGTACATCCGCGAGTACACGTCCACGTGCCGGGAACGGGCATCGCCCTCGTAGTGCACCAGGCGGTCGGGGTCGCGGTCCCGGGTCCACCGGGCGATCGCGTCGAGGTTCGCGCCGGTGCCGGCCTCGTTGCCCAGCGACCACATCAGGACGCTGGGGTGGTTCTTGTCCCGCTCCACGGTCCGCCGCATCCGGTCCTGGTAGGCCGGCAGCCAGCGGGCGTCGTCGCTCGGGTTGCCCCGCCAGTCCACCAGCACGAAGCCGTGGGTCTCCAGGTCGTTCTCCAGGATCACGTAGAACCCGAGTTCGTCGGCCAGGTCGAGGAAGTCGGCCTGTGGCGGGTAGTGCGAGGTCCGTACGGCGTTGATGTGGTGCTGCTTCATCAGCAGCAGCTCGGCACGGGCCGCCGCCAGGTCCACGACCCGGCCCCGGTGGGGGTCGTGCTCGTGCCGGTTCACGCCCTTGAGCAGCAGCGGGGTGCCGTTCAGCAGGAGCGTGGCGTCCTCGACGGCGACGGTGCGGAAACCGATGCGCAGGTCCACCGTCTCGGTCGGGGTGCGGACCCGCGCGTCGTGCAGCACGGGCGTCTCGGCGGTCCACGGCGCGACCGACGGCACGTGGTGGTCCACCCCGGTGGCGACCTCGTGCAGGCCGAGCGCGGGCACGCTGATCGTCGCCGGCGCCTCCGCGCCGTCCTCGAGTTCCACGTCCACCCGCAGCGTGCCCGAGCCGTCGCGGTGGTCGTAACCGGCGTGCACGAAGACGTCCCGCACCGCGCCGTGCGGGCGCGCCAGGAGCGTGACACTGCGGAAGATGCCGGGCATCCACCACATGTCCTGGTCCTCCAGGTAGCTGTGGGCGGACCACTGCGCCAGGCGAACCGCCAGCACGTTGGTTCCGGGTCGGAGCACACCGGTACACGCCAGCTCGGTGGTGAGGCGGCTGCCGCGCAGCGTGCCCAGTTCCACGCCGTTGAGCCACACCGTCGCCGCGCCGTCGACGCCCTCGAACCGCAGCACCGAGGGGTGGGCCAGCACCTCGGGCGAGGCGACCAGTTCCAGCCGGTGGTCGGCGACGGGGTTGTCGTCCGGTGGGAACGGCGGGTCCACCGGGAACGGGTAGGCGACGTTCGCGTAGATGGGGGAGCCGTGCCCCTGCAACGGCAGGTGCCCGGGCACCGCCACCGGGGACCAGTCCGCAGGGTCCAGCCGGGCGTCGGCCTGCTGCCAGCCGTCGTCGGCGACGTGGCGCGGTGACGGGCGCAGCCGTACCTGCCACGTGCCGTCGAGCACCTGCCGGGGGGCGTCGGAGCGCAGGTGCGCGCGTGGCGGCAGGGCCCCGCGGCCGGGCAGCGGGGACGCGAGGTCGGCGGGCAGCGGGATCGACGCGGGGGTTGTCCGAGGGGTCACGGTCAGCGGGCTCCTTGTGTCGTCTGGGCGTGTTCCGGGGCACGGGCGGCGGCCGTGGCGTCCCGGCGGCGGGTGCGGTGCGGG
>NZ_SMKD01000160.1 GCF_004348595.1 Micromonospora sp. KC723
CACCGGAACCGCCCCCGGCCGTCTGGTCGGGCCGGGCCGGGGTGCCGCCGCCTCGGCCGTCCGACTATGCCGAACCGATGTGGTACGGCGAGGAGCAGGGCGGAACCCGTTGGTGGACGCCGATCCTGCTGGGGATCCTGGCCCTGCTCCTGCTCGGCGCGCTGGGTGCCGGCATCTGGCTGGCGCTGCGCGCGACCGACGAGCGGGACGACGCGCCGGCCCCGCCCCCGGCGCCGACCAGAGCGCCGGTGACCACGGCCGCGCCGACCAGCGCCGCGCCGACCAGCGCGCCGGCCAGCACGCCGCCGGCCACCGACGCTGTCCAGGTGCCGATGCCACCCCTGGTCGGGCTGCCCAGGGCGACGGCGGAGCGGATCCTGGACCGGCTCGACCTGCCGTACCGGGTGGAGACCCGGGAGTCGGCCGACCGGGTGCCGGGCACGGTGATCGAAACCGACCCGGAGGCCGGAGCGCTGGTATCCCCCGGCGAGGAGGTGACGCTGGTGGTCGCCGCCGCTACGTCGCCGTCTCCGTCGAGTGGCGAACCGGAGGAGCCGACCGCCGGGGCCACCGCCACCCCCTGACCGGTCACCACCGTCGGCGTCTGCTGCCCACCAGGCCCAGGCCGGCCAGCGAGACCGTCAAGCCGAGCAACCCGGCCCAGAACAGCGACCGACTGAGGGTCTGCCGCCGGTCTACGTCCGACCGTCCTGCCGGGGCGTCGGCGAGCGCCGCCTCGCCCGCGCCGCCGCCCGGCTCGATGCCGCCGGTCGGGGCGGTGCCGCTGCTCGGGGCGGTGCCGGGCATCGGACCGTCGGCGACGACCGGCCCGGCGTCGGCGGGAACGTCGTCCGCCGGCCCGGCGTCGGGCCCGGGGCCGACGTGGGCGGGGGCGTCGTCGGGAAGACCGCCCTCGGGGGCGGCCCAGTCGTCCGGGTCGCCGAGGCCCCCGCCGTCGGGCGGGGCCTCGACGACGGTGATCTCGGGAGCCGGCACCGGCTCGGCCAGCCGGGTCGCCGACTCGGCCGGGTACCGCACCAGCACGACGAGCGTGAGGGCGGCACCGACCATCGCCATCAGACCGAAGGTGTGACTCTTACGGGACCTGTGGTTCCGCCGCGCGGCGGGCATCTCGAGCATGGCCATCCCAGGTTCAGGGTCCGGGACGCGCGGGGTGGTGACTGTCGCCGGGGTGGGCGTACCGAGTCTATGGCGACGGCACGCCTTCCGGCGGGATAACGGCGGAGCTCAGCCCACCGCAACGGGTGCGCGGTTGAGTGGCCGCCGGGGCCGTACGGTGTGCGGCCGTGGCACGGGCGCCGCCTGGAGGGTGCGGAGGCCCGCCTGCTGGACGAAGATCGACCGCCGGTTGACCGCGTCCCCCGCCGCGTTCAACTCGTAGCCGTCGAGCCAGAGCCAACCGTCGTAGGTCGGCCAGTCGAGTACCCGGATGACCCGGAACATGATGGGCCGGATGAACTGGACACTCGCCGCGCGAGTCACGTGCAGTACGTCACCAGAGCGGGGAAGCACATGGGCTCCTGGGGAGGAATGGCCGGCATGGCGCCGACCGGATTCGATCGGGGGGAGTGATGCGGGCCCGTCACCGGGTGGTGCCCCGTGGGCCGGTGGAAACGCTGGTGCTGGTCGGGCCGTACCCGCTGGTGGCGGACCGCCACCCGACCATCACCCGGTTGCTCCCGGGTACCGCTCCCGCCGCCGCAGCCGTCGGGCGTACAGCGGCGGGGTCTTCACCCCGGGGCAGGTCTCGTCGCGGTCGGCCTGGGACGCCCGCCCGCCCTTCCGCCGGTGGGTTCACCACGGCGGGAGATCGTCCGGAGACGGTCAGTGACCCGAGCCATACGGACAGATTGCATCAGCGTCGTGCGACATGCAAGTTGCACGTCGACTTTTGCCGATACGTGAGTACGACACGTGAACAAGGCGCTTGATGACGCCGACCCCGGAGCGGCACACTGGACGCCGGTTTCGCCCGACGCGGCCGGTCGACGACCGGCACCACCCCCTGCCGCGAACGATCGCCCGCCATCCGGTCGCGCCCTCGGCGGGTGTCGACGCAGGCGCGAGCGACCGGAGGTAACCGGGTGAGCGCGAGGAACGAGCGGCGCCGTCCCGCGGTCCGCGGAGCGGCGCGGTGAGCGAGCGGCGCAGCCCCACGATCCGGCGTCGGCGGCTGGGGGCGGAACTGCGCCGGCAGCGGGAGGCCGCCGGGATCACCATCGAGGCCGTCGCCGAACAGCTCGAGTGCTCCGCCTCGAAGATCTCCCGGATCGAGACCGGCCACACCTCCGCCACGCCCCGGGACGTCCGGGACATGTTGCGGATCTACGGCGTGGTCGGCGCGGAGAGCGACGAGCTGGTGCAGATCGCGCGGGAGGCCCGGCAGAAGGGTTGGTGGCACCCGTACAGCACGGTGCTGGTCGGGGCGTACGTCGGGCTGGAGGCGGCGGCCAGCTCGATAAGGGCGTACGAGCAGCAGGTGGTACCGGGCCTGCTGGAGACCGAGGAGTACGCCAGCGCGATGATCCGGGCGGCCCGCCCGGACTTCACCACAGACCAGGTGCAACAACGGGTGCGTGTCCGTCTGGGGCGTCAGTCGTTGTTGACCCAGGACGATCCGGTCGATCTGTGGGTGGTGCTCGATGAGGCGGTGCTGAGTCGGCCGGTGGGCGGCGACGAGGTGATGCGTGGCCAGCTCAGACGGCTGGTGGAGGTGGCCGAACTGCCGAACGTGACCATGCAGGTCCTGCCCTTCGAGGTGGGGGCGCACGCCGGCATGGACGGCACATTCACCATTCTCAGCTTCCCTGAACCGGGTGATCCGGATGTCGTGTACGCGGAGAACGCCACAGGTGGGCTCTTTCTGGAGAAGACCGACGAACTGCAGAAGTACAGCTTCATCTTCGATCACATTCGAGCAGCGGCCATCCGCCCGGAGGAATCCATAGCTCACATCGCAAAACTGGCAGAGGAGCCGCTGTGGAAATGGCGACCAAGGAGTACCCCGTGGACCTGACGCAGGCGACGTGGTTCAAGAGCTCGAAGAGCGGGCCGAACTGCGACAACTGCGTCGAGGTGGCGTACGTGACGGGGGCGGTCGGGGTTCGGGACTCGAAGGACAAGACGGGCCCGGCCCTGGTCTTCGCTCCGGGCGACTGGCACGCCTTCGTCGCCGGCGCGCGGAGCGGCGCGTTCATCTCACACTGACCAACGCAGCGTGGCGTTGAGGGCGGGCCGGCCGGGATCTCCCGGCCGGCCCGTCGCCACATCCGTCCCGTCTCGTTGAACCCCTCGGTACGGCGCTGGTCGACCGCACCAGGGATCGGCAACCAAGCGAGGCAGGCGAGACGGATGACGACGATCGGTTCAGACAACCTCACCAACGGCCCCGGGAAGACCGAGCGGTTCGGCGGCAAGTACCGGGGCGCGCGCCGGGACACCGTGCTGACCGAGGTCGTGTCCACCGACGCCGAGATCGGCGGGCGGGATTCCGGCTCCTCCGCGCCGGAACAGGTCGGGCCGCTGTCGTTGCCCTCCCTCGACCCGAACCCGCTCACCGAGCCGTCGTTCCCGCCGACCGGTTGGCCGATCGGTGCCAGCGACTCGCTGGTCGATCACCCACTGTTGCGCGGCCTGCTGTTGGAGTTGCCGCCCAAGGGCAGCGTGCCGCCGCCGGGCTGGCTGGACCGCTGGTTCGAGGCGACCCGCGCGATCCTCGAACTGCTATACGTGCAGGGCTCCGGCCGGTCGCGCTGACACCGGCGTCCGGGTGGGCGTCAGGGCCGGTGGTAGCGCCCGCTCGGCGAGCCGGCTGTGCCGGAGCGCGTGGCGCACCCCGATCGCGATGACCACGATCCCGCCGACCGTGATGGCCGGGCCGGTCATGCCGGGGCCGGCGGCGAGGTCGACCCCGACGGTCGACAGCACCGGCGGCACCGTGGCCAGGGCTGTCATCTGCACCGGCAGGGCGATCAGCGGGTGCGCCGCGGTGGCCCGCAGGCCGTACGGCGCGGGGGTGCCCGGGGCGGTGGCGAGGGCCGCCGCGCCGGAGCGGAGCCGACGGGCGCGGCGTACCGCGCAGGCAGCGACGACGATTCCGGGAACGACCGCCAGTGTCAGCCCCGCCGCCGCCCGGTCGACAGGCGTGTCGCCGGTGCTGGCCAGGTCCGTGAGCAGCACCGCCGCTGTCAGGCCGAGGCCGGTCAGGGTCAGGGTGAGCAGCCACCCGGTCCGCCGGCGCAGCGTCCGGGCGCGGTCCAGCCGGGGAAGTCCGTCCACCACGATCCCGGCGGCCAGCCACACCACGGCGATCGGGACCAGGACGACGAGCTGACTCTCCATACCGGACAGCCTTGCCCTTTTTCGACGTCGGTGAATCCGGGGCGGTCCCCGGTCGCACCCCCAACGTGTCCCGTAGGGGGTACATCCCTCGGGTGGTATGGGCAAACCGGCATGTGTGCGTCCGCGCTTCCACCCGCCACCCTCAAGGGATCGGAATCCATTGATCAGCCTGACCATGACGGGCGACGGTGGGTGGTTGGTCGAAGGAGGTAGAGGGATGGCTCTTGCACACAGGTCCGTACTCGTCGGGGTGGCCGCCCTTGCGGTGGTCGCGACCGGCACGCCGGCGGCGGCGGCCGAGCCCGTAGGGGTGGTCCGCGCCGCGGGCGGCCCCACCGCCGTGGCGGACAGCTACATCGTCGTCCTCAAGGACAGCGCCGTCGCCCGCACCCGGGTCGGCGACACCGCACAGCGACTGGTCGGCCGGCACGGCGGCAGCGTCGCCCGCACCTACGCGGCCGCGCTGCGCGGCTTCGAGGTACGGGTGGACGCGCGGGCCGCCGCCCGCATCGCCGCCGACCCCAGCGTGGCGTACGTCGAGCAGAACCACACCGTCTCGATCTCCGGTACGCAGACCAACCCGCCATCCTGGGGCCTGGACCGGATCGACCAACGGAACCTGCCGCTGGACCGCTCCTACACGTACCCGAACACGGCGAGCAACGTGCACGCCTACATCATCGACACCGGTATCCGGTTCAGCCACAGCGACTTCGGCGGGCGGGCCGTCTCCGGCTACGACGCGGTCGACGGCGGCTCCGCCGACGACTGCAACGGCCACGGCACGCACGTCGCCGGCACGGTCGGCGGTTCGGCGTACGGGGTGGCGAAGGGCGTCCGGCTGGTCGGCGTCCGGGTGCTGAACTGCCAGGGCAGCGGCACGAACGCCGGGGTCATCGGCGGGGTCGACTGGGTCACCCAGAACGCGGTCAAGCCGGCCGTGGCGAACATGAGCCTCGGCGGCGGCGCCAACAGCACCCTCGACACCGCCGTGCGGAACTCCATCAACTCCGGCGTCACCTACGGCCTGGCGGCGGGTAACGACACCGGCGCGAACGCCTGCAACACCTCGCCCGCCCGGACCGCCGAGGGCATCACCGTCGGCTCGACGACCAACAGCGACGCCCGGTCGTCGTTCTCCAACATCGGCACCTGCCTGGACATCTTCGCTCCCGGCTCGTCGATCACCTCGGCATGGCACACCAACGACACCGCGACCAACACCATCAGCGGCACGTCGATGGCGACCCCGCACGTGGTCGGCGCCGCCGCCCTGGTGGCCTCGGCCAACCCCACCTGGACCCCGCAGCAGGTCCGGGACAGCCTGGTGAACAACGCCACCCCCAACGTGGTCGGCAACCCCGGCACCGGCTCGCCGAACCGGCTGCTGTACGTGGTGAACGACGGCACGCCGCCGCCCACCAACGACTTCTCCGTCCAGGTGTCGCCGACGTCCGGCTCGACCGCGCCGGGCGGCTCGGTCACCGCGACCGTGGCGACCGCCACCACCAACGGTGCCGCCCAGTCGGTGAGCCTGTCGGCCAGCGGGTTGCCCGCCGGGACGACCGCCTCGTTCAGCCCGGCGACGGTTACCTCCGGCGGCTCGTCGACGCTCACCATCGCCACCTCGGCGAGCACGCCGGCCGGCACGTACGCGGTGACCGTCACGGGCACCGCCGCCTCCGGCACGAAAACCGCGACGTACTCGCTGACCGTCACCGGCACCAGCACCGGCTGCTCGGGTACCAACGGCACCGACGTGGCGGTCCCGGACGCCGGATCGGCGGTCTCCAGCTCGATCGTGATCGCCGGCTGCGGGCGCAACGCGTCGGCGACCTCCACGGTCGCGGTGGACATCGTCCACACCTACCGCGGTGACCTGGTCATCGACCTGATCGCCCCGGACGGCTCGGCGTACCGGCTGAAGAACAGCAGCATCTTCGACGGCGCTGCCAACGTCAACACCACCTACACCGTCAACCTGTCCGGCAAGGCGGCGGACGGCACCTGGCGGCTCCAGGTGCGGGACGTCTACTCCGGTGACACCGGCCACATCAACACCTGGACGCTGACGCTCTGACGCCCAGGGTACGACGGGGCCCTTTCCGCCCACCGGCGGGAAGGGCCCCGGTGCGGGTACCGGATCAGACCGCGAAGGTCGACGGGCGCTCGGTGGCCGGGGCCGGCGGCCGGGCCTTCCACAGGCCGGTCTTCTGCGCGGCGAGCCGGGCCAGGTAGGCCGGGTTGAGGATGACGTACCGGCGCCAGAGCCGCTTCGGTTCCAGGCCCAGCCGCCAGAACCACTCCAGCCCGGCCCGCTGCATCCAGGCCGGCGGCTGCTTCAGCAGGCCGGCGTGATAGTCGAAGGCCGCGCCGACCGCCATCAGCGGCATGTCGAGCAGGGGGCGCATGGCGTACGTGAAGACCTCCTGGCGCGGGCAGCCGAGCCCGACCAGGACGAGCCGCGCGCCGCTGGCCCTGATCCGGTCGGCGATCTCGACGTCCTCACCCGGCTGGACCGTGCGGAACTTCGACGGCTCCACCCCGGCGATCTTGAGGCCGGGGAACTTCCGTTCCAGCGCGGGGATGAGCCGGGCCAGGGTCTCCTCGGTGGAGCCGTAGAGGTAGACCGGCAGGCCCTCCTCGGCGACGCGGCGCAGCACGTGCAGGGTGAGCAGCGGGCCGTAGACCCGGTCGGTGAGCCCGACGTGGTGCAGCAGGTTGAGCGCCCAGCGCACCGGCTGGCCGTCCGGGGTGACCACGTCGAAGGAGTTCAGCCGGGCGTTGTGCGCCGGGTCCAGCACCCCGGTCATCACGCCGTGCACGGCCAGCGCGGTCAGCGCCAGCGGCCGGCGCTCCCGGGCCGCCGCGACCACCTGTTCGGTCGCCGAGGCGTAGTCGGTGGCGTCGACCAGGACGCCGAGAACGTTGCGCTTACCCTGCCCGCTCATGCCTGCGGCACCCACTTGTCGACGTTGGCCTCGTGAATCTCCCGCATGATCATGGGTACGTCGTAGACCTGCTTCCAGTCCGGGTAGTCGGCCTGGAACGCCTCGTTCGAGCCGATCCACCACTTGTGGTCGCCGACCCGGTTCGCCTCGACGTACTCGGTGATCATCTCCTGGCCGGTGATCTGCTCGGCCAGGGTGATGGCCTCCCGCATGGAGGTGTTGGAGTGCCGGCCGCCGCCCAGGTTGTAGACCGCCGCCGAGCGGGGAGCGCGGAAGAACGCCTCGAAGGCCGAGACCACGTCCGAGCTGTGGATGGCGTCCCGGACCTGCTTTCCCTGCCAGCCGTAGATCTTGTACGTGCGGCGCTCCATGTTGGCGCGCATGACGTACCCGAGGAAGCCGTGCAACTCGGTGGCGGAGTGCGCCGGACCGGTCAGCGTGCCGCCCCGGAAACAGGCGGTGCGCATGTCGAAGTAGCGGCCGTACTCCTGGACCATCACGTCCGCGGCGACCTTCGAGGCGCCGAAGATCGAGTGCAGGCAGGAATCGATCGACATGTCCTCCCGGATGCCCTGCTCGTACGGGTGCCCCGGCTCGATCTCCCACCGGCTCTCCAGCTCCACGAAGGGCAGGCTGTTGGGGCGGTCGCCGTAGACCTTGTTGGTCGAGCAGTGGATCACCGGCGCCTCGACGCAGTGCTCCCGCACGTTCTGGAGGATGTTGAGGGTGCCGCCGGCGTTCACGTCGAAGTCGGTGAACGGATCGCGGACCGCCCAGTCGTGCGACGGCTGCGCGGCGGTGTGGATCACCACGGCGATGTCCCGGCGGTACCGGGCGAAGAGCTTCGCCAGCGCGTCCCGGTCGCGGATGTCGATGCTGTGGTGCGCGTACGCCGACCCCAGCTCGTCGGCCAGCCGGCGGACGTTCCACGCGGTCGACGCCTCGGCGCCGAAGAACTCCTGCCGCATGTCGTTGTCGATGCCGACCACGTCCAGGCCGAGACCGGCGAAGTGCCGGACCGCCTCGGAGCCGATCAGACCACCCGACCCGGTCACCAACGCGACACTCACACGCCACTCCTCAGTAGGAGGCTGGGAAACCACCGGAGCATAGCGTGACGTCCGGCACGCCCCGATACGTCCGCCCGGCTCCTGACATGCAGCGAGGGCCCCGCCATCGCGGAGCCCTCGTCGATCTGGTGGGGAAGGGGGGAGTTGAACCCCCACGCCCTTTCGGGCACACGGACCTGAACCGTGCGCGTCTGCCATTCCGCCACTTCCCCGTGGCTTCGACCTCGAACACTCTAGCCGTTGTGGATCCCACTGTCGTCAGCGGGGCCGGACGTCCGCGGTGCCCTCGGTCGCGCCCCGATCGGCTACCCTCCGTGGAGCGGTCACCGTTCGCGGCGGACGAAACAGTAGCACGCCCGAGGCGCTACCTGAGAACGGGCCACCACGAGGCCGCCGAGCGGCGCGCGAGCTGCACGCGCGCCGGACGGATACCATCATGTCCTCGGGACCCGAGGAGGAGCCGGTGAGCGTGCTGCAACGCTTCGAGAAGCGATTGGAAGGCCTGGTCGAAGGGGCCTTCGCCAAGGTCTTCAAAGGGGTGGTCCACCCCGTGGAGATCCTCAACGCCATGCAGCGGGAGGCCGAGGCGCACAAGGCCATCCTGGCTGGTGGGCGCACGTTGGTGCCGAACCGTTACGTGATCGATCTCTCGCCCTACGACCACAGCCGGCTGGCGCCGTACGCCGCCGCGCTGGCCCAGGAGCTGGCCCAGTCGCAGGCGGAGTTCATCGGCGAGCAGGCCTGGACGGTCTACGGCGACGTTATCGTCGAGATCGAGCGTGGTGAGGGGCTGGACACCGGTATGTTCCGGGTCACCGCCGAGGTCTACACCGGCGGCGAGGTCGCGCCGGTCTCGGCGCCCGGCGGCTACGACGCCGGCCCGCCGGCGTACCCGTCGTACGACCAGGGTGGCGGCTACGGCCCGCCGCCCGGGCACGGCGCCGGTCGCAACGTCCGCCTGGTCTCCGGTGACGGCCGCACCTACCCGCTCCAGATGGGCTCGACCGTGATCGGTCGTGGCGACCAGGCGAACCTGCGCCTGCCCGACGTCGGGATCTCCCGGCGACACGCCCGGCTGGACTTCGACGGCGGCCAGGTCGTGCTGACCGACCTCGGGTCGACCAACGGCACCATGGTCAACGGTCAGCGGGTCTCCGCGGTCGCCCTCAACCCCGGCGACATGATCCAGCTCGGGACCACCACCCTGACCTTCCGCGTGGACGGCTGATCCGCCTTGCCGGAGCTCGTGATCACCGTCGCCCGGTTCGGGTTCCTCATCCTGCTGTGGATCTTCGTGTTCACGGTGGTCGGCGTCATCCGCCGTGACCTCTTCGCAGGAGCCCGGTCGGGCCGGCTGGTGGCCGCGCCACGGGGGGTCGGCGCGTCGACCCAGCAGGCGGGGAAGCCGGCGAAGGTCAAGCGGGGCAGGGCCGCGCACCAGCTGGTCGTCACCGCCGGCCAGCTCGCCGGCACCCGGATCACCCTGGGCGAGGCGCAGATCACCATCGGCCGGGCCGAGGACTCCACCCTCGTGATCACCGACGACTACGCCTCCGCCCGGCACGCCCGGTTGGTGCCCCGCGACGGCCAGTGGTTCGTCGAGGACCTCGGCTCGACTAACGGCACGTACCTGGATCGCGCTAAGGTCACCGGACCAACCCCCGTCCCCCTCGGCGTGCCGATCCGAATCGGCCGCACTTCCCTCGAATTACGGCCATGACTCTGACCCTGCGCTACGCGGCCCACAGCGACCGCGGTCTGATCCGTGACGGAAACCAGGATTCCGTCTACGCCGGGCCGCGGCTTCTCGCCGTCGCCGACGGCATGGGCGGCATGGCCGCCGGTGACGTCGCCAGCAACATCGTCATCGGCGCCATGGCACCGCTCGACGAGGACGTCCCCGGGGACGCGCTCGTCGACGCGCTGCGTCAGGCCGTCGGCACCGCCAACCAGCAGCTCCGCGACACCGTGGACGCCAACCCGCAGCTGGAGGGGATGGGCACCACGCTCACCGCCACCCTCTTCTCGGGCAGCAAGCTCGGCATGGTCCACATCGGTGACTCCCGGGCCTACCTCCTGCGCAACGGCGAGTTCGCGCAGATCACCAAGGACGACACCTACGTCCAGATGCTCGTGGACGAGGGTCGGATCAGCGCGGAGGAGGCGAGCAGCCACCCCCAGCGTTCGCTGCTCACCCGCGCCCTCGACGGTCGGGACATCGACCCGGAATACAGCGTCCGCCAGGTGCTTCCCGGCGACCGCTACCTGATCTGCAGCGACGGCCTCTCCGGCGTGGTCAGCGCGGACACCATCGCCGACACCATGCGGGAGTACGCCGACCCGCAGCAGTGCGTCGAGCGCCTGGTGCAGCTCGCGCTCCGCGGCGGCGGGCCGGACAACATCACCGTGATCATCGCGGACGCCACCGACCAGGACATCGTCGAGGCCGCCCCGATCGTGGGCGGCGCCGCCTCCCGGGACCGAGGCATGGCCACCGCCGCCGACGTGTCCACCCCGGCGGCTCGCGCCTCCGCCCTCTCCGCGCCGCGCCCGCCCGCACCCGAGGACGACCCGGCCGCCAAGGACGACGAGCCGGACCGGCCGCGCCGCCGGCCGCTGCGCACCCTGGCGATGCTGCTGGCGCTGCTGGTCATCCTCGGCGGTGGCGTCTTCGCCGGCTGGAGCTACACCCAGCGGCAGTACTACGTCGGGGCGACCGACGAGGGGCAGCTCGCGGTATTCCGCGGGGTGCCCGGCCAGGTCGCCGGCCTCGACCTATCCCAGGTTCACTCGAAGAGCCCGGCCCGGCTGGACGACCTGACCCTCGCCGCGCAGGAACAGGTCAAGCAGGGCATCCAGGCCAAGAACGAGCCGGACGCGCAACGCCGGCTGGCCGAGCTGACCAGCGACGACCCGGCCAACCCCAACCTCAAGCCGGTCTGCCCGCCGAGCCCCAGCGTGGAGGTCACCGCCTCCCCGGTCA
>NZ_SMKD01000161.1 GCF_004348595.1 Micromonospora sp. KC723
GGCCGGGTCAGACCGGCGACGCCGTCTGCAGAGGGCTCGCAGTGCGAGGGTGCGCGGAAGCCCTTACAGTGCAAGGTTTGCGACACCCAGACCTGAGCTGCTGAGTAAAGGCCGTTTCCGCAGGGTGCGCGGTGATCGCAGAATCCGGGCGTCTTGTGGGGGCCGCAGCCGGTGGGCGCTTTTCCGCGGCCCCACCACTGCTCCGTGTCATCCAGATTCGGCGACCCGTGCTGGTTCAGGCCTCGGCGTGGCGGCCGAGCGTCGGGCTCGGAAGGCGACGACCAGCAGCAGGGCACCGGCCAAGACGACGAGTCCGGCGCTGACCGCGGCGACGTGCATCGCGTCGATGACGACAATCAAGCCTAAGGGTCGGGTCGGTCGGGCCGCACGTGTCCACGGCGGTATTCACGTCCTTCGGGACAACCTCAAGAACGGTGCCGACTCGATGTGCCGCATGCCAAGCCCGCAGGTGCGTGGCAGATCATCCAGCCTCGACGGCGGCACCGAGGAGGGCGTACGCGCCAACTTCGCCCGCGGCCCGGACGGGACGGTCCAGTGGTTCCGTTTCGGCGGCCGCATCTCCGCCGCGGCACGCCTCACGCCGCCCGTGGCGGACGGCGGGCCACCACCTTGAAACCGCGGTCGCTCCTGTCCTAACTTGGCGGGGGCTGCATGGGTGGGCGGCCACGGTAGCGACGTTTGGTGTCGCGGTCATCACGGCCCCTCCTCACAGGCACATCGCCCGGAGGGTCAGGCCGGAAACACCGCTGGATCCACACACCCGGTCTCCGACGTTGTCCGCCACACATACCATGCCGGGCGTGCGGCAGCTTATGAACGTCGTGTCCGGTGCCGGCGCCCTCGGGGTACGACTGGGGCTCCTGGTGCTGGCGATCGCCGCGATCATGTTCCTGGTCGCGGCGCACCGCCAGGCATTGTCAAAGGCGCTGGCCAGCACGATGGTCAGTGGGTGCGGCGAACTGGCTTCGGCGCGGAGTTTACCGAAGCGGGTGATTGTCGCGGGCCGGGCACGACCGCACCCGGCTAACGCGTTGACAGCGCCCATCTCCGGCAAGGCGTGCGTCTGGTACCGCGTCGTCGTGTGGCACGGCGGCCCGGGACACAGCCCCAGGAGGCGCTATGTGTACAGCACGTCCGATCCGTTCAGTGTCGAGGACGACACGGGCACGGTCCACGTCTCGGGCCGGCTGGTCTCCCGATTCCTGCACGACGATGACATCTACAACGGGGTCGCTGCCGACCTGGTGGAGATAACCGCGCTCGCCGCCGGTCGGCACGCGGACGCATTGGAACGGTTGGAGCGTGCGGGCGTCTTCTCCTTCAACCACCGTCGGGACGTCTACGAGATCACCGAGTACCGGTTGGAGCAGAACCGGGCGATCACCGTGCTCGCCCGGCCACAGCGGGGCCGGCTCGGTGTCATGCTTACCGCGGGTGTCGGCGTCTGCGGCGTCGCGAGCCAGCCGCTCGACGAGCTTTTCACCGACGCCCGATATCAGGCGAAGGGCACCCGCTCGATGACCCGCGGCCTCACCTACGGCGGCGGCGCGCTCCTCGCCGTCGGACTGCTGCTCCAGGTGCCGACCTGGATTGCCGGCTGAGGTCGAGTAGCCGGGAGGAGGCTCGCGGCCGACCGGGCCAGGGACGGGTCGGAACGCGTCGCGGTGACCACGCAGTTCCAAATTTCCGCGGCGCGGCCAACTGGACGCGCTGTTGGCGACGCGAACCGCGTCTGCCGGCGGGCCCGTCACCGCGGGCGGATCGTCTGCGGCCCCGACCGATGAGGCGTCCGGCGCCGCGGACGGGGACCGACCATGAACCGGCGGTCTGTGTACGGGCTGCTCATTGCCCAAGCGGTTTCGGTCACCGGCACCCGGATGTCGGTCGTGGCGGTGCCCTGGTTCGTGCTGCAGACCACCGGCGACGCCCTGCTGACCGGCGTCGCCGTGTTCGTGGAGATGAGCACCCTGGTCGCGGCGCGCGTACTCGGCGGACCGCTGGTCGACCGTATCGGACCGCGGATAACCAGCGTCGGCGGTGACGTGATCGCCGGATTGGTGCTCGGCGTGGTGCCCCTGTTGTACGTCGCCGGCCTGCTCGCTTATCCGGTTCTGCTCGTACTGGTCGGGGTCGTCGGGTTGTTCCGCGGCCCGTCGGACAACGCGAAGTACGCGATGGTGCCCGACGTCGCGGCCACCGCCGGCTGGAGCAACGAACGGGCCGCCGGCCTGGCCGACACTGTTCAACGCCTCGGCTCGATGATCGGCGCGCCGCTGGGCGCAGTGCTGATCGCGCTGGTCGGCGCTCCTGCGGTCATCGCGCTGGACGCGGCCAGCTTCCTGCTCGCCGCCGCGCTGGTGGCGGCACTGGTCCGGGTCCGGCGGGCCGAACCCGACCCCGCCGAGGCGGACCACCGCACCGGTGTCGGCGGCTACCTCGCCGACCTCGGGGCCGGGCTGCGCTTCGTCCGGCGTGACCCGCTGCTACGGGCGATCGTCACGATGGTGCTGCTGACGAACATGCTCGACCAAGCACTGACGGCGGTACTCATCCCGGTATGGGCGACCGAGCGCTTCGACGACGCCGCACCCCTCGGCCTCGTCTTCGGCGCGCTGAGCGCCGGAGCCGTCATAGGGTCGCTGCTCGTGTCGATGTACGGCGCGCGCTTGCCGCGATGGCGCACGTACGCCCTGGCATTCCTGCTCGGCGCCGTTCCGCGGATCTTCGTGCTGGTGCTGCCGGTCGGGCTACCCGTCGTCGCCGGCGTCGCGCTCGTCGGCGGGGTACTCATCGGGGCCATCAACCCGTTGCTGTCCGCTGCCGAGTTCGCACGCATCCCGGCCGGCCTGCGGGCGCGTGTCCTCGGCGCGGTCAGCGGCCTGGCCTGGGCCGGCATCCCGCTCGGCGGGCTCGTGGGCGGTGTGCTCGCGTCGACGCTTGGTGCCACCGGCGGTATCCTCGTCGTGGGGACGGCGTACCTGCTGGTCACCCTGAACCCGCTGATTCGTAGGCGCACGTGGCGGCTGATGAACCGGCCTGCCTCAGCCACCACCCCGGTCTCTGTGCCGGCCTGACTACCTCGCGCACGGATCCGCTTATTGCTCAGGATCGGTCAGCCTCGCGCTGCCAGTTCAGCAGCCGCAGCGGCCGGTAGCCGTCCGCTTCGAGTTGAGCGAGCTCGCCGCCGACGTCGACGGAGTGGTGCCGTAGAAGTGCACGTTCTCGTGGTAGCGGGGCCAGATGTGGGCCAGCAGTTCGTCGGCGCGGACTCACTGGCCTTACAGGGCGGCCCGGTCCTCTCTTAGACTCTGGTCAATAAGGGTTTCCGGTTGCCGGAGGTCAGGGCGGCATCGATGTTCATGCCAGCGTGCGGCGTGGTGGCGTGACACGGGGAAGGGCCTTCGGTACGAGCAAAGGCGACTAGACCAGCACGACCGAAGGCCCAACCCTGTCTGTACACCTTGTCGCCGGGTTCGCCGCAGCCACCACCCCGGCCACGCTCGCTGATCACCTGCCCACCGCCCGGCCGCGTCACTCGACGCGGAATGGGCCGTACTCGCTCCGCACGTGCCTGCCGGGACCGGTCGCGGTCGGCCGATCATCTATCCGCGCCGCGACGTCGTCGACGCGATCCGCTACCTCGACCGGACCGGCTGTCCGTGCGACGCGCTGCCCGCCGTCCTCCCGCACCACAAACTCGTCTACCACTACTTCAAGACCTGGACCGCCGACGGCCGACGCTTGGCCGGGCCACGGTCGTAGGTCAATGAAACAAGTAGCCGAGAAGCGGACGTCGCGCTCGATGCCGTCGGCTCGCCGGGCCCGCGTGCCCTGCCGTCGTCGTGCACGACGGCGATCGGTACGACTAGCGCGCCTGCGGGATGTCGGAGCCGTAACGGGTCGGCCGCCGCCGACACGGCGGTCGATCCTTCGGGGCACCGAGCACCGTGACACACGACCGGGACACCGCGGGGCGCAACCCGTGTAGAAAGGGACAGCCGCCGGACGGCCGACGGTGCGCCCGAAGCCAGCGGCATGCCCACTCAACCCGCCCGAGGTGAGTTCCTCGCCTTGTCCGGCCCCCCGGTGCTCCTGCTTCCGCGATTCGCGTACGCGGGCGCCGATCAGGTGCCGACGCGGCGTGTCTCGTAGGCCCACATGACGATCTCGACGCGGTTGCGGGCGTTGAGCTTGCGCATCAGGGCGGCGATGTGGGTCTTGACGGTGCTGAGGCTGATGGACAGCTCATCGCCGATCTCGCTGTTGGTCCGGCCGCGAGCGGCAGCCAGCAGGACCTGTTCCTCGCGAGCGGTCAGCGGCTCGACAGGCTCAGCTGGCACCGGGCGCGAGCGGCTGTTCGCGAAGGAGGACAGGAGCCTCGCGGTGATGTTCGGTGCGATCAGGGCGTCGCCGCGGGCGGCGGCATGGATGGCCTGGGTGAGCATCTCGGCGCCGGCGTCCTTGAGGAGGAAGCCTCGGGCGCCTGCCTTCAGCGCGCCGTAGACGTACTCGTCGAGGTCGAAAGTGGTGATGACGACGACGGCCAGAGGATCGGCGACGTCGGCCCCGGCGAGCTGGCGGGTGGCTTCGATCCCGTCGACCTCGGGCATGCGGATGTCCAGCAGGCACACATCGGGACGCAGCGAACGGGCCATGGCGATCGCCCGGCGGCCGTCGGCGGCCTCGCCGACGACGGCGATGCCCGGTTGGGCCTCCAAGATCATGCAGAGCCCTGCCCTGACGATGTCCTGGTCGTCAGCGACCAGCACACGGATGGTCATGACGCGCGCGCTGTCCGAGGCAGCGAGGCGTCGACGCTCCAGCCGCCGTCCGGGCCAGGTCCCGCCCGGAGGGTGCCGCCGAGCAGGCTCGCCCGCTCGGCCATGCCGCGCAGCCCGTAGCCGGCGTGCGGGGAGCTGGTCGTACTCGCCTTGCCGTCATCGCGCACTCGCAGGTGCACCTGGCTGCGGGATGCGGTGACGTCGACGGTGACGTGGGTGGCGCCGGAGGCGTGGCGGGTCGCGTTGGTGACCGCCTCGGCGGCGATCAGGTAGAGGGCGGTGCTGACTGCTGGCTCAACGGCCTCGACATCACCGGAGACCTGCACGCGGACGCCCAACACCTCGCCGCCGGGACGAGCGAGTCGTTCGACGTCCACCACCCCTCGCCGGGGGGCGAGATCGGCGTCCGTTCCGTCGCGCAACACGCCTACGAGGGCTCGCATCTCCTTGAGCGTCCGGGACGCCTCTTCCTCAATGGTGACCAGGGTAGCCAGCGCGCGCTTCGGATCTGCGACGGACAGCGCGCGACCTGCCTGTGCCTGGACGGCGATGGCCAAGACGCGGTGGCCGACCGTGTCGTGCAGCTCGCGGGCGAGTTCGTTGCGCTGGTGAAGCCGCACCTGCTCGATGTCGCGGTCGTAACTTTTGGTGCGGTAGCGCACTGCC
The DNA here is from genome assembly GCF_004348595.1 of Micromonospora sp. KC723. Lineage (GTDB taxonomy): Bacteria > Actinomycetota > Actinomycetes > Mycobacteriales > Micromonosporaceae > Micromonospora. The sequence goes on from NZ_SMKD01000161.1 coordinate 5,469, forward strand.
GCGCCGAGCGCGGCCGAGAACAGGAAGAAGCCGTAACCGGCGACCTTCTCCGCGGGTGAGGTCGGGTCCGCGATGAGGGTGACGGGTAGCCAGATGAGGATGATGCCGAGTCCGAGGGCAGCCTCGCGAGCTGCTCCCCAGCGCAGCAGGGCGTAGGGCAACACAAGCAGCCCTGCGATGCCCAGCAGACCGGTGGCATCAATGACCGCGATCCTCGCGATGTCGAACGCGAGAACGGCTCCGAAGGCAACGGTGACTGCGGCCAGCGGCCGCGTGCGTCGCCACAGCAGGCACGCCGCGACCACGACGCTGACACCGACCAGCAGCGGCGCCCACGCCCTGTCGTCGCGCAGCAGTACCTCGACGAGCGAGATCGCGACAAGAGCCGAGGACAGCGCCCAGTCCCGCCAGACCCGCACCGGCGGGCGTGCGGGGCGAGGCTCAGCCAAGATCCCAGCACGCATGCTTCCCCCTCCCGGGACAACGTAAGGGGGCCGCCGCTCGGGCGGATCAGCCGAAAGTACTGCGGATGTCCCGCGCCTGCGGCCAGGACCGCTCGAGCCCGCAAGCGGATGTGGCGCCCGTCAACGCTGGTCATGGTTAAGACATCGAGTGAGCCGACCGGCTGACGCCAGCAAACAGGAGACGTGATGACCAGAACCGACAGACCAGCCGGGGCGCTCCAGGAAGCGCACATCCCGGTCCAGGCGAAGCTCGCCGCAGCCTGGGCCAGCTTCATGTTCCTCTACATCTACGTCGACTACCTCGCCCTGTACAAGCCCGGCTTCATCAACGACATCCTGGTCGGCGTCGTTCATGAGTTCGACACCGGCCCAACCTTTGTCGCCCTTGCGCTCACGGTCGTGGCCATCCCGATCCTCATGATCCTGCTTTCCACGACACTCCCCGCCCGTGTCAACCGCGCCACCAACCTCGTCGTGGCAACGCTCTACATTCCCGTCTCGGTGTACAACGCGGAGGGCGAGTCCTGGACCTACTTCTACTTTTACGGCCTCTCCATCGGACTCGAGCTGCTGCTCCTGGCCTTCATCCTGCGCGCCGCATGGACCTGGCCCCGGACCATTCGAGCCACCGCCGGCCGCGACCCCGCCCAGGCCCGGGTGTGACGCTCGTGGCAGGCCCGGTGTGCGGCGTCGCTGACAGCGGCTCCGGCAACAGCGACCGCGAGCAGCAGCACGATCCAGAGCGGGACGGCGCCGACGTCGCGCAGCACCACGGAGTCGCCCGCCCCGCCGGTGAGCAGCAGCGTGAGCACGAACTGCACGGCGGCGAGGACGGCGTCGGCCAGCGCGTGAACGGGCCTCGGTGCATCGGATCAACGTAGACGCGTCCGGGGCTGCCGCAGCTAGTGCTGTGACCGCATAGGTTTGCCGGGTTGCAGTTAATGTGAAGTGCTAGATGATGCCTTCTCGCTGCGGATGCGGGCCCGTTCTCGGCGTTGCGCGGCCAGGACGTCGGGATGACGGGCGTTGGCGTTGCGCCAGCGCAGATAGGCGTGCAGGGCCTGGGTCTGCGCGGGGTGGCTGCGGTGGTTTGAGTTGGCCAGGGCGAACTGCCGCAGCGGGCCGAAGTGGGCCTCGATCGGGTTGGCCAGAAGGCGTAGGTCGGGGTGAAGCACAGCTCGGCCTTGTTCTTCTTCGCCCAGCGGTGGATGTTTGCGCCGGCGTGGGCGGAGAGGTTGTCCAGTGTGATGTAGATCGGGGCGCCGTCGGGCCGGGCGGTGCGGATCGACTTCAGCGCGGCCAGGGTGTTGGCGGTGCCCTTGCGACGCCGGTTGACGCCCCAGAGCGTGTCGTCGCCGACGGAGTAGCAGCCGTAGAAGTAGGTGACGCCGTGGGTGCGGTGGTAGGTCGCAGGCAGGCGGTCGGGCTTGCCCTGCTTCGCCCAGCAGGAGCCGGCGGTGGGCCGGATCCCCAGCGGCCCGAACTCGTCAAAGGCGAAGGCCCGGTCCGGGAAGTGCTTTAGGACGTGCTCGATCCGGTCGAGTTTGGCGTCACGTTCGAGGTCGGGGGACTCCTTTCAGGTCTTGGTGCGCTGGAAGGTGATGCCGCCGGCGGCGGAGCAGGCACCGCAAGGCTTCGCGGCCGATGCGGATGACGCGTCCGTGCACGCGGTGCAGGTAGGCGGCGAGTTTGCGGATCGACCAGCGGGTGAAGGGCTGGCCGAGTTTGGTGGGACGGGTGGTGGCCGTCTGATGACGAAGTCTTCGCCGTCAGGGGTGAGTAGGCGGGGACGGCCTCCCGACCATTGAGGGTCCAGGCAGGCCAGGCCGATCTCGTTGAACCGGTGGATCACCTCCCGCACCGTGTCCTCGTCGGCTTGGACCGGCTGGGCGATCACCGGTACGCGGTTTCCGCCGGCGGACGCCAGCAGCGTTATCGCCCGCCGATAGCGCACCGAGCTGGTGCTGCCCCGGCGCACGATCTGCTGCAGCTTCTGCCCTTCCTGGTCGGTCAGTCTGCGCACCCGCACAGGCTCGGCCACCACACCTCCAGCGATCGGAACGGACGTCACCGCCCATCCAACCGCTCCGACTATCAACCCGGCGAACCTACAGCACTAGACAAGAAGATCATCGACCAAGGACTGTTTCCGTGATCGGTCGGGGTCCCCGCCGGACCGCAGGGGGTTAAAGATTAGTTGGGTGGTCACACGTACGAGGCGGCGTGAATGCGGTGGTGGTCCTCGACCGCGTAACGGTAACCCCCTGACCGGCCAGCTCCTCGGGCTGTTACTGGCATCGAAGCTATGTGATGACCCTGCTCGCACCCATGCCGGACAGCCTGAGCCGCGATCGCGTCCCCTAGCTCCGCCAGCAATACCCCTCCGGGAACGCCCGCCGCACCTGCCCGGGTGGCAGGCCGTGCGCGGCACGGCCCGCCACCTCTGAGGGTCGGTTATTCGGACGTGAGCCGGTACGCCCGGATCACGGTCTGGTCGACGGTATTGCCCGCGTTGTCGGTCGCGGCCACGCGCAGGGACACGTACCCGATCGATTGCGGGTGGTGCAGAGTGACCAGGCCGCTTTCGCCGATCTGGGTGACTCCCGTCTGGCTCCAGGTTTTTCCGTCGTCGTAGGAGACATCCACAGCGAGGGAGCGCACCGGGCCGCCAACTGTGCCCCGCCTAACATCGAGTGGGTCAGTGGGGCATGCGGCGCAGGAATGCGTCAGTCGCGCCGTTGGTGTCGCCCGGTACCAAATTCGTGGCCGCCGAGGCGAAGGCGACGTGTCGGCCGTCTCGGGTTACCACCCCGTTGTAGCTGCCGTCGTTGCCCTGTCCGCCGTCGGCCGCCAGGCTGGCCCGGACGGTCGTGCCGGCGCCCAGGTCTCGCAGAAACACGTCGGCTACACCGTTGGTGTCGCCCGACACCAGGTCGGTGGCGTCGGAGCTGAAGACAACGTACCGGCCGTCCGCGCTCATCATCGGGCCGTAACTGCTGCCGCCGGTGGCCTGCCCACCATCGGCCGTCAGACTGGCCCGGACGGTCGTGCCGGCGCGCAGGTCTCGTAGGAACACGTCGGCGACACCGTTGGTGTCGCCGGAAACCAGGTTGGTGGCCTCGGAGGTGAACGCTACGAACCGGCCGTCCGCGCTCATCGTCGGAGAGACGGTCAGCGCGTTTGCCTGTGCGCCGGTGGTGGACACGTTCACCCGCCGGAGGCTGCCGGTGCGCATGTCACGGATGAACACGTCGGCGACGCCGTTGGTGTCGCCGGGAACCAACGCCCCCTCGGAGGTGAACGTCACGTACCGGCCGTTGGCGCTGATCGCCGGTGCGTCGGACGGTGCGTCGGCGTTCGTGCCGCTGACCCGGACGGTGGTACCGGCCTGCCGGTCACGCAGGAAGATGTCGGCCACCCCGTTGGTGTCACCCGGCACCACGTTGGTGGCTTCGGAGACGAACGCCACGAACCGAGCGTCGGCGCTGATAGCCGGAGTGTAGCTGCGGGCGTCGGCCTCGGTGCCGCCATTGGTCAGGGTGACCCGGCTGGTGCTGCCCGTGCGGCGGTCGTGGACGAAGCCGTCGGAGGCCCCGTTGGTGTCGCCGGGCACCAGATTGGTGGCGTCAGACGTGAAGGAGACGTACCGGCCGTCCGGACTCAGGGACTGGCCGTAGCTGGAGCTGTCGCCCACAACTCCCACAGTGGACTGGCTGACCCGGCTCGTGGTGCCGGTGCGGCGGTCTCGAACCAGCACGTCCCAGGTGTTGTTGGTGTCGTCCGGCATCAGGTTCGGCGAGGCGGAGGCGAAGGCGACGTACCGGCCGTCCGCGCTCGCCGCAAAGGGCTCGCTGCGGTACTCGGTGGCCTGGCCGCCCCTGCTGTCCACGCTGATCCGGATGGTAGCTGGCGGTGCGGAGGCGGAGGCGGAGGCGGCAGGTGCGACGCCGACGGCGAGGCAGCCGAGCACGGCTACGCCGGCAGCGGCGGTGCTGATGGGGCGGAGCAGGCGAAATCGTACGGTCCTGTGGGTCGTGGCGGGTGTCTCGAATTGTGTCGTCATACCTGGTTGGGCTCGGGCTGGTGCGCGATTGTTCGCCCGTGTCCGGTACCCGATACTCCAGTCGCCGCCATTCGGCACCGTCGCTGCCGGGTGTGTCGACACGCGTCACCCTGCGGCACCGGTTCGCGCCCGGCCAGCGGCGGGACGCGAGTCGCCCGGCGCTACTCCAGGACTGGGTGCTGGCCGACCGAAGCCCAAATCTGACGAAGGATCGCACCAAGAGCACGGACGGACAGTGCGACGCCGAGCGGCAGGTCTACCTGCCCGCCTGTCCGGAACGGATCGGCGCGCTTGACAGGCTACCCGTGCCATCGGGCACAGCTACGACTCGACCGTCCTGGGAGAAGTGGCTCACCGGCCTGCTCCTCGAGCGGTATAGCCGGACGCGGTCGGACGGGGTGCCGCCGAGCCTTCGAACGAGCGCGGGTGGTAGACGACCGCGCGGCTGACACCCCAGACCGGGCGGATCGACGCGGCGATGCGGCCGCGGTCATCGAGGTCGACGACCGTGCCCGCCGTGCTGACCCCGGCGAGGCTGAGGTCGTGCAGGACGCCGCGCCGCCACAGCAGGGCTAGTGGGGACCACGCCGAGACGATCTGACTGACGAGGTTGTCCTTGGCGTGCAGGACGTTCCCCGCGATCGACGCGGCGACACCAAGGGCCAGGACAGCCCGGACAGCCCACCGGAGACGCTTGAGGCTCTTCAGGTCAGTCACCGGGCACCATCGATCAGAAATTGGCTGGCGAACGTGCCGAACTCGGCAGAGTCGTCAGACCGCCGGAACTCCACGGCCAGGTCGGCGAACTCGTATTCGAGCTGGACCCAGCCGTGCCAGTCGGTCAGGCTCTCGTGCGGTCCGCAGTACTGGGAGTCGCTGGTCACAGGGGCTCCTAGGATCTCAGAGCAGCCGCGTAAGTCCGTCTGCCTCGAGGTGTCCCGCTGGGAGCGGGCGGTCCGGACGCCGGGCGAGCGCTGGCGGCGCCACCTGGCCGCCGTGCTCGACGCACCGGCCGGGCTGCTGTCCGACGGGCCGGCGCGGCTCGCCGCGCGAGCACGTAGTCGCCACATCGGCGCTGGCGCGAAGCATCGGTTCGGATTCGCCAACCGCTTGTTGGCCACGCTGGTGCACTTGCGACATGGGTTGACCCATGACGTGGTGGCCGCGTGGTTCGGGGCGCACCGCTCGACGATCACCCGCAGCGTCGCCGAGGTGCGGCCGCTGCTGGCCGAGCGTGGCTGCCAGGTCAACGACGGCGTCCGGTTGCGCACCATCGCCGACGTGGTGGCATACCTGGGCCATCATCCCAAGGCGTTGATGGACGCGACCGAGGTGCGGGTCCGCCGACCGGTCGAGGGCGGGCGGGTAG
>NZ_SMKD01000162.1 GCF_004348595.1 Micromonospora sp. KC723
GGTCGCGGGAGCGGGACGCTCGATCGTCGGCCAGCGCGCGGTCGGCGAGCATCTCGCGGACCGGCTCCGCGCGCTGGTCGTCGCCCTCGGCGGTGGCGGCGTACGCCACCAGCCCCAGGCAGCAGGTCACGCCGCTGGCGAGAGCGACCCGGACGGGGGTGGCCGTCAGCAGGGCGCGCGCCCCTCGGCGGGGCGGTTCGGGGGCCCGGTGCCGGCCGATCCTCCGTTCGACCGAGGCGGTATCGGCCGGACGGGTAGCCGGGGGGTTGCGGGTCAGCTGCTGTTCAGGGGAGTGATCGGCAGGCACCCGCCGAGGCTAGAGAGTCGAGCTCCGCTTGCCACCGGTGCTATTGGTGGCAAGCGCCACAGTTTGCGATGATCCGACCGGGCAAGTGTCACAGCCAGCCAGGAAACCAACGTACGGGACAGTTACTACTTGCCGCATATTTAGGCGTTTGTCACACCTAATCGGGCGCTGATCCGCGTCGAGGCTCCGTCCCGACCGGCTCCTCCGTTCGGGGGATCCTGGACTGCCCACACCGCCGGCCCCGGACCCGGCTGACCGGCGGTGGCCCACGGGTACCCCACGGCGGTCCAGTCGCCGCCGGGCCCGTGGCGGGCAGCGGCGACCACCAGGCGGCGACCGCCCTCCCGCGGTGGGTGGGCGCCGATCAGCGACGGCCGCTGTCGGCGGGCGTCACGGTCAACCGGTGCCGCGTGGCGTCTCCGCTGGAGAAGGGCCAGATCCGATCGGCGTGCGCGACCAGATCGGCCAGCTGCTCGCGGCTCAGCCCCGCCGACGAGATCGACGCGTGCACGTCGGCGTGGTAGCGGCCCTCGTCGTCCCGGCCCAGCTTCGCCTCGGCGGTGACCTGGACGGTGTGCGCCTCGTCGGTGATCTCCCCCGCCACCTCCACCGCCGCGTGGTGCAGGCAGGAGGCGAACGCGGCGGCCAACAACTGTTCCGGCGTCAGCCCCGTGCAGTGGGGCGCCAGCGGCGACGCCAGGGCCGTGGACAACCCGCCGTCCTCCGTGCGTACGTGACCGCCCGCCGCGGTCGCGGTGGCCTCATGCAGCCAGGAACTCTGATCCGGCATCGCGTTCCTCCCGTCACTCACCGGCCCGGGTTCCCGGCCTCGATCGGGTGAAACGCGCCGCGGACCGGGCTCAGGAGCGGCGGGACCAGTCGTCGAGGGCGATCGCCTCGGTCGCCTCGGTGGCGGCCCGCTCGGTCCAGGGGGAGAGCGGCGCGCAGCGGGGCCGGGGCACCGACGCCAGCATCGGCACGTACACCCGGGCGTCCACCGCCTCGGCCAACAGCAGCGCGGCCATCAGGCTGGTCGGCCGGTGGGTCGGGTCGTCGGCCAGGCAGCCTCGGCACAGGTCGGCCACCTCCACCGGCAGCCCCTCGACCGGCGGCAGCGGCTCGGGCACCACCCGACGGCGGGCGCCGACCAGCTGGGTCGCGGTCGTGCCGGCCGCGTACGGCAGCCGTCCGGTGAGGCCGTAGTAGAGCAGGACGCCGAGGGCGTACATGTCCGCGGCCGGGGTGGCGGGCTGCCGGTCGAACTGCTCCGGGGCCAGGTACGCCGGCGTGCCCACCACCATCCCGTCCGGTGTCTCGTCGGCCGCGCCGGCCGGGGTGGCGATGCCGAAGTCGAGGACCTTCACCCCGGACGGGGTCAGCATGATGTTGGCCGGCTTCACGTCGCGGTGCACGATGCCGTGGGCGTGCGCCGCGGCCAGCGCCGCCGAGACCTCGGCGCAGACCCGGACCGCGATGCGCCAGTCCAGCGGCCCGTGGCGCAGGTGCGCGGCGAGCGTCTCCCCCTCGGCCAGCTCCAACACGATGTAGGGCGCCTCCTGCCCGTCGGTGGTGGTCGAGGTGCCGAAGTCGTGCACGCTGGCCACGTTGGGGTGCACCAGGCGGGCCGCCGCCCGGGCCTCGGCCCGGATCCGCGCGACGGAGCTCTGCTCGCCGTGCCGCTCGGGCGACATCAACTTCACCGCCACCGGCCGGTCCAGCACCCGGTCGTGCGCGCGCCACACCTCGGACATGCCGCCCACGCCGATGCGCTGCTCGAGCTGGTACCGCCCGGCCAGCGTCCTCATCGACCCGCTCCTGTCCGTCTCGTGCCTCGCACCTGTTTCGAGGTGGGGCGTTCCGCAGCCGGTACCCTGGGCGCGAGCTGGGCAAACCTTTGTCGTGACCAGCCCGTGCCGGGGCCGGTGCGGTAGCTTGCCAGCCAGGGCGCCCGGTCTCCGGGCCGGGCCGCACGGAAGGGGACGCGGATGGGTGGGGTGGCCGTACGCTTCGTCGGTGGACCGGCCGACGGGCTGCTCCGCGAGCTGCCCGCCGACCCGGACGGCGGCCCACCCGCACAGTGGGTCATGCGGCACCCGGACGACGGCGACCCGCCGGCCGGGGGCGCCGGCCCGGACCACCTCTACACGCGACAGCCCCGCGACGGCGCCGGTACGTGGACCATGCGTTTCGTGCGCACCTATCCCCTCGGTGCCGGCGAGTAGCCGGCGACCGGGCCGGCGCGGCGCACAGCTGGCACACAGGGGAGGCACAGGTCGACGCAAGTCGCGCCACCCACGATGGGGGCATGGTGATGGAAGGGCAGGCGGCGCGGCACCGGATCGAACTGCGTCGTCCCGACGGTGGGCCGGTCCGGGTGCTGGTGGTCGACGACGAGCCGACACTGACCGACCTGCTGGCGATGGCGTTGCGCTACGAGGGTTGGGAGGTGCGCAGCGCCGGTGACGGGACGGCCGCGGTGAGCGCGGCCCGGCAGTTCCAGCCCGACGCGGTGGTGCTCGACGTGATGTTGCCCGACCTGGACGGCTTCCAGGTGCTGCGGCGGCTGCGTGAGCAGGCCCCGACCGTGCCGGTGCTCTTCCTGACCGCCCGGGACGCGGTGGAGGACCGCGTCGCGGGCCTGACGGTGGGCGGCGACGACTACGTCACCAAGCCGTTCAGCCTGGAGGAGGTGATCGCCCGGCTGCGCGCCCTGCTGCGCCGCTCCGGCTTCGCGGTCGCCAGCCGGGAGGAGGCGGTGCTCACCGTCGGCGATCTCCGGCTGGACGAGGACAGCCACGAGGTCCGTCGTGGCGGTGACCTGATTACCCTGACCGCGACCGAGTTCGAGCTGCTGCGGTACCTGATGCGCAACCCGCGTCGGGTGCTGAGCAAGGCGCAGATCCTCGACCGGGTCTGGAACTACGACTTCGGTGGGCAGGCCAACGTCGTGGAGCTCTACATCTCGTACCTGCGGAAGAAGATCGACGTCGGCCGGGCCCCGATGATCCACACGCTGCGCGGCGCCGGGTATGTCCTCAAGCCCGCGGAGTGACCGGGGCGACCGGTGGCGCCGGGCGCTGGCCGGCTGGTCGTTGCGCCGCCGGCTGGTGCTCGCCGTGGTGGCGCTGCTCGCCCTGGTCAGCGTCGGCATCGGCGGACTGACCACGGTGGCGCTGCGACAGTTTCTGATCAAGCAGGTCGACAACCAGCTCACCCAGGACGACCGCCGCCGCGACGGGCCGTTCCCGTGGAACCGGCAACAGGGCGAGCGGCCGCGGTCGGACTCTCCCCCGTGGCAGTTGCGGCCGGATCCGCCGCCCGGGTTCCCGCCCGAGTCGATCGCCGCGCGGGTCACCGGCGGCGCCGTCGCCTCCGCGCGCATCCGCACGCTTACCGGCTCGGCCGAGGCCGTCACCGCCGACCAGGTCGCCCGGCTGGCCACCGTGCCCGTCGACGGACGGCCGCGCACCGTCGACCTCGGCGACCGGGGGGGCTACCGGGCGGTCGCCCGGTCGCTGGCCGGCGGCGACGTGCTGGTCTTCGCGATCCCGCTGGCCGGGGTGCGGGAGACGGTCTGGTGGATGGTCGTGGCCCAGGCCGGTGTCGCCGCCGCCGGACTGCTCGTCGCCGGCAGCCTGGGCCTGCTCATCGTCCGCGCCACGCTGCGACCGCTGACGCGGGTCGCCGCCACCGCGGCCCGGGTCACCGAGTTGCCGCTGGACCGGGGCGAGGTCGCCCTGTCCGTGCGGGTGCCCGAGGCCGACACCGACCCGCGCACCGAGGTTGGGCAGGTGGGGGCCGCGCTCAACCGGATGCTGGGGCACGTCGCCGACGCGCTGGCCGCCCGGCAGGCCAGCGAGACCCGGGTACGCCAGTTCGTCGCCGACGCCAGCCACGAACTGCGTACCCCGCTGGCGGCGATCCGCGGCTACGCCGAGGTCGCCCGGCGCGGCCGGGACCGGGTGCCGCCGGACGTCGCGCACGCGCTGCGCCGGGTCGAGTCGGCCAGCACCCGGATGACCGGACTCGTCGACGACCTGCTGCTGCTGGCCCGGCTGGACTCCGGCCGGCCGCTGGCGGTCGAACCGGTCGACCTGACCGCGCTGATCCTCGACGCGGTCAGCGACGCCCACGCGGCCGGACCGGAGCACCGCTGGCAGCTTGACCTGCCCGACCAGGCGCTGGAGGTGCCCGGCGACGCCGTCCGGCTGCACCAGGTGGTGGCGAACCTGCTGGCCAACGCGCGGGTGCACACCCCGCCCGGCACCACGGTCACCACCCGGCTGGCCGCTGTGGGCGACGGGGTGGAGGTCAGCGTCGTCGACGACGGTCCCGGCATCCCGCCGCGGTTGCAGGGTGAGGTCTTCGAGCGGTTCGCCCGGGCGGACAGTTCCCGCTCGCGGGAGCACGGCAGCACCGGGCTGGGCCTGGCGATCGTGGCGGCGGTGGTGGAGGCGCACCACGGCGCCGTCCGGGTGGAGAGCCGGCCGGGCCGGACGGCCTTCACCGTGCGGCTGCCGAAGACCGACGGCTGAGCGGAGCCGCGCCTGGCCGCCGGATCACCGCCCGAGGCGGACCGGCTGCGCGGTGTGCCCCACACGGGACGGCGGAGCAGCGTACGGTATCAACGGAACAAGTGCGGCGTAACGGTAGAACCTTTCATATCGGACTGCCGGTGGCGCCACGACGGCGAGGGAAGGGAGCGGTTGGTGATGCACCTGGCCTACCTGGACGCGGGGTCCGGCAGCCTGATCGTGCAGGCGGTGGTCGGCGGGGTCGCCGGGGCGGCGGTCGCCGCGAAGCTCTACTGGCGCCGGCTGGTCGACCGCTTCCGCCGGCAACCCACCGACCGCGGCTGACCTCGTCGATGACCAGCTCCCACCTCGGGACCCGGGCCGATCCCGGTTCCTTCCGCGACCCGACGAACCGGGTGTTCCACGACGGCGACCAGGTGTTGCGCGGGCTCGACCCGCAGGCGGCCCGGGACTGGGCGGCGCTGGCGGCCAGCGCGTTCTTCGCGGGGTTGCTCGCCGAGGGCAAGGTGTGCGGCACCGCGCAGGTCGACCCGGCGGTGCTGCCCGGCTGGACCGCCGTGCTGCGACACGAGCGCATCCCGTTCGTCTCCCACCCGTACGAGTGGTCGTTCGGCATGCTCCGCGACGCGGCGCTGCTGCACCTGGAGATCCTGCGCCGGGCGCTGCCGGCCGGCTTCAGCACCAAGGACGGCTCGGCGTACAACCTCCAGTGGCGGGGAGCCACCCCAATCTTCATCGACATCGGCTCCTTCACGCCGCTGACCGACGGCGAACCCTGGGCGGGCTACCGGCAGTTCTGCCAGACCCTGCTCTACCCGCTGCTGCTCCAGGCCCATCTCGGCCTGGACTTCCAGCCCTGGCTGCGGTCCCGGGTCGACGGCATCGAGCCCGACCAGATGCGCCGCCTCTTCCGGGGCGCCCGCCGGCTGCTGCCCGGCGTGCCGACCCACGTCCACCTGCACGGCGCCATGCAGCGGCGCCACGCCGGTGCGAGCAGCGCCGACGTGCGCGCCCAGCTCCGCTCCGCCGGCTACTCCCGCGAGCTTGCCCTGGCCACCGTCCGGGGCCTGGAGAGGCTCATCCGCCGCCTGGACCACCGCGAGGAATCCAGCCACTGGGTGGACTACCAACGCACCTGCAGCTACACCGCCCCGGACCGGGTGGAGAAGGAACGCTTCGTCGAGACGGCGGTGCAGGCAGCCGGCGGCCCCCGCCTGGTGCTCGACCTCGGCGCCAACGACGGCCGGTACGCCCGGATCGCAGCCCGCCACGCCGCCGTGGTGGTCGCCGTCGAACAGGACCCGGCGGTGGTGGACACCCTGTACCGGACGCTGCGCGCCGAGGGCGACCAGCGGATCCTGCCGCTGGTGATGGACCTGGCCGACCCGTCCCCGGGCGGTGGCTGGGGCGGCGTCGAACGGGCCGGCTTCACCACCCGCGCCCGCGCCGACGTGGTACTCGCCCTCGCCGTGGTGCACCACCTGGCCATCGGCCGCAACGTCCCGCTGGGCCAGGTCGTCGACCAGCTCCTCGGCTGCCTGCGCCCCAACGGCCGGCTGGTGGTGGAGTTCGTCCACCCCGAGGACCCCATGGCGCGCCGGCTGCTGGCCAACAAGCCGGACGGGATCTTCCCCGAGTACCGCCGCGACGTCTTCGAGCGGCTGCTCGCCGCGCGCTGCCGGGTCGAGCGCCAGCGGGAGCTGCCCTCGGGCACCCGCACGCTCTACCAGGTGGTCGTGGGTGACTGACCGGACCCTCACGTCCGCCGCGCCGCCGCGCCCGGTCGACCCGCCGCCGCGGCAGTCCCCGCCGTCGCCGGGCGGCTGGCGGGCCGAGCAGCGCCGGTTGCTGGAGGTGACCGCCCTGGTGGGCCTGGTGATCACCCAACCATTGCTCGACGTGCTCGGGCGCAGCCCGGACTTCTTCCTGTTCCATCGGGCCGAACCCCGTGACGTGCTGGTGCTGGTGGGGCTGGTCACCGTGCTGCCCACCGTCGTGGTCGCCGCGCTCGGCCTGGCCGTCTGGCTGGCCGGCGTACGGGCCCGGACGGTCGCGCACACCGCCGTCGTGGGGTTCCTGCTGGCCGCGCTCGCCGTGCAGGTCGGCCGGCAGGTCACGCCGTTGCGGGGCGTACCGCTGCTGGCGGTCGCCGGGATGGCCGGCGTCGCCGGCGTGGCGGCGTACCGGCGGTGGCGGGCCACCGGGCGGGTGCTGCGGGTCGCCGCCATCGGCCCGCCGGTCTTCCTGGCGCTGTTCCTGTTCGCCTCGCCCGCCTCGGCGGTGGTGCTGCCCCGCACGCACAGCGGGGTGGCCGGGGTGGCCGGTCCGGGGGAGCACCCGCCGGTCGTGATGATCGTCCTCGACGAGCTGCCGCTGGTCTCCCTGCTCGGCCCGGACGGGCGGGTCGACGCCACCCGCTTTCCGCGCTTCGCCGAGCTGGCCGCCGGCTCGACCTGGTACCGCAACGCCACCGGGATCAGCGGTTGGACGCCGTACGCGTTGCCGGCCATGCTCACCGGCCGGTACCCGGCTGAGTCGTCCGCCCCGCACTACTCGCGGTACCCGGACAACCTCTTCACCGCCCTCGGTGGCCTGTACGACATCCGCGCCGAGGAGAGCATCACCCGGCTCTGCCCACCGAGTCGCTGCGACCGGCCGGCCGCTGCCGAGCAGGGGCTGGGTGTGCTGGTCCGGGAGAGCGGCAGGCTGCTGCGGCGCATCGCCTCGCCGGTGGACAGCCGCATCGACCCGCAGGAGTCCTACCGGGAGCGGACCGCGGCCGAGGCCGGCCTGGATGCCGCCGAGCCGGCCCCGGACGACCCGAAGTTCCGCTGGGACAGCCTGGATGACAACCAGCCCGCCCGGTTCACCAGCTTCCTGGCCGGGCTGCGCCCGACCACCCGGCCCACCCTGCACTTCCTGCACCTGCTGATGCCGCACGCGCCATGGGTGTACCTGCCGTCGGGGGCCCGCTACGCCGCCCCGGAGGACCTGCCCAACCAGGGCGCCGGCTGGGCCGAACTGGCGCGGGCCCGGCACCTGGCCCAGCTGGCCTACACCGACCGGCTGGTCGGCGAGACGCTGCGTACCCTGCGCGCCACCGGGCTGTACGACAGGGCGCTGATCGTGCTCACCGCCGACCACGGTGTCAGCTTTCAGCGCGACTGGCAGGGCCGCGGCCTGGACGCGATCACCCACGCCGCCGGCGAGGTGGCCTGGGTGCCGACGTTCGTCAAGACCCCCGGCCAGCGGTCGGGTCGAATCGACGACCGCAACTGGGAGCACGTCGACCTGCTGCCCACGATCGCCGACGCGGTGCACGTCCGGATCCCCTGGCGAGTGGACGGCCGGTCGGCCCGGCAGGCGCCGCGCGAGCGTACCGAGAAGGTCTTCTACGACCGGCCGGGGCAGCCGTTGACGCTGCGCGGCGGGGTGCCGTCCCGGCCGCCGGACCCCCGGCCGCATCCGCTGCTCGGCGTCACCGTCGGCGAGCGTCCCGTCGGCGGGCGGGTCCGGGTGGAGAACCGGGACGCGTTCGACGCCGTCGACCCGGACGCCGGCGAGCTGCCGGCACTGGTGTGGGGGACGGTGCCCGCCGAGGTGCCCGACGGCACGCTGCTCGCGGTCGCGGTCAACGGCAGGATCGGCGCGGTGACGCCGGTGGTGCCGCAGGACGAGGCGGGCCGGCGCTTCGCCGCCTTCCTCCCCGACGACCACCTGTTCCGGGCCGGCGCCAACCGGCTCGACCTCTACCGGGTCGTCGCCGGCGGCGACCTGCGCCGGTTGACGGTCGACTGATCGCTTCCGCCCCGACGTCCGTCATCGTCGGGTTCGGCCGCATCGACCAGGGTTTCCGATCCTTCGGGTCGGGAATGAGGTGACGCATACCTCACCACCGACCCACGACGGGCGGTGTCCCGGGAGCCGCGAATACGGTAGAAGCGAAGGCAATTCAACGAAGATTCGCCGGCGAAGCGAGGAACCACATGACGGAAGTCAAGCTCGATCACCCCGGTGGGCAGCTCTCGATGCCGGTGCAGAGCGCGGTCGAGGGCCCCTCGGGCATCGGGGTGAGCAAGCTGCTGAAGGAATCCGGGATGACCACCTATGATCCCGGTTTCGTCAACACCGCGTCCTGTTCGTCCGCGATCACCTACATCGACGGCGACGCCGGCATCCTGCGCTACCGCGGCTACCCGATCGAGCAGCTGGCCGAGAAGAGCTCCTTTCTGGAGGTCTCCTACCTGCTGATCTACGGTGAGCTGCCGACCCAGCAGCAGCTGACCGACTTCAGCGAGCGGATCCGTCGGCACTCGCTGCTGCACGAGGAGATGCGCCGGTTCTTCGACGGCTTCCCGCGCGAGGCGCACCCGATGGCCGTGCTCTCGTCGGCCGTCAGCGCCATCTCCACCTTCTACCAGGACAGTCTGGACCCGTTCGACTCCGAGCACGTGGAGATGTCCACGGTGCGGCTGATGGCGAAGGTCCCCACCATCGCCTCGTACGCCTACAAGAAGTCGATCGGGCAACCGTTGCTGTACCCGGACAACTCGCTGGGCTACGTGGAGAACTTCCTGCGGATGACCTTCGGCGTGCCGGCGGAGCCGTACGAGGTCGACCCGGTGATGGCCCGCGTGCTGGACATGCTCTTCGTGCTGCACGCCGACCACGAGCAGAACTGCTCCACCTCCACGGTCCGGCTGGTCGGCTCCAGCAACGCCAATCTCTTCGCGTCCGTGTCGGCGGGCGTGAACGCCCTGTTCGGACCGCTGCACGGCGGCGCCAACCAGGCCGTGCTGGAGATGCTGGAGAAGATCGCCGCCGACGGCGGTGACGTGCAGGCCTTCGTCCGGAAGGTGAAGGACCGGCAGGACGGCGTCAAGCTGATGGGCTTCGGCCACCGGGTCTACAAGAACTACGACCCGCGCGCCGCCATCGTGAAGAAGGCCGCCCAGGACGTGCTCGGCCGGATGGCCAAGCCGGACCCGCTGCTGGACATCGCGGTGCAGTTGGAGGAGATCGCGCTCGCCGACGACTTCTTCGTATCCCGCAGGCTCTACCCGAACGTGGACTTCTACACCGGCCTGATCTACAAGGCGATGGGCTTCCCGACCAAGATGTTCACGGTGCTGTTCGCCCTGGGCCGGCTGCCCGGATGGATCGCCCAGTGGCGCGAGATGATCAACGACCCGGAGACCAAGATCGGCCGGCCGCGGCAGATCTACACCGGCGCCGTCGAGCGGGACTACGCCCCGATCTCCGAGCGCTGACCCACCCGGTCCGCAGACGCGGAAGGCCGCCGGCCCCTCGGGGGCCGGCGGCCTTCGTCGTCCGGTGTGATCGACGCCCTGTGCGTCGGCGTGGGCCGTCTCCGAGCGCCGACCCGCCCGGCCCCCGTGATCGGAGCCACACCCGGCCGGGTCGGGCGGTCAGCGCAGGCCGGCGGCGGCGAGCAGGTTGCCCTCCGGGGACGGGACGGTGGCCCGGCCGACGGTCATCCGCAGCTCGGCCCGGGCCGCGGTGAACGCGGCGTCCCCGGCGATCGCCGCCGCGTAACTGGTCGCGGTGCGGTGGGCGATGGCCGCCCAGCCGTACTGCTCGTGCACCATGCTGCGGGCGCGGCGGGCGAGCAGCCGGGCCCGCTCCCGGTCCGACAGCACCGCGTCGATGGCCTCACTGAGCCCGTCGGGGTCCTGCGGGGCGAAGGTCACCCCGGTGACGCCGGGCTCGACGATCTCGGCCAGCCCACCGGTGCGGGCCACCGCCAGCGGCGCCCCGGCGGCGGCGCCCTCCAGGGCCACCATGCCGAACGGCTCGTAGATGCTCGGCACCGCGAAGCAGTCCGAGGCGGCCATCACCGCCGGCAGGTCGGTGCCGCCGAGGAAGCCGGGCATGCTGACCGTGCCGCCGAGGCCGAGCCGGTGCACCTCGGCCTCCAGCGCCGACCGGTACGGGCCGTCGCCGACGATCACCGCGCGCAGCCCGGGGTGCCGCTCCCGCAGCCGGGGAAGGCCTGCGAGCAGGTGCTGCACGCCCTTCTCGTACACCAGCCGTCCGGCGAAGGTGACCAGGGGCCCGTCCCCGGCGAACCGGGCCCGGGCCGAGGCGACCGCCGAGGCCGGCACCCGCCAGCGGTGCGGCTCGACGCCGTTGGGCACCACGTCGACCCGGGCGGCGTCCACCCCGAACAGCGCGCCCACCTCCTCGCGCATGTACCCGGAGCAGACGATCACCCGGCCGGACTCGCCGGCCAGCCAGTGTTCGACGCCGTGGATGGTGCGGTTCATCTCGTCGGGGAGCCAGCCCTGGTGTCGGCCGGCTTCGGTGGCGTGGATGGTGGTGACCAGTGGTATGTCGAGGTGTTCGGCGAGGGTGATGGCG
>NZ_SMKD01000163.1 GCF_004348595.1 Micromonospora sp. KC723
CTGTCGGGGTACGGGGGTCAGGCCAGCGCGGCCAGCAGGCGGGCGCGGAGCACGGCCGCCTGTCCGGCGAAGTCCCGCTGCGCCGAGGCGTACTCGGCCCGCCCCTCCGGGGTCTCCACCCGCACCGGGGCGTACCCGAGGGCGGCCAGATCGTACGGGCTGGCCCGCATGTCCAGCACCCGGATCTCGCGGGCCAGCGCGAAACAGTCCGCCACCAGCTCGCTCGGCACCAACGGCGAGAGCTTGTACGCCCACTTGTAGAGGTCCATGTTGGCGTGCAGGCAGCCCGGCTGCTCCAGCGCGTGCTGGCTCTCCCTGGTCGGGGCGAGCAGATTCAACGGCCGGGCCGGCGCGGTGAAGAACCGGTACGCGTCGAAGTGGCTGTACCGTACGCCCCGTTCCTCGACCACCGCCGCCGTCCGCTGCGGGCTCAGCCGCAGCGGCCAGGCGTTGTGCCGGACCTCATCCTGGGTCTGCCGGTACACCATCGCCCACTCGTGCATGCCGAAGCAGCCCAGGTGCGCCGGGCGGCCGGCGGTGGCGGCGAGCAGACCACGGATCCAGGCGATCGAGTCGGCGCGACGCTCGCGTACCCGGCCGGTGTCGAGGGTGACCCCGGCGGCGTCGGCGCGGTAGTCCCGCCCGAACTCGGCCGGATCGGCGTCGCGCAGCAGCACGCCCGGCCCCGGATGCCAGCGCCGGAGCTGGGCCGGCCGGTACGCGTAGTAGGTGAAGAGGAAGTCCTCCACGGGGTGCTTCCCGCCCTGCCGGCGGCGGGCCAGGTGCGGCGCCAGCCAGGCGTCCACCCGTTCCTCGTGCGCGCGTCGCCGGGCCTGCCAGTCGGCCGCGCCGAGGGCGGCGGGTGCGGGGGCGGCGGTCACCGACCCAGGGTACGACCGCCGCTCCGCCGCCGGTCAGGGCACGTCCACCCGCACCCCGGCGGAGAACACCCCGCTGCGCAGCTCGAGCTGTTCGGGCTGCTGCGGTCCGGTGAGGGTGAACACCAGCGGCAGCACCACCCGGCTGCCCGCCGCCAGGGGCTGCGCGAAGACGTCCCGGCCCAGGTTGACCCGCCGGGTGGCGTCCTGGTCCGTGCTGACCCAGTTGCCGCCGGGCAGGTAGGCCCGTTGCAGCTCGCCGTGCCAGACCTGTTGCTCGGGCGTCACGTTGCGCACCCCGACCGTGGCCTGGCACCGCCGGCCCGTTCCGGTGCCGGTCTCGCAGGCCACCCGGTAGACGGTGAACTCGAACGCCTTCTCCCGCAGCGGGGTCCCGACCGTGCCGGTGGCGCTCCTCCCGATCCACGCGCCGCTGGTGGGCTGCTTGTCCGTGTCGATCGCGGAGACCTCCCGGGTGGCGGTGAACACCGCCCCGGAAACCACCGCGGCGAGGACCACGGCGACCATCCCGACGATCGCCCAGCCGGGCGGTCGGCGACGTCTGCCCGGCATGCCCGGGGCCGCCGGTCGCGGGTAGACGGTGCCACCGCCGGCGGTGCCCGGCCCTCCGGCGGACGGCGGGGCACCCGCAGTGACGGGCGCGACGCCGGTCGGTTCCACGCCGGCACGACGCCGCCGCAGGCGCAGCCATCCCCAGATGAGGCCAGCGGTCAGCACCGGCAGCACGACCAGGGCGGCGGCCAGGACCGGCGGCCGTCGCCAGGCGGGGGCGGCCTCCTCGGCCTGCGCCGCCGGGTTCGCCGCCGGCTGCCAGGTGACGGTGGCGCAGTCGTACGGCCGGTTGCCGTCGCTGGTGAAGGCGCAGGCCGGTGCGGTGACCGACCGGCCGGGCGCGGTCTGCGCGAGCGCCGTCTGAACGGTGCTGGTGCCCCGGGCCGGTAGCCGCAGCCGCCAGGTGACCTCCCCGGTGCCCTGCGGTCCGGCCGTCCGGGTGACCCGACCGCCGGCGCTCACCGCGGTCGTCGAGGTACCCGCCGGCAGTTGCTGCCGCACCATGGCGTCGACCGGGGTGCTGCCGCCGTTGCGCACCTGGATCCGGTAGCCGGGGGCCGGTGTCCCGGCCGCCGTCACCGACACGGTGACCGGCGGGGCCGGGCGGGGCACTCCGGGGTGAGCGGTGGTGGCCATCCCCGGCGCCGGGACCGCCGGTGTCACCGGGATCACCGCCCCGGTGGCCGCGACGCCGGACAGCCGCGACGCATCCGGCGTCGGCCGGGCCGCGCCGACCGGGTGGGCCGTGCCGGCCCCGTGGCGTGGTGGCGCGGGAGTCGCGGCCGGCAGCGGACGTGCCGCCGGCGCCGTCGCGGACGGGACCGGACGCGCCAGCGACGCCGGTGTCGCCGGGGTCACCACCGGAGTGGCCGCGGCCTCGGTCGGGGACGTCACCGTGGGCAGGGCCGGCACGGCGGCGAGGATCCCCAGGCCGTGTACGAACACGGCGAGGGCCCTGTGGTGTCGTCTCGATGCAGGCATACGAACGCACCTCCGAAGCCGACGCTAGGGGCGGTCCCCTCCGGCCGGGTACGAAGTTCCGAATCTCGCCCCCACCGGCCGCGCCGGGCGTACCCTGCGCCGACGGCGCCTGTGGTCGGGGGGCGTCGCCGGACTCCGGACCGGCTGGCGGGGCTAGATTGGCCAGGTGCGTATCGCTCGTTTTGCTCATGCCAAGGGAATGTCGTTCGGGGTCGTCGAGGGCGAGCCGGGTGGCGGGCCGCAGGCCCTGACCATCGCCGAGATCGAGGGCCACCCGTTCGGGCGGATCCAGTTCACCGGCGGCCGGTGGGCGCTGTCGGACGTACGGCTGCTCTCGCCGATCCTGCCCAGCAAGGTGGTCTGCGTGGGGCGCAACTACGCGGAGCACGCCGCGGAGCACGGCAGCGAGGTGCCGAAGGAGCCGCTGCTCTTCCTCAAGCCCTCCACCTCGGTGATCGGGCCGAGGGACGCGATCCGGCTGCCGATCTTCTCCAAGCAGGTGGAGCACGAGGCGGAACTGGCCGTGGTGATCGGCGCTCCCGGAGCGCGGCGGGCCAACCGGGCCACCGCCGAGCAGGCGATCTTCGGCTACACCTGCGCCAACGACGTCACCGCGCGGGACCTCCAGCGCTCGGACGGGCAGTGGACCCGGGCCAAGGGCTTCGACTCGTTCTGCCCGATCGGCCCCTGGATCACCACCGGGCTGGACGTCTCCGACCTGGAGGTCCGCTGCGAGGTGGGCCGCCGTCCCGACGAGATGGAGGTACGCCAGCTGGGCCGGACCAAGGACATGGTCTTCGACGTGCCGGCCCTGGTGTCGTACATCTCGCACGTGATGACGCTGCTGCCCGGCGATGTGGTGCTGACCGGCACCCCGGCGGGGGTTAGCCCGCTCGTCGAGGGGGATACGGTCACCGTGCGGATCGAGGGGATCGGGGAGCTCACCAACCCGGTGGTTCCGGTCGCCTGATCCGTCCGATGCCCTGTTTTCGCAGGTCAGATGCGGTTCGGGGGGTTGGATTTGGCCTGTTGGCGTGGGGAGGGTAAAGTTCTTTCTCGGCGCCGCAAGGGGCCAATGGGGTATGGGGTAATTGGCAGCCCGACTGATTCTGGTTCAGTTAGTCTAGGTTCGAGTCCTGGTACCCCAGCGCAACCGTGGATTCGCGAGAATCCCGGACGCTGGATTCTGGCGGAGTTCGCTGTGTGCCCGCTCGGGCGGCAGATGATCTCTGATAGAGTGCAGCTTCCCCACCGGCTCCGGTGGGGAAGCGAAGTTTGTTCTGGCCCCGTCGTCTAGCGGCCCAGGACGCCGCCCTCTCAAGGCGGTAGCGCCGGTTCGAATCCGGTCGGGGCTACAGCACTGAAAGCCCGTCCCACCTCTTGGGGCGGGCTTCTTCGCGTTCGGGCTGGTTCCGCGTCCGTTCCGCGGGGCGTCCGAGCTCTGGCCGGCGGTGTTGCCGGGACGGCCGCCGCCCCGGCCCGGTGCGGTGACCCCCTCGGTGGGGCGTCACGGCGGTGCCGCTAGACTACAACCGCACCGCCCGCCAAGGTGGTGTTGCAGGAAAACTGCCTGGCCCCGTCGTCTAGCGGCCCAGGACGCCGCCCTCTCAAGGCGGTAGCGCCGGTTCGAATCCGGTCGGGGCTACACCCGGAACGGCCCGTCTCGTCCCACGAGGCGGGCCGTTCCCTTCTGCCGCCCCGCCCAGCCTGTCATCGCCGGCAAGGGTGGGCGGACGCGCGGTGGTGGCTCGTGGAATGCGGCAGGGTGCGGCGTCCAGGCGCCCGGTAACCCGCCAGCGTGGGCGACCTCCGAATCACAGGCCGGAGAGGCGCTGGCCGGCGCGGACGACGGCCATGGCGTGGCGTTCGCCGGGACGGCGACCGAGGCGCTCGATCGGACCGGAGATGCTGATCGCGGCGATCACCCGACCGGTGCGGTCCCGGATCGGCGCGGAGACGCTCGCCACACCCGCCTCCCGTTCGGCGACGCTCTGCGCCCAGCCCCGGCGGCGCACCTCGGCGAGGGTGCGCCCGGTGAACTTGGAGCGCGGCAGCAGCGGCATCACCGCCTCCGGTGGCTCCCAGGCGAGCAGGATCTGCGCCGCCGAGCCCGCCGTCATCGGCAGCACCGAACCGACCGGCACGGTGTCCCGCAGGCCGCTGGCCCGCTCGGCGGCGGCCACGCAGACCCGCTCGTCGGCGCGGCGTAGGTAGAGCTGGGCGCTCTCGCCGGTGGCGTCGCGCAGCGCGGCCAGCAGCGGCTCGGCCGCGGTCAGCAGCACGTCCGGGGCGGCGTTGGCCAGCTCGCCGAGCCGGGGCCCGGGTCGCCAGCGGCCCTGGGTGTCCCGGACCAGCATCCGGTGGATCTCCAGCGCCTGCGCCAACCGGTGCGCGGTGGCCCGGGGCAGCTTGGTGCGTTCAACGAGTTCGGCCAGGCTGGCGCCGTCGACACAGGCGGCCAGGATGACCACCGCCTTGTCGAGGACGCCGACACCGCTCATACTGTGTCCCACAAGCCGAAATTTACCTCCCAGAATTTAGGATGTCCAGATGGTGGGAGCCACTCGACCGAGGACCCTGGCCGAGAAGGTCTGGGACGCGCACGTGGTACGGACTGCCGAGGGTGAGCCGGACCTGCTCTACATCGACCTGCACCTGCTGCACGAGGTGACGAGCCCGCAGGCCTTCGACGGGCTGCGCCTGGCCGGCCGCCCCGTGCGCCGGCCCGATCTCACGCTCGCGACCGAGGACCACAACACCCCGACCGGGTACGACGACCCGTCGTTCCGGCTGCGCCGCGGTGATCTGCTCACCATCGCGGACCCGACCTCGCGTACCCAGATCGAGACGCTGCGCCGCAACTGCGCCGAGTTCGGCCTGCGGCTGCACCCCCTCGGTGACGAGAACCAGGGAATCGTGCACGTCATCGGCCCGCAGCTCGGCGTCACCCAGCCCGGCATGACCATCGTCTGTGGCGATTCCCACACCGCCACCCACGGCGCCTTCGGGGCGCTCGCCTTCGGCATCGGCACCAGTGAGGTCGAGCACGTCCTGGCCACCCAGACACTGCCGCAGAGCCGGCCGAAGACGATGGCGGTGAACGTCGTCGGCGAGCTGGGCCCCGGGGTCACCGCCAAGGACCTGGTGCTCGCGCTGATCACGCAGGTCGGCACCGGCGGCGGGCGGGGCCACATCGTCGAGTACCGGGGCGAGGCCATCCGGCGGCTCTCCATGGAAGGCCGGATGACGGTGGCCAACATGTCCATCGAGTGGGGCGCCAAGGCCGGCCTGATCGCGCCGGACGAGACCACCTTCGCGTACCTCAAGGGTCGGCCGCACGCCCCGCAGGGCGCGGAGTGGGACGCGGCGATCGCCTACTGGCGGACCCTGCCCACCGACGCGGGCGCGACCTTCGACGCGGAGGTGACCCTGGACGCTGGCCGGATCACCCCGTTCGTCACCTGGGGCACCAACCCGGGCCAGGGGGCGCCGCTCGGCGCGGTCGTGCCGGACCCGGAGGAGTTCGTCACCGAGGCGGAGCGGACGGCCGCCCGGCGGGCCCTGGAGTACATGGACCTCACCCCCGGCACGCCCCTGCGGGACCTCGCCGTGGACGTGGTCTTCGTCGGTTCCTGCACCAACGGCCGGCTGGAGGACCTGCGCGCCGCCGCCGACGTGCTGCGCGGGCACCGGGTCGCCGACGGCGTACGGATGCTCGTGGTGCCCGGCAGCGCGGCCGTCCGGGAGGCGGCCGAGGCGGAGGGGCTGGACAAGGTCTTCTCCGACGCCGGCGCGGAGTGGCGCTTCGCCGGCTGCTCCATGTGCCTCGGGATGAACCCCGACACGCTCAAGCCCGGCCAGCGTTCCGCGTCGACCTCCAACCGCAACTTCGAGGGACGGCAGGGCCGGGGCGGGCGTACCCACCTGGTGTCGCCGCCGGTCGCCGCCGCCACCGCCGTCGTCGGCCGGCTCGCCGCCCCCGCCGACCTGTAGAAGGGCAGCCGAGAGATGGACAAGTTCACCACCCACACCGGCACCGCCGTGCCACTGCGGCGATCCAACGTGGACACCGATCAGATCATCCCGGCCGTGTACCTCAAGCGGGTGACCCGGACCGGCTTCGCCGACGGGCTCTTCAGCGCGTGGCGGGAAGACCCGCAATTCGTGCTCAACGATCCCGCATATTCCGGTGCGTCGATTCTCGTGGCCGGTCCCGAGTTCGGCACCGGGTCGTCCCGGGAACACGCCGTCTGGGCGCTGCGCGACTGGGGGTTCCGGGCGGTGATCTCGCCCCGCTTCGGTGACATCTTCCGGGGCAACGCCCTCAAGGAAGGGCTTCTCCCGGTGGAGTTGGAATTGAAAGCGGTCGAGGAGATCTGGGCGCGGACCGAGTCCGACCCGACCACTCCCCTCACCGTCGACCTGACCACCCGCGAGGTCCGGCTCGGCGAGTCCCGCTGGTCGTTCCCGCTGGACGACCACAGCCGGTGGCGGCTGATGGAGGGCTTGGACGACATTGGACTCACCCTCCGGCACGAGGCGGAGATCAGCGCGTACGAGTCGTCACGGCCGGCGTTCAAGCCTGCCGTCGCGTAGCCGAACGTCCCACGTTTCCTCGGTTCTCGCCCCCACCGGATCCTCCGGTGGGGGCGAATCCGTTACGACACAAGGGCTTTTTTCCACCGAATGTTTGTGTCCAGGCAGCACAGGGCATACGGTGCGCGCAGAATGGCTCGCGTCGAGTCAGTCGCACAATCGGGAGGAAGTCGTGAACAAGGCCGAGCTCATCGAGGCGCTCGCCGCTCGCCTGGGGGACCGGAAGACGGCGACGGCCGCGCTCGACGCGGTCCTCGCTGAGGTCCAGGCGGCGGTCACCAAGGGCGAGAAGGTGGCAATCACCGGCTTCGGAGCGTTCGAGAAGCGCGTCCGGGGTGCCCGAACAGCCCGCAACCCGCGTACCGGTGAGGCGGTGAAGGTCAAGAAGACGTCCGTCCCGACCTTCCGTCCGGGTGCCGGATTCAAGGAGATGGTGGCCAGCGGCAAGGTGCCGAAGGCCGCGGCCCCGGCCAAGAAGACCGCCACGGCGGCCGCCAAGACCACCGGCGCGAAGGCGACCGGGGCCAAGGCGACCGGGGCCAAGGCGACCGGGGCCAAGGCGACCGGGGCCAAGGCGGCGGGTGCCAAGGCCACCGGGGCCAAGGCGACGGCGGCGAAGAAGACCGCCGCCGCGCCCGCCAGGAAGACCACCGCGACCAAGGCGGCCAAGGCCACCACGGCCAAGTCCGCCACCACCAAGGCCGCCCCGGCCAAGAAGACCACGGCGGCGAGCAAGGCCGCCGCGGCCAAGAAGACCACGGCGGCGAAGAAGACCACCGCCGCGAAGAGCACCACGGCCAAGAAGGCGCCGGCGAAGAAGTCCGCCGCCAAGCGCTGAACGGCCGCGTACGACGGGAAGGGCGCCCACCACGACGGTGGGCGCCCTTCCCGCGTCAGAGCCGGTCGGCGGCGAGCAGCCGGTCGGCGGTGAAGGCGAGCAGCCAGCCGCCGCCCTTCGGGGTGGCGAAGTCTCCGGCCCGGCCGGTCAGCCGTGCCAGCACCCCCGGGATCACCTTGCCCTGGCTGCACATCCCGACCGGTTCGCCGACGGCGGCGAGCGACAACAGCCGGCCGGCGGCGGCCAACTCGCACTCCTCGCGTTGTTGGCCCGGACGCGGCTCGTCCAGGTCGCCGCACACCTCGATCGGCAGGTCGAGCCGGGCCGCGGCCGGGTCGAGGGTCTGCACGCAGCGGCGTGCCGACGCCGACAGCAGCCGGGTCGGGCGGACCAACGCCACCAGCGGCGCCAACGCCTCGGCCTGGGCCCACCCCTCGACGTCCAGCGGCCGGCTGTCGTCCGGGCCGGACCAGGTGGCCCGCCTGCCGGCGTGCGCGTGCCGGACGAGGGCGATCGTCGTGGACACCGGGGGCAGCGCGGCGAACGCCGTCAGCACCTGCGCGTCGTGCGGGTAGCTGACCAGCCGCACCGCCTCGTCGACGCTGAGCCAGCCCACCTCGTCGACCTCGGTGCCCGGCTGGAAACCGCCCGCGCCCACCGCCCGCATCGACCAGTAGTCGACCGCCTTCGGTCGGCCCTCGCTGCGGTAGCGGACAGTCGGGAGCCGGACCTGCGGGACGGCCCGCACGTCGCTCTCCTCGGCCACCTCGCGGACGGCGGCCAGCAACGGGTGCTCACCGTGCTCCAGCTTGCCCTTCGGCAGCGACCAGTCGCCGTAGCGGGGGCGGTGCACCAGGCAGACCTCGACACCGCCGTCTGGGCCCGGCCGCCAGACCACCCCGCCCGCCGCCCGGATGCCCGCCGGTTCCTCGTCCACCATCCGGTCACCATACGTCCGCCGCCACCGGCACGGGCGGCTCAGCCGGCGGTGCCGCCCACCCGCCGCAGCAGGAGCTCCTGGAGGTCCGCCAGCGGTTCCTCCGACGTGCCGGTACGTCGGGTCCAGGTGCCGTCGGCCGCCAGCTCGAAGGCGTCCACCTCGGGACCGAACGCGGCGGTCAGCACGTGGTCCAGCTCGGCCCGGGCCACCGGGTCGCTCACCTGCACCAGCGCCTCCACACGTCGGTCCAGGTTGCGGTGCATCAGGTCGGCCGACCCCATCCAGAACTCGGTGTCGCCGTTGTTGCCGAACCGGAAGATCCGGGAGTGCTCCAGGAACCGGCCGAGGATCGACCGGACCCGGATGTTCTCCGACAGCCCCGGCACCCCCGGCCGCAGCGTGCACATGCCCCGGATCATCAGGTCCACGTGCACGCCGGCCCGGGACGCCCGGTACAGCGCGTCGGTGATCTCCTCGTCGACCAGCGCGTTCACCTTGAACTGCACCAGGCCGGGCATGCCGAGCCGGACGTGGGTGATCTCCCGTTCGATCCGTTCGACCAGGCCGCGGCGGATGCCCTGCGGGGCGACCAGCAGCCGCCGGTACGCGGTCTGCCGGCTGTACCCGGTCAGCACGTTGAACAGGTCGGTGAGGTCGGCGCCGATCTCCGGGTCGGCGGTGAGCACCCCGAAGTCCTCGTACAGCCGGGCCGTCTTCGGGTGGTAGTTGCCGGTGCCGATGTGGCAGTACCGGCGGATCTGGTTGCCCTCCTGGCGTACCACCAGCGCGGTCTTGCAGTGCGTCTTGAGGCCGACCAGGCCGTAGACGACGTGGCAGCCGGCCCGTTCCAGGGTGCGCGCCCAGCCGATGTTGGCCACCTCGTCGAAGCGGGCCTTCACCTCCACCAGCACCACCACCTGCTTGCCCGCGGCGGCCGCGTCCACCAGGGCGTCGACGATCGGGGAGTCGCCGCTGGTGCGGTACAGGGTCTGCTTGATGGCGAGCACGTTCGGGTCGGCGGCGGCCTGCTCGATGAAGCGCTGCACGCTGGTGGCGAACGAGTGGTACGGGTGGTGCACCAGCACGTCGCCGTCGCGGAGGGTGGCGAAGACGCTGCGGGGCACCTCGCCCTCGGCGAGCCGGGGGTGGGTGGCCGGCACGAACGGCGGATCCTTCAGGTCGGGACGGTCGGCCTCGCCGTACAGCTGCCACAGCGCCGACAGGTCGAGCAACCCGGGCACCCGGAGCACGTCGTGGTCGTCCATGTCCAGCTCGCGGACGAGCAGCTCCAGCATGTGGTCGGAGATGGACGCGGCGACCTCCAGGCGTACCGGCGGGCCGAAACGACGTCGGGCCAGTTCCCGTTCCAGCGCCTGGAGCAGGTCCTCGTCGCGGTCCTCGTCGACCTCCATCTCGGCGTTGCGGGTCACCCGGAACAGGTGGCACTCGACGACCTGCATGCCGGAGAAGAGCTGGCCCAGGTGCACCGAGATCAGCTCCTCGACCGGCAGCATCCGCAGACCGGGCCGGTCCCGCGCGACCCGGACGAAACGCGGCACGTTGTTCGGCACCTTGACCCGGGCGAACAGTTCGGAGCCGCCGTCCGGGTCGCGAACCGCGACCGCCAGGTTCAGCGAGCGCCCCGAGATGTACGGGAACGGGTGCGCCGGGTCCACCGCGAGCGGGGTGAGCACCGGGAAGATGTGCTCCCGGAAGTAGGTGCGCAGCCGTTCCCGCTCCGAGTCGTCCAGGTCCGCCCAACGCAGGATGCGCACGTTCTCGGCGGCCAGCCGGGGCAGCACGTCGTGGACGAAGCAGGCGGCGTGCCGGGCCACGAGACCGGCGGCTTTCTCGGCGACCAGTTCCAGCTGGGTGCGCAGCGGCAGCCGGTCCCCGCCGCGGACCGGCAGGCCGGCGGAGAGGCGGCGCTTCAGCCCGGCGACCCGCACCATGTAGAACTCGTCGAGGTTGCCGGCGAAGATCGCCAGGAACTTCGCCCGCTCCAGCAGCGGGGTGCGCCGATCCTCGGCCAGGGCCAGCACCCGGGCGTTGAAGTCGAGCCAGGACAGCTCCCGGTTGAGGAACCGGTCCTCGGGCAACGGCTCGGCGGTCGGGTCGGCCGGCGTCGTCCGCTCGTCGGCGTCGAGCACCTCGTCCAGTCCGGCGGAGGCGCCGGCGGTGCTGGCGTCCGGGGAGTCGGGTGTCGTGTCGGGGGTGTCCTCGGGGGCACGGGACGGGCGGAACCGCCCGTCGACGCCGCGCCGCCGGGTGCCGTTG
>NZ_SMKD01000164.1 GCF_004348595.1 Micromonospora sp. KC723
GGCCGAAGGTGGACTTCGCGGTGGTCCGCGAGTTGCGCCGAGAACTGAGCGAACGGCTCACCCACTGGCAGCGGGGTCGGGAGTTCGACGCGAACGCCGAGGAGGTCGAGCGGGCCCGGCTCGCGGTCGCCGTCGTCTCCGGCTACGCCGACTCGGTACGCCGCGCCGGCACCCCGCTCACCGCCGACGAGGAACGGCTCCTGCTCGACCAGGTCACGGCGGAACTGGTCGGCCTGGGTCGACTCCAGACGCTGCTGGTGGACGACTCCATCGAGGAGGTGCACATCCTCGGCTGCGACCAGGTACGCATCACCCGGCACGGCGGTGGCGTGGACTGGGCCGAACCGATCGCCGACAGCGACGAGGAACTGGTGGAGATCCTCCAGGCGGCGGCCCGCCGGGCGGGAGCCACCGAACGGTCCCTGTCGACGTCGAAGCCGACGCTGGACCTGCAACTGCCCGACGGCAGCCGGCTCGCGGCGGTCTTCCTGGTCAGCCACCGCCCGTACGCGGTGATCCGCAAGCACAACACGCTGGACGTCAGCCTGGAGGACATCTGCGGCACCCGTCCGGACCTGGACGAGATGATCGATCCGCTGCTGCGGGACTTCCTGCGCGCCTCGATGCGGGCCGGGCTGAACATCATGGTCGCCGGGCTGGCCGGG
The DNA here is from genome assembly GCF_004348595.1 of Micromonospora sp. KC723. Classification (GTDB taxonomy): domain Bacteria; phylum Actinomycetota; class Actinomycetes; order Mycobacteriales; family Micromonosporaceae; genus Micromonospora. The sequence continues at coordinate 666 of NZ_SMKD01000164.1, forward strand.
GCGGGAAAGACCACCGTCATCCGGGCCTTGATGGACGAGATCCCGCCGGACGAGCCGTACGTGCTGCTGGAGGAGAGCCGGGAGTTGCTGCCGGCCCGGCGTGGGCACAAGCACCGGGCGGTGATGAGCTTCGAGGCACGGGAGGGGCACGGCGAGCGCGGTCTGGACGGCCGGCCGGCCGGTGAGGTGAGCATCGCCGACCTGATCCCGCTGTCGCTGCGGATGGGCGTGCTGCGGATCATCGTCGGGGAGGTGCGGTCCCGGGAGATCGTGCCGATGCTCCAGGCGATGACGACCAGCCGAGGGTCGATGTGCACCATCCACGCCCGTACCCCGGCCGGGGTGAGCGAGCGGATCATCGAGCTGGCACTGGCCCACGGCCGGGAGATGACGGTCGACCAGGCCCGCCGGATGGCCGGCAACGCCCTCGACCTGATCGTCTACGTGACCGTCGAGGACGAGACCGCGATCGGCGGGCGCAAGCACCGCTTCGTCTCCCACGTCGAGGAGGTGATCGGGGTCGGCGAGGGCAGCCGGATCATCACCACCAGCGTCTTCGGGCCCGGCCCTGACGGCCGGGCGATCCCCCGCCACCTGCCCGAACGCATCCGCGCCCAGCTCCTGCGGGTCGGGTACGACGCCCGGCTGCTCAGCCGGTTCATCGAGGCCGGCGCGGGCGCGTGGCGCCGCCCCCGGCACAGCCGGCTCGCTCCGGTGGTCCGGCGATGAGCCCGATCGAGCTGGTCGCCGTCGTCTCCGGTGCGACCTGCGTGGCCGGTCTGGTGCTGGCCGTGGTCGCGCTCACCGGCACCCGCGCGCCCGCGCGTTCCCGCCCCGGCGCCGGTCGTGGCCTGCGCCGGCTCTGGCCCGGCCCGGGCCCCGGGCTGCGGGAGCGGCGGATCCAGCGGGCCCGGCTGGCGGTGGCGGCGGGGGCCGGGGCGCTGTCCTTCCTGCTCACCGGGCTGCCGGTGGTGGGCCTGATCGTGGCGGCGGCGGTACCGGGCGTGCCCTGGCTCTTCGCCGTCGGCAAGGCCGAGGAACGGGCGATCGCCCGGGTCGAGGCGGTCGGTGAGTGGACCCGCCGGCTCAAGGACGTCTCCGCCACCGGGCAGGGCCTCCAGGCGGCGATCATCAACACCATCGCCACCGTTCCCGAGGAGATCCAGGAGGAGGTACGGCTGCTCGCGGCGCGCCTCCAGGCCGGCTGGACGGCCCGCACCGCACTGCTCGCCTTCGCCGACGAGATCGGCGACCCGGTCTGCGACCAGGTGGTGGCCGCGCTGATCCTGCACCTGACCGACCGGGGGGAGCGCCTCGGAGACGTGCTCGGGGCGATCGCCTCGGCTGCCGCCGCCGAGGTGGCCACCCGCCGCGAGGTGGAGGCGAAACGCACCCAGCCGAGGTTCGCCGTTCGCTTCCTCACCGGGATGACCCTGGTGGTGCTCGCGTACGGGTTGCTGAACACCGACTACATCCGCCCGTACGGCACCGTCGTCGGGCAACTGGTGATGGCGGTGCTCGGCGCGGCCTTCATCGGCCTGCTGGTCTGGGTGCGGTCGATGAGCCAGCCCCCGCCACCGGCCCGGTTCCTGCCCGCCCCCGATCCGGAGGAGGCGGTCGCGTGATCCTCAACTGGCAGCTCGCGATCGCCGTGCTGGGCGGCGCGGGGATCGGGTTGGGCGTGTTTCTGCTGGTCCGGGAGGCACTGCCGGCGTACCCGGCGCTCGGCCCGGCGCTGCGCCGGCTGCACCAGCCGCCCGGCACGGCCGCCTCCTCGCGGCGGCTGGACTGGTTGGGTGGGTTCGCCCGCTGGCTCAGCCCACCGCACCGCCAGCTCGCCCTGATCGGCCGGACCCCGGAGCAGTACGCCCTGTCGGTGCTCCTCTCCGCCCTGATCGGGCTGGCCACCCCGACCGTGCTCGGCGCGCTGCTCTTCCTCGGCGGGATGCGCCTGCCGGTGGCCGTACCGGTGCTGGGCAGCATCGGGATGGCCCTGCTCTGCGCGCTGCTGGCCCACCGGGCGGTGCTGGCGAAGGCGGACGCCGCCCGGGACGAGTTCCGCCAGGCGGTCTGCACCTACCTGGATCTGGTGGCGTTGCAGCTGTCGGCGGCGCACGGCCCGGTGCAGTCCCTGGAACGCGCGGCGACGGTCTGCGACGGCTGGGTGTTCGAGCGGATCCGGGAGTCGCTGCGGATCGCGCAGTTGCAGATGCACTCCCCGTGGGACGAGTTGCAGGAGCTGGCCGACCGGATCGGCATCGCCGAGCTGGGCGACGTGGGCGCGATCATGCGGAACTCGGGCAGCGAGGGCGCGCAGGTGCACGAGACGCTGCGCAGCCGCGCCGACTCGCTGCGGGACCAGATCCGCACCGACAACCTGACCCGGGCCGAGGGGATCACCAGCCGGCTCGACATCCCCGGGTCGCTGCTGGTCTTCGTCCTGCTCGGCTTCATCATCTATCCCTTCGTCGCCCGTCTGTGAGGAGCCCTCCCCATGCGCATGTTCACGTTCTTCTACCTCGCCGCGGTGGACCGGCTGTCCCGGCTGCGTCGCGAGTCGGACCGGGGCGACAGCCCGGTGCCCACCGCGGTGATCATCGCTGGCCTGGTGGTCGCGGCCACCGCGGTCACCGGCCTGGTGCTGCAGAAGGCCGAGAGCTGGATGAACAGCATCCCGGGCAAGTGACCCCACCCGCTCCCCCAGTCGTGTGCCCGGGCCGGGCGGTCCCCACCGTCCGGCCCCGGGACGCGCTCACCCGTGCGCCGCATCCGGAGCGACCCGGCCTCCGCGTGGCCCTGGCCGTCCGCCGCCTCACCGCCGGGGGCACGGACCGGGGCGCGAACCCGGTGGAGCTGGCCGTCGTGATGCCGGCGGTGCTGGTGCTGCTCTTCGCCTCCGTGCAGGTGGCGGTCTGGTTCGTGGCCCGGTCGACCGCGCTGCACGCGGCGCAGAGCGGGGTCAACGCGCAGCGGGCACTCCAGGCGCCGGTCGGGGCGGGCGAGGCCCGCGCGGCCGGGTTCCTGGCCGCCGCCGGTGACTGGCTGGTCGGCGGGAAGCCCAGCTGTGCCGCCAGCGCCACTGAGGTGACCTGCACCGTCACCGGCCGGTCCCTGTCCGTCGTGCCCGGGGTCAGCTTCGAGGTACGGCAGACCGCGCACGGCACCGTCGAACGGTGGACCGACCCGTGACCGCCGCCGTGGACCGTGGACGGGGTTCGGTCTCGGTGGAGGTGGCCGTGCTCGCCCCCGCCTTCATCGCACTGATCGTCCTCGCCGGGGTGACCGGGCGGACGGCGGTCGCCGACGAGGCGGTCGAGTCCGCCGCGCACGACGCCGCCCGGGCCGCCTCGATCTCCCGGGATGCCGGTGCCGCCCGCGCGGCGGCCCGGGACGCGGCCCGCCGGCAGCTCGACTGGCGGGGCCTGAACTGCTTCGCCGCACCCCGGATCGCGCTCAGCGGCGCGGTAGGCGGTCAGGCGACCAGCTTCGACGCCGCGTACCGCAGCCCGGCCGGCGAGCCGGCGAGCGTGACCGTCTCGGTGACCTGTGTGGTCTCCCACGCCGACCTGGCGCTGCCGGTGCTGCCCGGGATGCCGCTGCGCACCACCGTCTCGGCGAGCTTCACCTCGCCACTGGACCGCTACCGGAGCCGAGGATGACCGCCTGCGACGCGCGACGAGACGCCGGGCGGGTCAGCCTCTTCCTGGCCGTCGCCATGTTCGGCGTACTGGCGGTCATCGGCGTCGCGTACGACGGCGCCGGCCAGCTCCGGTCGTTGCAGCGCGCCGACAACCTCGCCGCCGAGGCGGCCCGCAGCGGCGGCCAGGCCGTCGACCGGGCCCAGGCGATCGCCGGCGGGCCGAAGGAGATCGACGAGGCCGACGCCCGGGCCGCCGTACGGGACTACCTCTCGGCCGCGGGCGCGGCCGGGCACCGGGTCAGCTTCCCGGTGGCCGGCGGCGAGAAGCAGATCCGGGTGGAGGTCGACGTCACCTACCGCCGGCACATGCTGGGCCTGTTCGGCATGGACAGCACCGTCACCGTCACGGGTGAGGCCACCGCACGGGCCATCACCGAGGCACCGTAGGAAGGAACGCCGCCATGACCGCACCGCGTGGCTCCGCCGTCCGGCGGACCGGGCAGTTGCTCACCGGGTTCGGCTCGCTGGTCGTGCTGATCGTGGTGCTGGTGGGTGCGCCGGTGGCGCTGCTCGCCTTCGCCGGAAACCCGCTCCCCGACCAGCTGCCCACCCTGGCCGAGGTGGGCACCACCTTGACCAGCCGCGACGACGGCCAGCTCTTCCTGAGGGCGTTGGCGGTGGTCGGCTGGCTCGGCTGGGCGAGTTTCGCCTTCTCCGTACTGGTGGAGTTGGGGGCGGCGGCGGCGCGGCGTCCGGCGCCCCGGTTACCCGGGCTGAGCCGGCAGCAGCGGGCGGCGGCGGCGCTGGTGGGGTCGGTGGCCCTGCTCCTCGCGGCGGCCCCGGCGGCCAGCGCGGCCAGCGCGGTGGCGTACCCGGCGGCCGGCACGGCGTACCCGGCGGTGGCCGCGGGCGCCGCGCTCGCCGCGCCGGCAGGCGTCGGCACGCCGACCACGCAACACGGCGTACTGCCGGCCGGCGCGGAGCGGCAGGGCGGGGCGCCGGACGACGCCGGGTTGCCGGCGGGGCGGTCGACCGCCCCGCCGGTCTACCGCGTCGCCAAGGGCGACTACCTGGGCGAGGTGGCCGAGCGATACCTGGACGACTTCGACCGTTACCGGGAGGTGGCCCGGCTCAACCGGCTGTCCGACCCAGACCGGATCCACCCGGGCCAGCTCATCAGGCTGCCGGCACAGGCGACGGACGGCGGCGTCCGGGAGCACGCGACCGGCCGGTTGGTGGCCACGCCGCCCCGCAAGCCGTCACCGCGCCCCCCGGCGGACGCCCCGCAGGCCGCCACGCCGCCGGCACCGGCGGAGAGCGCCACGCCGCAGGCGCCGGGTTCGCCCGGCGAGCCGACGCGGGAGATGGCCGGCGGGCCGGTCGGCACCGCCGGCGGGCAGGCGGCGGCCGAGGGCGCCCCGGCTGGGCAGGCCGCCGGCGGCGAACGGGCCGGTGCCCCGCAGGGGCCGGCCGCCGGCCAGTCACCGCAGGTCCGACAGGCGACGCAGGCTCCGGCGATGGCCGTGGGAGCATCCCGCACCGGCGACGACGACAGGCTCAACCGGCCGCTGGCGGTCTCGGCGGTGCTCGCCGTGGCCAGCATCGTCGGCGCGCAGATCGGTGCGGTGCTGGGGCTGCGTCGCCGTCCGGCCGCCCGGGTCCTCGACTCCGGGCGTCACCGCCGCGGCTGATCCACGGGTACGCCGCCCCGGCCCCGCCTTCGGGCGTCGGTGCCGGGGTGGGTCAGGGCAGCTTGGTCTGCAGGACGCCGTCGACCACCCGGGTGGGCAGGATCTGCTGGTCGTTGGGGGACGGCCCGTGCACGACCTCACCGCCGTTGAGCCGGAACGTCGAACCGTGCCAGGGGCAGACCACGCAGTCGTGCCCGCCGATCTCCCGTACCTCGCCCTCGCCGAGCGGACCGCTCTGGTGCGGGCAGCGCTCCAGCATCACGGTGATGTCGTCGCCGTGCCGGTAGAGGATCACCGAGACGTCGTCCACCTCCCGGGTGACCAGTTTGCGTTGCGGCAGCGTGGCCAGATCGGCGACCGCCCGCCACTCGTCGCTCATCCGGTGCAGCTCGGAGATGCTCTGGCTGCCCTGCGCGCCCTGCTTGTACGCCAGGTGCCCGCCGATGTACGCGCCCATGCTCGCCGCGCTCAACCCCAGGTACGCCAGCACCCGCCCCGTCCCGTGCCGGCCGCCGAGCCGGGCGGCGAACGAACCGGCGTACAGCGCCAGCCCGACGGTGTTCGAGGCGGCGTGCACCAGCCCGACCCGACGCTGGTCGCGGGCCAGCGCGGCCCAGTCGTTCAGGCCGGCGACAGCGGCTGGCACGGCGCTCGCGGTGCCGAGCGCCACCAGCGTGGTGGCCGCGCGACGCTGGCCGGGCAGCAGGTCCAGCACCGCGGTGCTGATCCAGGCACCCACCGGCACCTGCACCATCGCCGGGTGCAGCGGGTGGCCCAGCCAGACGCCGTGCAGCAGATCGCGGACCCGCTGCCCGCGCAGGGTCCCCTGGACAACCCGTTGGAGCCGGTCACCGATCCGGTCCAGCTTCGCGTTCTGTTCGATCTTCGTCATCAGCGCTCGCACCTTCTCCGACTTCCCGGCAGGCGCGGTCGCAAACCGGGCGGTGGGCACGTTCTCCCACGTCGGGGCTCAGTCGGTGCTCCGGGCGTCGCGCCGGGCGGATCGGGCACGCTCGCGCCGTCAGGGCGTCCAGCGGTCGGCGTGTAGGGCCTCGGCCAGGGGGCGCTTCTGCCGCCAGCCGTGCCGGGCCAGGTCGGGGACGGATTCCAGGTGCGTCACCGGGCCGACGCAGAGCCAGGCGACCGGCCGGATGCCGACGGGGATGCCCAGCAGTTCGGCCAGGAACGGCTCACGGTAGAACGAGACCCAGCCGACGCCGAGTCCTTCGGCGGTGGCGGCGAGCCAGAGGTTCTGGATCGCCAGGCAGACCGAGTAGAGGCCGGCGTCGGCGATGGCGTGCCGGCCCAGCACGTCCCGGCCGCCCCGGGACGGGTCGTAGGTGACCACGACGGACAGGGTCGACTCCAACACCCCGTCGATCTTGATACGGGCGAAGCGCCGCGCGGCCTCGCCGGACAGGGTGGCGGCGAAGACGTCCCGCTCCTGCCGTACGTGCTCGTGGAACCGGCGCCGGAGCCCGACGTCGCGGACCAGGACGAAGTCCCACGGCTGCGAGTAGCCGACACTGGGCGCGGCGTGCGCCGCGTCCAGGATCCGGTGCAGCGTCTCGTCCGGCACCGGCTCGCCGGTGAACTCGGCGCGGACGTCGCGGCGACGGTGGATGGCGGTGTACAGATCCATGGCAGGCTCCCGCTGCGCTCGGCCCACGTCGTCGTGGGTGGGCACCTCGCATGATCGTGCTGTCGGCGATGCTAGCGGCCGGGCGGGCCGGCCCCGGACGGTGTGTCGAAGCTCGGCCGTCTACAGTGGTCGGCTCCGGCCCCTGACCCGGTCGAGCGGTCCGTCGAGGCCACCCCCACGGGGGACACCGTGACGAACACGCGTACCCGCGCCGTCCGTACCGTTCTGGCCCTGACCGTCGCCGCGCGGACCGGTCCCGGCCACCGGGCCGAGTGGGAATTCCCGCGCCGGTAACCTCCGCGCGGCATACCGTGGCCCGGTGCACCCACGCTTCACCCCGGTCCGGGACTGCTTCCACGACCTCTTCGCCTCCGGTCGGGAGACCGGCGCGGCGCTGGCCGTCTGGCACGACGGCCACCCGGTCGTCGACCTCGTCGGCGGCTCGGACGCCGGGTGGCGGCCGGACACGCTGGTGAACGTCTACTCGGTCGGTAAGCCGCTGGCCGCGGCCTGCCTGCTGGCGCTGATCGACCGGGGGCGGGTGGAGCTGGACTCGCCGGTCGCGGCGTACTGGCCGGAGTTCCGCACGCCGGCCACGGTCCGGCAGGTGCTCAGCCACACCGCCGGACTGCCCGCGTTCCCGGTGGTCCGGCCGGCCGAGGCGGTCGCCGACTGGGCGCTGCTCTGCGCCGACCTGGCCGCCGCGACTCCGGAGTGGGAGCCGGGCACCGTCGCCGGTGAGCACGCCTGGACGTACGGGCATCTGGTGGGCGAACTGGTGCGCCGGGTGGACGGCCGGCCGGTGGGCCGTTTCCTGGCCGAGGAGATCGCCGGCCCGTGGCGGCTCGACCTGGCCTTCGGGCTGGGCGCGACCGACCAGCGGCGCTGTGCCGACGTGTCGTACGGCGATCCGGGGTGGCCGGTGCGGACGCGGGGCACACCGGGGTCGCTGCGGGCCCGGGCGTTGGGTAATCCGTCGGGCGGCCTGGACGTGGCGGTGGTCAACAGCCCACTCTGGCGGGGAGCCGAGGTGCCGGCGGTCAACCTGCACGCCACCGCCTCCGGGCTGGCCCGGTTCTACGCGGGTCTGCTCGGCGGGGGTGCCCTCGACGGGGTCCGGGTGTTCGGCGCCGATCTGGTGGCCGAGGCGACCCGGGTGCAGTACGACGGCCCGGATCTGCTGCTGGAACGGCGTACCCGGTGGACGCTCGGCATGCAGGGGGAGGAGGACGGGAGCTGGGGCATGGGCGGGATCGGCGGCAGCAGCGCCTGGGCGGACCCACGGCGCGGCTACGCCTTCGCGTACGTGACCGCCCGGTTGGCCGGCCACGACCGGGTGGACGAACTCGTCGAGGCCCTGCACTCCTGCCTCTGACACACCGCGTACGTGCCTCACACCCCGGTGAGGTGGGGTCCGGGCACCAGGACACGGCTGCCTGTCGCGGTGAGCAGGGCGCGGGCGGCCACCGTCACCCGGCGACGCCGCGACACCAGCGCCCGCCCGGCGAACACGTCGTAGTCCTGCCCGGCGATCTCGTCGAGGATGCCGCCGTAGAGCGCGTACGCGGTACGCATGCAGGCCTGTGAGGCGGGCGCGAGCAGGGGGATCCCCGGCGCGGCGGCCTCGTAGTGGGCCTGCGCGCGGGTCACCTCGTACTCGATCAGGTCCCGGATGTTGCCGGTGGCGCGGCCGGCCGCCTTCGCGGCGAGCAGGTCGTCCCGGGTGACGTCGAACTTCGCCAGGTCCTCGTCGGGCAGGTAGGTGCGGCCCCGGTCGAGATCCTCGGCCACGTCCCGGATGAAGTTGGTGAGCTGGAAGGCGAAACCGAGTTGGCGGGCCGGTTCGCGGGCGGCGGCCGGGTCGGAGCTGCCGAGGATGGGCAGCATCATGGTGCCGATGGCCGCCGCCGAGCCCTCCATGTAGTCGAGCAGGTCGTTGTGGGTCGGGTACGACACGACGGTCAGGTCCATCGCCATGCTGCGTAGAAACGACGCGAAGTCGCCCCGGTCCAGGTCGAAGACGGCGATGGTGTGCAACACGGCGGGAAGCAGCGGGTCGTCGATCGGCTCGCCGCGCAGGCCGGCGAGGAAGCGGGTGGACCAGTCGTGGAGCCGGGCGGCCCGCTCGGCCGGCGGCAGGTCCTCGGTGCGGTCGACGATCTCGTCGGCGTGCCGGGTGAAGCCGTACAGGGCGTGCACGTGCCGCCGTTTCCAGGAGGGGAGCAGCCGGGTGGCGAGATAGTAGGTACGCCCGTGTCGCCGGTGGAGGTCCTGGCAGCGGGCATAGGCGGCGGTGAGGTCGGTGTCCACCAGCCCTCCTCAGATCCGACGCAGAAATCGACGCAACTCGTTACCCTAGGGTACGCTCGCCCCATGGCCAACGACGCAGTGGCCGGTGACGCGCTCCGCGCGGCGCCGGCACAGCCGGGAGCGACGGAGGCTCGGTTCCGTGGCGTACCGGCCGCCGCGTTCACCGAGGATCTGGTCGCGAGCGTCGACGACACCCTGGCGGGCTTCCTCGCCGCCGAGGTCGAGGCGCTCACCCGGATCGACGCGGCGATGGGCGCGTTCGCCGCGACGGCGCGCGACAGCGTGCTGGCCGGCGGCAAGCGGGTCCGTCCGACCTTCGCCTACTGGGGCTGGCGTGGCGCGGTCGGCGGCGCCGAGCCGCTGTCGGCGGTGCTGCCGGCGTTCGCCGCGCTGGAACTGCTGCACACCTTCGCGCTGGTCCACGACGACGTGATGGACGCCTCCGACACCCGGCGGGGCAGACCCACCGTGCACCGGGCCGTCGCCGCCCGACACGTGGCCGCCGGACACAGCGGCGACCCGGACCGGTTCGGCGAGACGGTGGCCGTGCTCATCGGCGATCTCTGCATGGTCTGGGCCGACCGGCTGCTCAGCCGCGCCACCGTGACCCCGGCACGACTGTTCGACGTGCGCCGATGCTACGACCAGATGCGCGTCGAGACGATCGCCGGTCAGTACCTCGACGTGCTCGGGGAGAACGACGCGGCGCACTGGTCGCTGGACCGGGCGCTGCGGGTGGCCCGCTACAAGACCGCCAGCTACACCGTCCAACGGCCGCTGCTCTTCGGCGCCTGCCTGGCCGGGCTCGCCTCCGACGCGTCGCTGATCGCCGCCTACAGCCGGTACGGCCGGGCCGTCGGCGAGGCGTTCCAGCTCTGCGACGACCTGCTCGGTGTGTACGGCGACCCGGCCGCCACCGGCAAGCCGGCCGGGGACGACCTTCGCACCGGCAAACCGACGGCGTTGCTGCTGCTGGCCCGGCAGCTCGCCACCCCCGGTCAGCGGCAGGCGCTGGACCGGGCCGGCACGGTGACCGAGCCGCACGAGGTGGGCCGGCTGGCCGAACTGGTCGCCGCCACCGGGGCGGTCTCCCGGGTGGAGCGAATGATCTCCGACCGGGTGGCCGAG
>NZ_SMKD01000165.1 GCF_004348595.1 Micromonospora sp. KC723
GACCCGGCCGGTGGCGCTGCCGGAACCGGATCGGCCGGACCCACGTCCGTCAACCCCCTCCGGGCGGTAGTGTGAATCTTCCCTCCCCACGACCCCCTCCTCCCTCCTCCGGAACAGCCTTGGGCGACACTACTTCGGTCCGAAGACTATGCGGCGTCCGCAGCCGGTGGGTGGCGATCACCCGTGCCGGGGGCGTCAGTGGTTCGTTCAGCCAGCGTGGGCAGACGAGGGAGCGTGGGAGATGGATTTCGACGTCACGGTTGAGATCCCGAAGGGTCACCGCAACAAGTACGAGGTGGACCACGTGACCGGCCGGATCCGGCTGGACCGCACCCTGTTCACGTCGACCCAGTACCCGGCCGACTACGGCTTCATCGAGGGCACCCTGGGCGAGGACGGTGACCCGCTGGACGCCCTGGTGCTCGTCCCCGAGCCCACCTTCCCCGGTTGCCTGATCCGCTGCCGCACCATCGGCATGTTCCGGATGACCGACGAGAAGGGCGGCGACGACAAGGTCCTCTGCGTCCCCTACGAGGACCCCCGTCAGGAACACCTGCGCGACATCCACCACCTGGGCGAGTTCGACCGCCTGGAGATCCAGCACTTCTTCGAGGTCTACAAGGACCTGGAGCCGGGCAAGTCGGTCGAGGGCGCCACCTGGGTCGGCCGGGTCGAGGCCGAGGCCGAGATCGCCGCGTCGTACCGCCGGGCCAGGGAGGCCGAGGAGCGGGGCGAGTCCGCGCACTGACGACCGCGTCGACGAAGGCCCGGCCGGCCCTCGGCCGGGCCTTCGTCGTACGGTCAGCCCAGCAGGCCGCGCGCGGCGTCGTAGAGGCCCAGCACCGCACAGGCCACCGGCACCACCGCCACCACCAGCGCGGTGTCCGTCAGGTCGGCCACCCGCCCGACGTACGGCGAGACCGGCCGCCGGGCGTACGTCGTACCGGCCGCCACGGCGGCCAGCGCCACCAGTAGCCCGCCCACGGCCAGCGCGAGCAGGCCCGCGTCACCGGCCCGGCCGGCGAGCAGCACGCCCAGCACCGTGGCCCCGGCCAACCCGGCCAGCACCGGGGGCACCCGGTGGCGGACCGCCACGAAGAGCCGGGAGCGCAGCAGCAGCACCGCCGAGGTCACCGCCACGAGCAGCCGCCCGGCCACACCCCCGGCGACCCCGAGCGCGTACCCGGCCCCGACCGCTAGCACGGCATGCCCGATCAGCATCCCGGTCAGCATCTCCTCGGTCCGGGCCACCGCCGCGTGCACCCGGACCCGGTCCGGCAGGTCCCGCACGCCGTCGGGGCCACCGGGGCCGGCCGGCAGGGTGATCGGCGGCAGCGGCATCTTGCCCAGCCGGATGGCCAGCAGCGGCAGCGCGCCCAGGGCGAAGACCAGCACGCAGGCCAGCACCGCCGCCGTGCCGGCCGGGTCGAGCAGCAGCCCGCCGAGGGCGGCGGACGCACCGATCGCGCCGACGGTCGCGCCGGCAACGAAGACCCGCAGCCGGGTGGCGGCACCGACCAGGCCGAGCACCGCGACCAGCAACAACGCCACCGAACCGGCCAGCAGCTCGGGGGCGCCCAGCCACGGCAACAGCCGGAACACCCCGACCGGGTCGCCGGAGGAGACCGCGAGGGCGCCGGCGGCGAACGCGTACGGCAGCGCGTATCCGCCGAGGGTGGCACCGGTCGCGCCGTCCCCGTACCCGCGGGAGGCCACCGTGCCGGCGACGGCGAGCACCAGCGCCACGGTGACCGCCACGGTCCAGCCGGCGCGGTGCTGCGGCCCGCCGGCCAGCACGGCGACCAGCCCGACGGTGAGCGGCACCCCGGCGCCGGCGAGCGCGGCGGCCCGGGTGGCCGCCGGTGACCAGGCGCTGCCACGCCGGCGGGCTCCGTCCGCGATCGCCTCGACCACGTCGTCGTACTCCAGTTCCGGCCACTGGTCGTGGGCCGGCACCAGGTGCAGCACCTCGCCGTCGCGGACGCCCTGTGGCAGCAGCGCCTGCGCGGTCACCAGGACCGCGCCGTCGGCGCGCCGGAGCACCCAGCCGCCGTGCCGCTCGCCGTCGTCGGCCAGCCCCTCGCCGGCGTGCCGCAGCAGCTCGGGCAGCAGCTCGGCGAGGGGGACCTGCTCCGGCAGGGCCACGTCGACGCGTCGCCCGGGGGCGCTGATGGTGACCCTGGCCAGCCCGGTGGTCATCGACGGTCTCCATATCGATCGGATGCGACGGCTGACGGACGAGGGGGACTTTACCTACCATGAGCCAGGCTCGGGTTACCGAGCGCCACAGGGGAGGCCGGAGTGTCCACAGTTGTCATCAAACGGCCACCGCGCCGGCCGGCGCCGGAGATCCCGGTCGGCGAGCTGCCCGTCGAGGCGCCGCCGGAGATTCCCCCGGTGACCGAGGGCCGCTGGCAGCAGGCGCTGGTGGTGCTGCCGATGCTGGGCGGCACCGTGGCGATGGCGATGATGTTCGGCCGCGGTGGTGGCCCCTACTCGTACCTGGTGGGCGGGCTGTTCGGGCTCTCCTCGCTGGCGATGCTGGTGACCTCCTGGGGCAGCGCCTCGGGCACCCCCAAGAAGTCGGAGATGATGGCGGCCCGCCGGGAGTACCTTCGGCACCTCACCGCGCTGCGCCGCCGGGTCCGGCAGGCCGCCGGCCAGCAGCGGACCGGGCTCTACTACCGGCATCCCGACCCGGCCCGACTCTGGTCGACGGTGGACAGCCACCGGGTCTGGGAGCGCCGCCCCGCCGACCCCGACTTCGCGGTGGTCCGGGTCGCTGTCGGGCCGCAGACCCTCGCCACCCCGCTGGTGCCCCCGGTCACCCGGCCACTGGAGGAGCTGGAGCCGATGACCGCCGGAGCGCTGCGGCGCTTCCTCGACGCGTACTCGGTGGTGCCGGACCTGCCGGTGGCGCTGTCGCTGCGCAGCTTCGCCCGGGTGTACGTCAAGGGCGAGCCCGCGCCCGGTCAGGCGCCGCACACCGGCTCCCCGGCCGCGCAGGCGCTGGCCCGGGCCGTGCTCACCCAGCTCGCCGTCTTCCACGCGCCGGACGAACTGCTGATCGCCGTCTGCGCGGGCCCGGAGCGGCGGGCGGCCTGGGAGTGGGTGAAGTGGCTGCCGCACGCCCACCACCCGGGCCGCGCCGACGCCCTCGGCCCGGTGCGCCTGGTCACCAGCTCCGCCGCCGAACTGGAACGGCTCCTCGACGAGGTGCTGGCCAACCGGTCCCGGTTCAACCCGGCCGGGCCGGTCACCGACGGGCCACACGTGGTGGTGCTCCTCGACGGCGGCGACCCCACCGGCGCCGCCGACCTGACCGGCGACGGCGGTATCGACGCGGTCACCGTCATCGACCTGGACACTCCGCCGCCCCGCCTGCTCGACCGGTACGCCCTGCTGCTGGAGCTGCGCGGCGGGCGGTTGCACTCGTGGTCGGCCGAGGGGCACGCCGAGGTGGGCACCGCCGACCGGCTGGAGCCGGCGGACGCCGAGGCGGTGGCCCGGCGGCTGGCCCCGCTCCGGCTGGCCAGCACCGTCCGCGGCGGCGAGGCCACGCCCGGGGCGGAGCTGGGGTTGCCGGAGCTGCTCGGCATCGGTGACCCGGAGGGGTTCACCGCCGAGCAGGGCTGGACGCCCCGCGCGCCCCGGGACCGGCTGCGGGTGCCGATCGGGGTGGGCGTCGACGGCGGCGCGATCGAACTGGACCTGAAGGAGTCGGCGCAGGACGGCATGGGCCCGCACGGGTTGCTGATCGGGGCGACCGGCTCGGGAAAGTCGGAGCTGCTGCGCACGCTGGTGCTGGGGCTCGCCGCCACGCACAGCTCCGAACAACTCAACTTCGTGCTGGTCGACTTCAAGGGCGGGGCGACCTTCGCCTCCTTCGACCGGCTGCCGCACACCGCCGCGGTGATCACCAACCTGGCCGACGCGCTGCCGTTGGTCGACCGGATGGTGGACGCCATCAACGGAGAGCTGATGCGCCGGCAGGAGCTACTGCGCCGGGCCGGCAACTTCGCCAGCCTGCGGGACTACGAACGGGCCCGGGCCGCCGGCACCCCGCTCGCCCCGCTGCCGTCGCTGCTGCTCGTCTGCGACGAGTTCTCCGAGCTGCTGTCGGCCAAGCCGGACTTCATCGACCTGTTCGTCCAGATCGGACGGCTGGGCCGGTCGCTCGGCGTGCACCTGCTGCTCGCCAGCCAACGCCTGGAGGAGGGTCGGCTACGGGGACTCGACACCCACCTGTCGTACCGGATCGGGTTGCGGACCTTCTCGGCGCTGGAGTCCCGGACGGTGCTCGGGGTGCCGGACGCGCACGAGTTGCCCCGCTCCCCCGGGCACGGGTACCTGCGCGCCGGCACCGACCCGCTGGTCCGGTTCCGGGCCGCGTACGTCTCGGGGCCGGTGCGCCGCCGGGGCGGTGCGGCCGGCGGCGGCACGGGCGGCCCGCCCCGGCTGCTCACCTTCTCCACCCACCTGGTGCCGGTCCCCGAACCGGCAGCTCCCGCCACGCCGCCCGCCGTCGAGGAGGAGACGGAGAGCCTGCTCGACACGCTGGTCGACCGGCTGGCCGGGCAGGGACCGCCCGCGCACCAGGTCTGGCTGCCGCCGCTGGGCTCCTCGCCCACCCTGGACGAGCTGCTCGGCCCGGCGGGTGTCGATCCGCAGCGCGGCCTCACCGTCGCCAACCCGGAGCTGCACGGCGCCCTCCAGGTGCCGGTGGCGCTGGTCGACAAACCGTTCGAGCAGCGCCGCGACCTGCTCTGGCTCGCGCTGGACGGGGCGGCCGGGCACGTCGCCGTGGTGGG
This sequence comes from Micromonospora sp. KC723, assembly GCF_004348595.1. Taxonomy (GTDB): domain Bacteria; phylum Actinomycetota; class Actinomycetes; order Mycobacteriales; family Micromonosporaceae; genus Micromonospora. Next base: position 4,812 of record NZ_SMKD01000165.1, read on the forward strand.
CATGCCGCAGAGCGGCAAGTCGCACGCCCTGCGGACGCTGATCGGCGCGCTGGCGCTCACCCACACCCCGACCGAGGCACAGGTCTACTGCCTCGACTTCGGCGGCGGCGGGCTGGCCGCGCTGCGCGACCTGCCCCACGTGGGCGGGGTAGCCGGGCGGGCCGACCCGACGACGGTCCGGCGGACGGTCGGCGAGATCGCCGCCCTGCTGGCCGACCGGGAGCACCGCTTCGCGGAGCTGGGCGTGGAGTCGATGGCGGCCTGGCGGCAGCGCCGCCGCGCACTGGCCGCCGCCGGGCAGCCGACCGTCGACCCGTACGGCGACGTCTTCCTGGTCGTGGACGGCTGGGCCACCCTGCGCGGCGAGTACGACGACCTGGAACCCCTGATCACCGACCTGGCCACCCGGGGCCTGTCGTACGGGGTGCACGTGGTGGCGAGCGCGGTGCGTTGGATGGACTTCCGCCCCGGGATGCGGGACCTGTTCGGCTCCCGCCTCGAACTGCGCCTCGGCGACCCGTCCGACTCGGTGGCCAAGCGGCCGGCGGCGGCGACCGTACCCGAGAAGACGCCCGGTCGGGGCGTCACCGCGCAGGGCCTGCACTTCCTCACCGCCCTACCGCACCTGACCGGCGCGGGGCCGGGCGAGCTGGTCAAGGCGGTCGGGGCGGCGTGGTCCGGCCCGCCGGCTCCCCCGGTCCGCCTGCTGCCGCCGGTGCTGCCGTACGCCGAACTGGACGTCGCCGCGAGCACCGGACTGGCCTTCCCGGTCGGGGTGGCCGAGGCGGACCTGCGCCCGGTGTTGCTGGACTTCGCCGCCGAGCCGCACCTCATGGTCTTCGGCGACGCCGAGTGCGGCAAGTCGTCCTTCCTCCGTGCCCTGGCCACGTCGATCGCCACCCGGTTCACCCCCGAGCAGGCCCGCATCATCGTGGTCGACTACCGGCGCGGCCTCTACAGCCTCAAGGAGCTGCCGCACTGCATCGGGTACGGCAGCGCGGCCCCGTACACCACCGAGCTGATCGAGTCGGTTTCCGGTTACATGGAGGCGCGGATGCCGGGGCCGGAGGTCACCCCGACGCAACTACGGGAGCGGTCCTGGTGGGCCGGGCCGGAGCTGTTCGTGCTGGTGGACGACTACGACCTGGTGTCCAGCGGTCCGACGAACCCGCTGCACGGGCTGGCGGAGCACCTGCCGCAGGCCCGTGACATCGGGCTGCACCTGGTGCTGACCCGCCGCTGCGGCGGTGCCGGCCGGGCCCAGTACGAGCCGATCGTGCAGCGGTTGCGTGAACTGGCAACGGCTGGCCTGGTGATGAGCGGCAGCCCGGAGGAGGGGCAGCTGGTGGGTGGGATCCGGCCCGGGCCGCTGCCCCCCGGGCGGGCCCGGCTGGTGACCCGGCGGGAGGGCGTACGCCTGGTCCAGCTGGCCCACCTTCCGGCACCGTGACCCGGCCGGCGCGGAACGTCCCGTCACGCGCGGGAAAACCGGTAATCTCCCAGCAGCATGTGTCCGTCGCGACGAATGGCTGAGGATGTGACCAGGGTTCGGCACGGCTCCCCGAGCCGGCTCCGCCGGTTCGCCGGACGGGCGCTGCTCGGCACGGCGGCGACCGTGGTGACGGTCGTCGGTGTGGCTCCGCCCCCGGCGTCGGCCAACCACCGCGCGCTCCCCACCCTGCCGGCAGCCGTGGCACCGCTGACCGAACCGGACTTCGCCCCGGTGGAGACCACCGCCCGGGCCGACCGGATCCGCGACGACCAGTGGCAGCTCGAGGAGTTGCGGGCCGCCACCGCCTGGCGGACCTCCACGGGGCGCGGGGTCGTCGTCGCCGTGATCGACTCCGGGGTGGACGGCTCCCACCCGGATCTCGCGGGCCAGGTGCTGCCCGGCATCGACCTGGTCTCTCCCGGCGGGTCCGCCGAGCCCGACCCGGTGGGTCACGGCACCACGGTGGCCAGCCTGATCGCCGGGCGCAACGACGACAAGCGGGGCGTGGCCGGGCTCGCGCCGGGCTCGCGCATCCTGCCGGTCCGGGTGCTCGACGACGAGAACCGCTACGACGACGCGATGATCGTCGCCAGGGGGGTGCGCTGGGCGGTCGACAACGGCGCCCGGGTGATCAACCTGTCGCTGGGCGGCAGCGGGGACAGCCCCGCCCTGGCCGCCGCGTTGGACTACGCCTTCGCCCGGGACGTCGTCGTGGTCGCCTGCACCGGCAACGTCGCCACCTCGACCAGCCCCAGGGTCTGGTACCCGGCCCGCGAACCCGGCGTCATCGCCGTGGCCGGGCTGGAGGGCACCAGCGAGAACCTGTGGTCCGGTTCGATCACCGGGCATCCCACCATCCTCAGCGCGCCCGCCACCCGGCTGGTCGGTGCCCGTCCGGGCGGTTACTGGGGGGTGCAGGGCACCAGCTTCGCCGCGCCGCTGGTCGCGGCCACCGCGGCCCTGGTCCGGGCCCGCTACCCGGAGATGTCCGCGGGAGACGTGGTCAACCGGCTGCTCACCACCGCGAAGGACATCGGCCCCGTCGGCCGCGACGACCGCTTCGGGTACGGCCGGGTCGACCCGGTCGCGGCACTGACCACGGACGTGCCGCTGGTGCACCACAACCCGCTCGACGACAACAACTCCCCCGGCGTGGTCGGCTTCGGCCCGGCCCCCGGCTCGGCGGACGACACGCGGGCCGGCGGCACCGGCAGCGAACGGCTGGGCCTCACCGCGCCGCGGCAGCAGACCCGGTGGGAGGCCCGGCCGGCCGGCACCACGAACGACGGGGCGCCTCGCCGGCTCTGGACCGGGGTGGCCATCCTCGTCGCCCTGGTCACCGGCGCCGCGCTGACGGTCCGCCGGTTCCGGCAGTGGGGCCGATGAGTGAGTCGGGGCTGATCCGGTCCCGCACGGGGTAACAACCGCCCATGGAAACCCGCACTCCCACACACCCCCCGGTCGGGTACTGGCGGGATCGCCGACTCGACCGCGACCACCCGCTGGGCCTGCGACTGACCCTGGCCGCCGTGGCGGCGTTCCTGGTACTGGTGCCGTTCGCGCTGCTCGCCGCGTTGGTGTTGGCGGGCTGGCCGCCGCTGCACGCCCTGGACGTCGAGGTCACCGAGACGATGCACCGGTACGCGGTCGACAACCCGGCGTGGACGTGGACGATGAACGTCTGGACCGACGTGTTCGGACCTGGACCGCTGCGGATCGCGGCCCTGCCGCTGGTGGTGTGGTTGTGGCGTCGGCACGCCCGGCGGCTGGCGGTCTGGGTGGTCACCACGATGGCCGTCGGTGGGCTGCTCAACGCGCTGCTCAAGGTGCTCGTCGGGCGCCACCGTCCGGACCTGCCCGAGCCGGTCTCCGACGCGGTGGGGTACGCGTTCCCCTCCGGGCACGCGATGAACGCCGCCCTGGCGGCCGGCGTGCTGCTGGTGGTCTTCCTGCCGCTCGCCCGGGGCCGGGCGGGGGTACGGGGTGCGGTCTGGGTGGCGGCACTCGCTCTCGCCGGGGTGACCGGGCTGAGCCGGGTCGTGTTGGGTGTGCACTGGACCAGCGACGTGCTGGCCGGCTGGCTGCTCGGGGCGGCGGTGGTGGCGGGCACCTGCGCCGTCTTCGCCGTCTGGCGGGACCGGCCCGGCGACCGGACGGCCCCTTCCGTGCCGGCGGGTGGCTGACCGGTCGCGCCCCGGTCACCGGCGGCGTGGGGGCGTCAGGTGCAGTCGCCGGTGCCCACCCCGCGGGTACGCTCCGCGCCGGCCAGCGCCACCGGCCGGGCCTCGGCGGCGGTCACCGCGAAGCCGGTGTTCGGGTCGTCCGCGGCGGCGGCGAAGATCACCCCGAGTACCAGTCCGTTCGAGGAGAGCAGCGGCCCGCCGGAGTTACCGCTGCGGACCAGTGCCCGGATCGTGTAGATCTCCCGGGTGACGTCGCCGGAGGAGTAGATGTCCGGCCCGGTGATCCGGTCGATGTCGCGGATCCGGGCCGGGCGCGCGTCGTACGGGCCGTCGAGCGGGAAGCCCAGCACGATCGCGTCGGCGCCGGTGCCGGCCGGGCCGGCGGCGAACCGCAGCGACGGGCCGGGCAGCCCCGGCACGTGCAGCACCGCCAGGTCACGCTGCGGGTCGTAGACGACCACCTCACCGTCGTACCGTTCGCCGCGCAGCTCGACCGCGACGGAACGGGTGCCGGCGACGACGTGCGCGTTGGTCATCACCCGGTCGTCGGCGTACACGAAGCCGGAGCCCTCTATGCGGCGGGAGCAGCTCGGCGCGGATCCCAGCACCTTGACCACCGCGCGCTGGCTGTTCGCCACCACCTGGGAGCCGGCGAGCGTGGGGTCGGGCGGGGAGACCTGCCGTGCCTGGGTGCGGCCCAGTCCGTTGAAGACCTCCGGGAAACCGTTGGTGTCGACCGTGTCCCGCAGCGCGGTGGAGAGCTCCTGCGCCTGGTCCGGCAGGATCCGGTCCACCACGTTGAGCAGGGCGCTGTTCTTGACCGAGGCGGCCAGCCACGGCAGCGACGAGGAGCCGAGCGGGACGGCGACCAGCCAGGCCACCAACATCACCGCGAAGAGTGAGACGAAGGCGCCGCCGATGTCGTCCGCCCGCCTCGCCACGTCGTTGGTGATCGTCCTGCGCAGGTGCGAGCCGAGCCAGCCGGCCAGCGCCTGCCCGAGCACCGCCAGCCCGAAGACGGCGATCAGGGAGACGAGCACCCGGGTGCCGCTGTCGACGAACTGCCGGGCGAACAGCGGGCCCACCTGGAGCCCGAGCAGCGCGCCCAGGAAGAAGCCGGAGAGCGACAGCGCCCCGATGGCGAAGCCCTGGCGGTATCCGCTGATCGCGAACACGAGCAGGAGCAGGAGCAGGAGGAGATCCACGACGGACACGGGTCAAGGGTACGGGCAGCACGCCCGCCTGCGGCGTTGCGCAGGCGGAACGTGACGATCAGGTCAGCGGGCCGGTCATCTCGTCCACCTCGTCGGTGCCCGCCGACGGCGCCGGGGCGGCCCCGGTGGGCGGCAGGTCGACCACCCGGCCGTGTGGCCAGGGGCGGGCCCAGCCGCCCATCTCCAGCAGCGTGGCGAGCACCCCGGCGGTGAATCCCCAGACCAGCATGCCCCGGACGGAGAAGGCCGGACCGATCCAGCCGCTCGGGTGGCGTACCCGCATCCGGTTCTCCGGGTCGACCAGCTCGGCGACGGGCAGCCGGGCGACGTGCGCGACCTCGGCCGGCTCGCGCGGGTGCACCGGGTGTGGCGTGTGCCACCAGGCCAGCACCGGGGTCACCACGAAGTCGCTGACCGGAATCCAGAGTTTCGGCAGCTCAGCCAGGACGGTGACGCTGGACGGATCGAGCCCGACCTCCTCGTTCGCCTCGCGCAGCGCGGTCGCCGGCGCGTCGGCGTCCTCCGGGTCGGCCGCGCCGCCCGGGAACGCCGGCTGACCGGCGTGGTTACGCAGCGTCGCGGCGCGTTGGAGGACCAGCACGTCCGGCCCGGCAGCCGGCTCCTCGCCCAGCAGCACCAGCACCGCGCTCTCCCGGCCGCCTGTCTCGGGGGTGGTGAGCCGGGTGAAGTCCTCGGCCCGGGCGGTGCCCAGCCGGGCCAGCAGCGGGTCCATCCAGTCGGGCGGGCAGCCGGTCACGGCCGTGCCCCGGCTTCCGGCCACCACGGCGGCGGCCCGAGCCGGGCGCTCACGGTTGTCTCTTCCGCTCGCGCCCGCGGGGCTCGCACGATCGGCCCACTCCTCGCGCTCACGCCGGCACCTCCACGCCGAGGTGCTGCCGCACCAGTGCGGCGAGGCGCGCGTCGTCGAGGGCGCCGCTGGCGTCGACGTGGCGGACCCGGCCCTGGGCGTCGACCAGCAGGGTGAGCGGAAGGGCGGTGCGCCTCAGCTCCCGTTGCAGCGCCTCACCCTGGTCGAACAGGACGGGGAAACGGATCCCGAAGTCCTCACCGATCGACTGGGCGGCGCTGCGGGTGTCCCGGCTGTTGACGCCGAGCACCTGGAGCCGGCCGGTGGTCCGTTCGCTGAGCCGCTGGAAGGCGGGGAGTTCCTTGCGGCAGGGCGGGCACCAGGAGGCCCAGAGGTTGATCACGGCGGGGCCGTGGACGTCCCGCAGTGCCACCGGCGCACCGCCGGTGAAGCAGGTGAGGATCAGCGCGGGCAGCCGGCCGCCGTCGTCGGCCGCCGGGGCGGAGGCCGGGGTACCCGGGGTGGC
>NZ_SMKD01000166.1 GCF_004348595.1 Micromonospora sp. KC723
GGGAGGGCCCGGCCGGAGCGGGCGGGCCGGGGGTGAACGCCGACGGGTCCGACCCGGACCGCGGGTCCATGAAGGCGTCCTCATCGGACTCGTACCGATACACCATGTGAGCTAGAGTAGGGGTCATTGTCCCTTTAGAGGGTAATAATGGGAAATTGGGGTGTGGCGCGTCGCGGTCTGCTGCCCGAGGCGACCGCGGCCCGGCGCCACGCCGGTGCGAGAATGCCCGACGTGACCGGCGACCACTACTTCTCCACCGAACCGACCGCCAACGCCCAGCCGCGGGAGGTCGAGTTCTCCGTCGCCGGGCGCGACTACACCCTCGCCTCCGCCGGTGGGGTGTTCTCCGCCGACCGGCTCGACCCCGGTACCGCCGTGCTGCTGCGCAAGGCCGAGCTGCCGGACACCGACACCGGCGGCGACCTGCTCGACATCGGCTCCGGGTTCGGACCGATCAGCTGCGTCCTCGCCACCCGCGCACCCGCCGCCACCGTCTGGGCGGTCGACGTCAACGAACGGGCCCGGGCGCTCACCGCCGAGAACGCCCGCCGGGTCGACGCCGCCGACCGGATCCGCGCGGTCGCCCCCGACGAGGTGCCCGCCGACGTCACCTTCACCCAGATCTGGTCCAACCCGCCGATCAGGATCGGCAAGTCCGAGCTGCACCAGCTACTGCGCCGCTGGCTGCCCCGACTCGCCCCGGACGGCGTCGCCTGGCTGGTGGTGGCCCGCCACCTCGGCGGCGACTCGCTGCACCGGTGGCTCGTCGACTCCGGCTGGCAGGTCGACCGGCACGCCAGCCAGAAGGGCTACCGGGTGCTTCGGCTCACCCGGTAAACGAGTGTCGGCCGGGCCGGCCGTTCCGGCAGGATGCCGGCGTGGGATACGTGGACGTGGCAGGGGTAGGGCACATCCTGCCCGACGGCCGGGAACTCTTCGCCGACGTGTCGTTCCGGGTCGGTGAGGGCGCCAAGGTCGCCCTGGTCGGCCCGAACGGCGCGGGCAAGACGACACTGCTGCGGATGGTCGCCGGTGACCTGCCGGTGAAGACCGGCGCGGTCGCCCGGGCCGGCGGCCTCGGGGTGATGCGGCAGTTCATCGGCATGATCGGGGACGACACCACGCTCGCCGAGCTGGCGCTCGCGCTCGCCCCGCCGGCGTTGCGCGACGCCGGCCGCCGGCTCGTCGAGACCGAGGCGGCCATGCGGGCGGCCGAGCTGCGCGGCAAGTACAGCTCCGCCGCCGGCAAGGCCCAACTGGCGTACGCGGACGCGCTCGCCGCCTGGGGCGAGGCCGGCGGGTACGACGCCGAGGTGCTCTTCGACACCGTCACCACCATCGTGTTGGACCTGCCCTGGGACACCGCCCGGGAGCGTCCGGTGCGGACCCTCTCCGGTGGCCAGCAGAAACGCTTCGCCCTGGAGCTTCTGCTGCGCGGCACCGACGAGGTGCTGCTGCTCGACGAGCCGGACAACTTCCTCGACGTGCCCGGCAAACGCTGGCTGGAGGCACGGCTGCGGGAGTCCGGCAAGTCGGTGCTCTACGTCTCCCATGACCGGGAACTGCTCGCCCAGACCGCCGACCGGGTGGTCGCCGTCGAGGGCGGCAGCGCCTGGGTGCACCCGGGCGGCTTCGCCAGCTGGCACAGCGCCCGGGTGGCCCGGCACGACCGCCTCGACGAGCTGCGCAAACGGTGGGACGAGGAACACGAGAAGCTGCGCGAGCTGATGCTGATGTACAAGCAGAAGGCCGCGTACAACTCGGGGATGGCCTCGCGGTACCAGGCCGCGCAGACCCGGTTGCGCAAGTTCGAGGAGGCCGGGCCGCCGCCCGTGCCGCCGAGGGACCAGGACATCCGGATGCGGCTGCACGGCGGGCGGACCGGCAAGCGCGCGGTGGTCTGCGACCAGCTCGAACTCGACGGCCTGACCTACCCCTTCGACCTGGAACTCTGGTACGGCGACCGGGTGGCGGTACTCGGCGCGAACGGCACCGGGAAGTCCCACTTCCTCCGGCTGCTCGCCCGGGGCGGCACCGACCCCGATCCGGCCCACACCCCGGTCGACGCGGCTGCCGCGCTCGCCCCGGTCGCCCACGCCGGGGTGGTACGCCTCGGCGCCCGGGTCCGGCCCGGCCACTTCTCGCAGACCCACGACCGGCCGGAGCTGATGGAGAAGACGCTGGTCGACATCCTGTGGCGCGGCGACGAACACCGGGCCGGCATGGACCGGCACGCGGCGATGGCCGCACTCAGCCGGTACGAGCTGGCCGGGCAGGGCGACCAACGCTTCGGCACCCTCTCCGGCGGCCAGCAGGCCCGGTTCCTGGTGCTGCTGCTGGAGCTGTCCGGAGCCACCCTGCTGCTGCTCGACGAACCCACCGACAACCTGGACCTGGCGTCGGCGGAGGCGCTGGAAGCGGGACTGGCCGCGTACTCCGGGACGGTGGTCGCGGTGACCCACGACCGGTGGTTCACCCGATCCTTCGACCGGTTCGTGCTGTTCCGGGGTGACGGTGAGGTGGTGGAGACGCCAGAGCCGGTGTGGGACGTGGCGTGACGGCGGCCCGGCGGCGCACCCGACCGGGCCGCATAGGGTGGAGCCGTGACTGACATGACCTACCGCCGGCTGGGCGACTCCGGGCTCGTGGTGTCCGTGGTCGGCATCGGCTGCAACAACTTCGGCCGCAAACTCGACCTCGACGGCACCCGTGCCGTGGTCGACGCCGCGCTCGACGCCGGGATCAACTTCTTCGACACCGCCGACATCTACGGGGAGCCGCACGGCACCTCCGAGGAACTGCTCGGCCAGGCGCTGAAGGGCCGCCGCGACGACGTGGTGGTGGCCACCAAGTTCGGCATGTCGATGGGGGGCCGCAACGGCCGGGACTTCGGGGTGCGGGGTTCCCGCCGCTACGTCATGCGGGCCGTGGAGGCTTCCCTGCGCCGGCTGGAGACCGACCACATCGACCTGTACCAGCTGCACGAGCCCGACCCGGGCACGCCGATCGACGAGACCCTCGCCGCCCTCGACGACCTGGTCCGGGCCGGCAAGGTGCGCTACCTCGGCAACTCCAACTTCACCGGCTGGCAGATCGCCGACGCCGACTGGATCGCGAGGACCCGCGGCCTGACCCGGTTCGTCAGCGCCCAGAACCACTACAGCCTGCTCCAGCGGGACGTCGAGGTCGAGGTCGTTCCCGCCTGTGAGCGCTTCGGCCTGGGGCTGCTGCCGTTCTTCCCACTGGCCAACGGCCTGCTCACCGGCAAGTACGGGCGGGGCGAGGCACCACCCCCCGGCAGCCGGCTGGCCGGCGGTGGCCGGTACGCCCAGCGCCTCGCCGCCGCGAACTGGGACACCATCGAGGCGATCGAGGCGTACGCGGGCGAGCGGGGACTGGCCATGCTCGACGTGGCCATCGGCGGGTTGGCCGCCCGGCCGGCGGTGGCCTCCGTGATCGCCGGCGCCACCACCCCCGAGCAGGTGCAGGCGAACGCGGCGGCCGGCGGTTGGCAGCCCAGCGACGAGGACCTGGAAGCGCTCGACGCCATCCTCTGACGCCACCGCGCCACGCCACCACGCCCGCGTCGCTGCACCGTTGTGCTGAACTGCTGTGCTGCGCCGTTGTCACACCACATCCCGACAGCATGCCGTGACCGGCCGGTCACCCGTCGCCCCGCCGTCCAGAGGACGGCCGGCGGGAAAACCACGCCCGGGCCTTGGCGAATCGGCGAGTTCGTCGTACGGTAAGCCGCAAGTGACCCACGGGAGCCCGGTGCACCGGGCTGAGAGGGGGGCTGAAGCCCCCGACCGTCGAACCTGATCCGGGTAATGCCGGCGCAGGGAGGAGAGTTGCCGTGCCGTCCCTCGGGCGACTGCATCTGATCACCGACACCCGGCCGGGTCGGGATCCCCTCGTCGTGCTGCGTGCCGCCCTGCCGGTGGCCCGCGCCGAACTGGTCGTCCAGGTCCGGGTGACCGACGACACCACCGACCGGCAGGCGTACGAACTGACCCGACAGGTGGTCGCGCTCTGCGCGCCGTACGGGGCGACCTGCCTGGTCAACGACCGGCTGCACGTCGCGCTCGCGGCCGGGGCCGCCGGTGGGCACGTCGGCGCCGACGACCTGCCCGTCGGGGCGGCCCGCCGGGTGCTCGGCGCCGCCGCCGTGCTCGGGGCCACCGCCCGGGAACCGGTCGCCGCCGCCGAGGCGGTCGCCGCCGGGGCCAGCTACCTGGGCGTCGGCCCCTGCTACGGGACCAGCACCAAGTCCGGGCTGCCCGATCCGATCGGCCCCGCCGGGGTACGTGCCGTCACCCGGGAGGTGCGGGTACCGGTGATCGCCATCGGCGGGGTGACCGCGGCGGCGGTGCCGGCGTTGCGGGCCGCCGGGGCGTACGGGGTGGCGGTGGTGGCGGCGCTGTCGCAGGCGGCCGACCCGGCACAGGCCACCGAGGAACTGCTCGGGGCCCTGACGTGCTGACCCGACCGGACGTCGCCGTGGTGGGGGCGGGACCGGTCGGGCTGGCGATCGCGTGGCGGTGCGCCTCCCGCGGGCTGCGTGTCGTGGTCCACGATCCCGCCCCGGGCTCCGGCGCCGCCCGGGTCGCCGCCGGGATGCTCGCCCCGGTCGCCGAGGCGTACTTCGGGGAACACGAGCTGACCGGGCTGCTCGCCGAGTCCGCCGCCCGTTGGCCCGCCTTCGCCGCCGCACTGGCCGAGGCCGCCGGCACGGAGTTCGGGTACCGGACCGAGGGCACCCTGATGGTCGGGCTGACCGGCGACGACCTGGCCGAGTCGCGCCGGCTGTGGTCGTACCAGCAGGGGCTGGGACTGCCGATCACGCCGCTGCGCCCCTCGCAGCTGCGGGAACGCGAACCGGCGCTGGCGCCCCGGGTGCGTGGCGGCGCGGTCGCCCCCGGCGACCACCAGGTCGACCCGCGCCGGTTGGTCGTCGCGCTGCGGGCGGCGGCCGAGCGGGCCGGCGCGACGCTGGTCCCCGGCCAGGTCGCGCGCCTGGCCGACGTGGACGCCCGGGTCACCGTGGTCGCCGCCGGCTGCGGCGCCGCCGCGCTCACCGGGCTGCCGGTAAGACCGGTGAAGGGGCAGATGCTCCGGCTCCGCGCGCCCGGCCGCGCCGCGCCCGACTTCCGGCACGTGATCCGGGGGTACGCCGACGGCGAGTCCGTCTACCTGGTGCCCCGCGCCGACGGTGAGGTGGTGGTCGGGGCGACCGTCGAGGAACGCGCCGACACCGCGGTGACCGCCGGGGCCGTGCTGCGACTGCTGCGCGCCGCCGTCGACCTGCTTCCCGACCTGGCCGAGTACGACCTGGTGGAGACGGCCGCCGGGCTGCGCCCCGGCACGCCGGACAACGCCCCGATCCTCGGCCCGCTGCCCGACCATCCCGGCGTGCTGGCGGCCACCGGCCACCACCGGCACGGCATCGTGCTCACCCCGGTCACCGCCGACCTGATCACCGAGCTGGTCGTCACCGGGAGGGCGGATCCGCTGCTCGCGCCGTTCACGCCGGACCGCTTCACCGCGGCGAGCACCGAAAAGGAGCGTACGTGGAACTGATCGTCAACGGCGCCGGGCGGACCGTGCCCGGCGGAGCCACGGTGGCCGACGTCGTGCGCGCCGTCACCGACCAGCAGCGCGGTCTCGCGGTCGCGGTCAACGGCGAGGTGGTGCCGCGTACCGGCTGGCCGGCGACGGTGCTGCGCGACGGCGACCGGGTCGAGGTGCTCAGCGCCGCCCAGGGCGGGTGACCGGCATGTCGTTCGAGATCGACGGTGTCACCTTCGGTTCCCGGCTGATCCTCGGTACCGGCGGCGCGGCAAACCTGCACGTGCTGGAGCAGGCGATCCGGGCGTCCGGCACCGAGCTGGTCACCCTGGCCCTGCGTCGCGTCGACACCGCGCCGGGCACCGCCGGCGGGCTGCTGGACCTGCTGGACCGGTGCGGGGTGCGGCTGCTGCCGAACACCGCCGGCTGCTACACGGCGGCCGAGGCGGTGAAGGTGGCGCACCTGGCCCGGGACGCGTTCGACACCGACTGGGTGAAGCTGGAGGTGATCGGCGACGAGCGCACGCTGCTGCCCGACGGGGTGGAGTTGCTGCGGGCTGCCGAGGAACTGGTCGCCGACGGGTTCACCGTCCTGCCCTACACCTCGGACGACCCGATCCTGGCCCGCCGGCTGGCCGACGTCGGCTGCGCGGCGGTGATGCCGGCCGGCGCGCCGATCGGTTCCGGGCTGGGTGTGAACAACCCGCACCACATCCGGCTGATCCGGCAGAGCGTGGACGTGCCGGTCGTCCTCGACGCCGGCATCGGCACCGCCTCCGACGCGGCGCTCGCCATGGAACTGGGCTGCGACGCGGTGCTGTTGGCCAGCGCCGTCACCCGGGCCGAGGACCCGGTGGCGATGGCGACCGCGATGCGGTACGCCGTCGAGGCCGGCCGGCTCGCGTACGGCGCCGGGCGGATCGCCCGCCGTTTCCACGCCCTTCCCTCCACCCCGGACGAGGGAAGGCCAGACCTGTGACGCCCGCCGTGGAACTGCCCACGGTGCCGGCTCCGGCTCCCGGGGATCGTGGGGGGTTCCGGCCCTCGGAGGGGCGGTTCCCCGCCAAGATCCGTGTGCGGGCGCCGACCGGGATCGTGGTGCTCACCGATCGGCGAGTGGCGCGCAGGCCGCTGGCCGAGGTCGTGGCGGGGGCCGCCGCAGGGGGAGCGCGATGGGTGGTGCTGCGGGAGAAGGACCTGCCGCGTCCCGAGCGGCTCGCGCTCGCCGCCGAACTGCGCGCGATCCTCGCCGACGTCGGCGGCACGCTGGTCGTCGCCGGCCCGGACCCGCTCGACGGCGACGCCGTCCACCTGCCGGCGGCCGGCCCGTACCCGCCGCCGGCCGTCGGACTGGTCGGCCGTTCCTGCCACGACGAGGCGGAGCTGGCCCGGTTGACCACCGAGGACTACGTGACCCTGTCGCCGGTGTGGCCGACCAGGACCAAACCCGGCTACGGACCCGCCCTGCACCCGTCCGGGCTGCGGCGGCTGATCCGGCACAGCCCGTGTCCGGCCCTCGCACTCGGCGGCATCGAAACCCCCGAACAGGTCGGCGCCTGCGTCGCGGCCGGCGCCGTCGGGGTGGCCGTGCTCGGCGCGATCATGCGCGCCGACGACCCCACCACGGCGGCCACCACGCTGGGCGGAGCCTTCGCGGAGGCGGCCAGCACGGTGCCGCCAATCCCGCAGCCCTCCACCGGAAGGGGACAGCAGTGACGCCGACGACCGTGCTCACCATCGCCGGATCGGACTCCGGCGCGGGCGCGGGCATCCAGGCCGACCTCAAGGTCTTCGCCGCGCTGGGCGCGTACGGCACCAGCGTGATCACCGCGATCACCGCACAGAACACCCGGGGCGTGGACGCGGTGCTGCCGCTGCCTCCCGGCACCGTCACCGACCAGCTGGACAGCGTCCTGACCGACTTCACGGTGAGCGCGGTGAAGACGGGGATGCTCGGCAGCCCGGCCGTCGCCGACGCGGTCGCCGAGGCGGCCAGGGCGGGCCGGCTGCCGCACCTGGTCGTCGACCCGGTGCTGGTCGCCACCAGCGGGCACACCCTGGGCGTGGTGGAGGCGGTCGAACGGCTGTTGCCGTACGCGGAGGTGGCGACGCCGAACCGCGCGGAGGCCGCGGCCCTCACCGGGCACCCGGTGACCACGGTCGAGGAGATGGTCGCGGCGGCCCGGGCGCTCGCCGCGGGCGGCCCTGCCTGGGTGGTGGTGACCGGCGGCGACGTCGACGCGGACGGTGAGGCGGTGGACGTGCTCTACGGGGGCGGTGCGACCACGCTGCTGCGTGGGCCCCGGGTGGACACCCGGCACCAGCACGGCACGGGCTGTTCGTTCTCGGCGGCGATAGCCGTTCGGCTGGCGGCGGGCGATCCGGTACCGGTCGCGGTCGCCGCCGCCAAGGAGTACGTCGCCCGCGCGCTGACCGGCGCGCGGGACTGGGAGTTGGGCGCGGGACACGGCCCGTTGGACCACTTCGGCTGGTCCGGTTGACCATCAGGGAGGCTGTCATGCAGGCACGTCGCAAGGTCTACGTCGAGGGGTCACGGCCGGACGTCCGGGTGCCGTTCGCCGAGGTGGAGCTGACCGGGGAGAACCCTCCGGTACGCCTCTACGACACCTCCGGCCCGGGTTCGGATCCGGAGGTGGGGCTGCCACCGCTGCGCGGCCCGTGGATCGCCTCCCGGGGCGACGTCGCACCCGTGCGGGGTGCCGGCACGCCGCTGGCCGGGGTGGACGGGAAGCGGCCCACCCAGCTCGCGTACGCGCGGGCCGGGACCGTCACCCCGGAGATGGAGTTCGTGGCGATACGGGAGGGGCTGGCGCCGGAGTTCGTCCGGGACGAGATCGCGGCCGGTCGGGCGGTGCTGCCGCTGAACGTCAACCACCCGGAGTGCGAGCCGGCGATCATCGGCAAGGCGTTCCTGGTGAAGGTGAACGCCAACATCGGCACCTCGGCCGTCACCTCGTCCGTCGCCGAGGAGGTGGAGAAGCTGACCTGGGCCACCCGTTGGGGCGCGGACACCGTGATGGACCTGTCGACCGGCAAGCGGATCCACGAGACCCGGGAGGCGATCGTCCGCAACTCGCCGGTGCCTATCGGCACCGTGCCGATCTACCAGGCGCTGGAGAAGGTCGGCGGCGACCCGGTGAAGCTCAGCTGGGAGGTGTTCCGGGAGACCGTCATCGAGCAGGCCGAGCAGGGCGTGGACTACATGACCGTGCACGCCGGGGTGTTGCTGCCGTACGTGCCGCTGGCGGTCGACCGGGTCACCGGGATCGTCTCACGTGGTGGTTCGATCATGGCCGCCTGGTGCCTGGCGCACCACGAGGAGAACTTCCTCTACACCAACTTCCGCGAGTTGTGCGAGATCCTCGCGCGCTACGACGTGACCTTCTCGCTGGGCGACGGGCTGCGCCCCGGCTCGATCGCCGACGCCAACGACGAGGCGCAGTTCGCCGAGCTGAAAACCCTCGGCGAGCTGACGAGGATCGCCTGGGAGTACGACGTCCAGGTGATGATCGAGGGCCCGGGCCACGTGCCGATGCACAAGATCAAGGAGAACGTGGACCTCCAGCAGGAGTGGTGCCACGAGGCCCCGTTCTACACCCTCGGGCCGCTGACCACCGACATCGCGCCCGCGTACGACCACATCACCTCCGCCATCGGGGCCGCGATGATCGGCATGTTCGGCACCGCGATGCTCTGCTACGTCACCCCGAAGGAGCACCTCGGCCTGCCCGACCGGGACGACGTCAAGGCGGGCGTGATCGCGTACAAGATCGCGGCGCACGCGGCGGACCTGGCCAAGGGGCACCCCGGCGCGCAGGCCTGGGACGACGCGCTGTCCAAGGCGCGGTTCGAGTTCCGCTGGGAGGACCAGTTCAACCTCTCGCTCGACCCGGAGACCGCGCGGTCGTACCACGACGCGACGCTGCCCGCCGCACCGGCGAAGACCGCGCACTTCTGTTCCATGTGCGGGCCGAAGTTCTGCTCCATGAAGATCACGCAGGAGTTGAAGGACTACGCCGCGCGCGGCATGAAGGACAAGTCGGAGGAGTTCGTCTCCTCGGGCGGCCGGGTGTACCTGCCGCAGGCCTGACCGACGAACGGTGGCGGGGCCGGCCGTCCGGCCCCGCCACCCTCCCGTTGGTCAGGAAGCTGGCGTCGGGTCAGCCCAGGTCGCGGTGGTGGCGGCCGGTGCCGCGCAGGGACCGCCGGGCGCTCTGCGTCTCCGGCTCGTTGTCGGCCAGCGGCTTGCCCAGCCCGGCGACCCAGTCGACGAACTCCTCGTCCTGGGCGGCCATCGGCTCCTCCGTCGGGCCGTCGTTGACCGGATCACCGTCCTTGGCCCGGCCGCGCCGGAACAGGCCCCGCCGGAACCGGGACCGCGTCGAGGTCGACCCGGCATCGGATCCGTCCGGGCCGGCGTTCCCGGCGGATCCGTCCGGACGGTGCTCCCCGGCGGATCCGTCCGGGCCGGTCACCGCCGTAGGTCCGTCCGGGTCGGTCCGGGCGGTGGCGCGCCGGCCGTCGGTCGGGGCCACGGTGGCCGGATCGGACGAGGCGGCGTCCCAGCGCAAGGCGATCGGCGTACGGACCCCACCGTCCGGCTCGGTGTCCGGGAAGGGCAGTGCCGGGCCGGACGACGAATCGTTGAGGCCGAAGGCCTCCCAGCTCCCGGCGCTGGCCAGGTCGGGCAGGAGGTGCCGGGTGCGGGCAACCGGCTCGGCCGCCGACGTGCTGGCGTCCGCCGGGCCGGCGGTCCGCGCCGGGGCGGGTGTGCTCGCCTCGGTGGCCGTCGGGCCGGTGGCGGGATCCGCCGGACGGGTGGTGCGGGTCCGTTTCGGGCGGGGCCGGGGCGCGGCGGCCGTCACGGGCTGCGCGGTCTCGGCCGGCCCGTCCTTCGGCGCTGGCCCGTCCCCCTGCGCCGGCTCGGGGGGTCGACGCGGCCCGATCCCGGAGACGGGCTCCTCGGTGCCGCCCGCACCGACCTCCGGGACCGGCTCGGCGGATCTGCCGTGAGGGATGTCCGGTGTCGCTATCGGCGACGTCGGCCGGTCGGCGGCCGGCGTCCGTTCCGGGACGGAGGACGGCACGGTCGGAGCGGCCCGGTCCTGGTGCTCACCCGGTTCCGGCCCGGTGCTCGAAACAGCGACCTCCACCGCATCCGATTCGCCGGCGGTGAGGATCGGCCCGCCCGGCGGGCCGGCCGTTAGGGCCGGCTCGTCTGACGGGCCGGCGGTGGGGAGAGGGCCGTCCGTCGGTCGGCCGGCGTCGGCCGGCGTGGCGGACGGGTCGGGCGCGGCAGCGGAGCCACCGGGCGTCACCGGCCAGTCCCAGTGGGCCGGGGTGGCACCGCCCGGCCGGAGCGACGTCCCCGGCCGGGCCGGCGGCAGACCGGTTACCCCGGGCGCGCCGACCCAGGGGTCCGCTGCGGGGCGGGGTGC
>NZ_SMKD01000167.1 GCF_004348595.1 Micromonospora sp. KC723
CCACCATCCCGGCCCTGCACATCCTGGCCGCCTCCCGGTCCGTGCTGCGCGACGGGGAACCGCTGCCACTGACCCGGCTGGAGTTCGACCTCCTGCTGCACCTGGTGGCCCACCCGCGCCGGGTCTTCACCCGGTTGCAACTGCTCAACGCGGTCTGGGGCTACGAGCACGCCGGGGTCCGCACGGTCGACGTGCACGTGCGCCGGCTGCGCGGCAAGGTCGGCGTGGACGTCCCGCTGGTCACCACCGTCTACGGGGTCGGCTACCGGCTCGCCGACGACGCCCGGGTCACCATCGACCGCACCGGCTGACCGATCGGGGCACCATGGTCGGGTGCGCGTCCGACCCATCTCACCCGAGCGGCTCGTCGCCGAGCTGACCGAGCGCGTCCTCACCGTCGCCGGTCCCGCCTGGTCCGGCCCGGCCCCCACCGGCGGGCCGGGGCCCGGCCGGCTGCGGGTGGCCGTCGACGGGCCGCCCGCAGCCGCCCCGGACCGGCTCGCCGACGCCCTCGTCGACCCGCTGCGGGCGGGCGGCCGGCCGGTGCTGCGGATCCGCGCCGAGGACTTCCTCCGCCCGGCCTCGGTCCGGTACGAGCAGGGACGCACCAACCCGGACGCCTACTACGAGGGCTGGACCGACGAGGCGGGGCTGCGCCGCGAGGTGCTCGACCCGGCCGGCCCCAACGGGTCCGGGCGGGTCCTGCCGTCACTCTGGGACGCCGCCGCCGACCGGGCCAGCCGGGCCCCGTACGTCGACCTGCCGCCCGGCGCGGTGCTGCTGGTCAGCGGAGCGCTGCTGCTCGGCGGCGGCCTGCCGTTCGACCTCACCGTGCACCTGGCGCTCTCCCCGGCCGCCCTGGACCGGCGCACCGATCCGCGGCTGCGCTGGACGCTGCCGGCGTTCGCCCGGTACGCCGACGAGGTCGCCCCGGCCACCTTCGCCGACGTCGTGGTCCGCGCCGACGACCCCCGGCACCCGGCCGTCGTCGAGCCGGCCTGACGGCTCGGCGGGAGCGGCGAAACTCGCCGGTTTGGCCCACTCGGCAGGCGGGTAATCGCCCGGCTCAACAGGCACGGGTGATCTCGCCCGGGCCGCCCGCATCCGGGGCGAACCGCCCGGACCGCCCACAGGCCAGAGGAAAGGCAGGCAGTGATGCTCGTCCACGACACGGTCGGTACGGGCCGATCTCAGGCGGAGATCGACCAGATCCGACTCTCCCTGCGGGCCCGCTACGACGAGCTGTCCGCGGAGTACGAGCAGGCGGTCGCGCAGAGCCAGGTGCTGCGGCTGGTGGAGGTCGGCGACACCGCCGGCGACGACCAGGCCGACAGCGGCACCAAGACCGCCGAGCGGGACACCGCGCAGTCCCTGCTGCGGACCATCCTGGAACGCCGTGCCCAGTTCGAGCACGCGCTGAACCGGCTCGACGAGGGCACCTACGGCTTCTGCGAGGGCTGCTCGGCGCCGATCCCGGTGGAGCGCCTGGAGATCTTCCCGTCGGCCACCGCCTGTGTGGCCTGCAAGCAGACGCGGGAGCGGCGGGCCGCCTGAACGAGGGCGTCGTGGTGGCTGGTCGGACCGGGGGCGCGGTGGACTCCTCGCATGGGTGAGATCAAGGTGGGCACCGCGTCCTGGACCGACCGGACGCTGCTCGACTCCGGCTGGTACCCGTCGACCGCGGACACCCCGGAGAAACGCCTGGCGTACTACGCCCGACAGTTTCCCCTGGTCGAGGTGGACGCCACCTACTACTCGCCGCCGGCCGAGCGGACCGCGCGGCTGTGGGTGGAGCGGACCCCGCCCGGCTTCACCTTCAACGTCAAGGCGTTCAGCCTGCTGACCGGACACCCGACCCGGGTCTCCGCGCTCTACAAGGACCTGCGCCCGGCCACCGACAAGCGCACCGTCTACCCGGGCGACCTGACCGCGCAGGCGTACGAGGAGGTCTGGACGCGGTTCCTCGGCGCGCTCGACCCGCTGGCCGACGCCGGCAGGCTCGGCGCGCTGCTGTTCCAGTTCCCGCCCTGGTTCACCATCAAGCGGTTCAACAAGGAGTACCTGCTGGAGGTGGAGCGGCGCTGCCGCCCGCTACGCCCGGTCTTCGAGTTCCGGCACGCCTCCTGGTTCGACGGGGACAACGCCGAGGAGACCCTCACCTTCCTGCGCCGGCACGGCCTGGCGTACGTCAGCGTGGACATGCCGCAGGGCCACCGCAGCTCGGTGCCCCCGGTGCTGGCCGCCACCGCCGATCTGGCCGTGGTGCGTTTCCACGGCCACAGCGACAGGTGGACCAGCAGCGACATCCACGAGAAGTTCGGCTACCGCTACTCGGAGCGGGAGTTGCGTGACTGGGCGCCGAAGCTGCGCGAGTTGGCGCGGAACGCGGAACAGACCCACGTCCTGCTCAACAACTGTTATCGGGACTACGCCCAGACCAATGCCCGGCAGTTGCAGGACCTGCTCGCGGCGTGACGCCGCCGCGAGGCCCGGCGGGCACTCGGCCCGCCGGACGACGTGCGGGGCGCGGACGGCTACCGGCAGCGGCGACCGTCGTTGATGCACGTGGCGATCTTCTTCATCTGCGGCACCGAGTTGACGTTGATGAAGTCGTTGTGGTCCGAGAACGGGTTGTGGTCCTCCTCGGGGAAGGAGTCCAGGGCGTACTGGCCACGGAGCTGGATGTGGCGCGGGATGTCGTACGAGATGGTGATCCGCAGCTGCGGGATGGCCTCGAAGCCCGCCGGGCAGGCACCGGTGGCGGGGTCGGCGAAGGCCACGTGGTCGCGGTGGTTGGCGCTGTCGACGTTCTGGCCGTCCCAGCAGCCCGGGAAGTCGTGCACCCGCTGCACCTGGCTGCCCTTCGGGCAGATCGGGTACTTGTCGGAGAGCCGGTCGGCGAAGCCCGAGCAGGTCCAGGTGGCCCGCGCGTTGGCCGGGCCCCGGCTGATCGGCTTCGCGTCACCGGTCAGTGCCCGCAGGAACATCGGCATCGGCCGCACCGGCGAGGTGGCGTTGCCCCGGTACTCGATCAGCACCTTCGACGGCTGCACGATGCGGCCCGTGTTGTTCGGCAGCTCCAGGTTCGGGCCCTGCGGTTCCGGCAGCGCCGAGGGTGCCGCGCCGTCGCCGTCGTTGCCGTTGTCGCCCGCGCCAGGCTGCTCGCCCACCGGCCGGGTGTCGAGCACGCAGGGGGCCAGCGCCTCCAGGCCCTTCGGCCGTTCCGCGCCGCGGCCGATCGCGATCGCGATCCGGTCCAGGGCGGCGATCCGCTTGGCGCGCAACGGCCCCACCACGGCGTTCTGCGCGAAGTCCGGGCCGCCCTGACCCCCGCTGGTGGCCAGCCGCTCGTTGGCCGCGGCGATCTCCCGGTCCATCAGGTCGAGGGTCCGGTTCACCTCGTCGACCGCCCGGGCCGGCACCTCGGGCAGCTTGTCGCGCACGCTCGGGCAGCGCACGGTCGGGTTGGCGCCGCTGGCCGCCCGGCTGCCCACCGCGTGCGCGGCGTGCAGCCCGTCGTAGCTGACCTCGCAGTCCACCAGCGACACCAGGCCCACCGGACGGCTGCCCGCCTGGCTCATCGTCGTGGCGATCCGCTTGATCGTCGTGGCGCGCTCGGCGCGCAGCCGCTGGATCACCGACCGGTTGAGCCGCTGGTCGATCCGTCCGCGACTGGCGGTCATGGCGGTGTTCGCCGTGGCGAGCTGCCGGTCGAGGGCGGCCAGGTCCCGCCGCACGCTGCGGCTGACCGAGCTGGGCATCGCGGGCAGCCGGTCGGCGACCCGGGGGCAGGAGACCTTCGGTTGGGTCGTGGACAGCGCCTGCGCCAGTTGGGCCTTGCGATCCGCGCGTACCGACTGGTCGATCCGGACCACCGGCCAGAAGTACGACGACCGGTCGCCGTTGCGGCAGGTGGTGCCGGAGACCGCCAACGCCTCGTTGGGCGTGTTGGCGTCGATCGCCAGGTTTCCGACGAAGTCGTGCAGGTGCTCCGCGCCGTTGCGGATGCCGGGCTGGGCGACCGGGTTGTCCGGGCTGAACTTGCCGTTGCCGTTCGTGCCGCAGTCCACGGTGAACACGCCGGTGGACGCGCCGGCGGCCGGCGGCGGCGTCACCACGTTCGGTTGTACCTGCTGGATCGGGACGAAGTCGGCCAGGTCGGCCTCCGCCGAGGCCGTGTCACGACCCCCGCCGGACACGAACGTCACGGTGAGCACCCCCACCGCGGCGACCGCGGTCACCGCCGCGATGATCCTGGTCCTGCGCTGCCTGCCCTGATTTCGGTTGGCGGTCATCTCGGTCCCTTCGTATGAGCGGCGCTTCGGCACCGCGGTGCCGGTTGCGGCCGGGGGTACGGGTGCCGCCGCCGCGCCGATCGCCTTCGGGCCGTCCGGTAACCGCTCGGTAAGAACTGCCGCCGCGGGCTGCGCGGTGCCGACGCGGCGCGGCAGCCGTGCGAAGCCCGCCGGCCTCACCCCTGCCGGGTGAGGTGCCCTCACCCGCCGGCGACGCAGCATGGGCGGCGTCGGTCGGTGTTCCGACCGGCCTGAGCCAGGCACGGAGGTGACCGGTATGGGAGTGCGGGTGGTGGCGGACCCACGGCGTGTCGTCGTGTTGCACGTGGTCGGCGCGGGCGGCGGCCTCCGGCGTCCGGCCCGGACCGGCCGGTTCAGCCCGGTCCAGTACCGGCGGGGCCCGTCCGGACCGCCGCGACGCGACGACGACCGGGGACGGGAGACCGAGACGCGGGGGTGGCGAGATGGCTGAGCAGTTGCATTCGGCGTTCGAGTCGTCGATGGACAAGACCAACCTGATCCTCAAGGACATCGAGGCGGCGTACGGCTGGCCCAAGGAGCAGCGCAACCAGTCGTACGCGGCGCTGCGTACCGTCCTGCACCTGCTGCGCGACCGGATGCCGGTGCAGGAGAGCGTGGAGTTCGCCCAGCAGTTGCCGGTGCTGGTGCGCGGGATCTACTTCGACGGCTGGCAGCCGGACGACGTGCCCATCAAGCTCAACCGGGACGACTTCCTCTACGAGGTCCGCCAGGGCTTCCCGTACGACGTGGAGGGCGGCCCGGAACGGGTGGTGCAGGTGGTGCTCGACACCCTGCGCCGGCACGTGACCCAGGGCGAGTGGGCCGACGTCAAGTCGACGATGCCCGGGGAGTTGCGGCAGATGCTGCCCTGACCCGGGTGACCGATTGGCCCGTTCCGCCGCGCGCGGAGCGGGCCGGGGCACGCCGCCCGGCCGAGGCAGGGTGCGTCACGCCGCCACGCGGCTCACCGGGTGGCCGGCGCGGCGGGCCAGCGCGGCGAAGGCCACCGCGTCGACCACGGCCGCCCCGCCGGGGTCGTTGTTGAGGTAGACGTACGCCGGCTCGGGGTCGTCGAAGGCCGCGCCAAGGCGGCGTACCCAGGTGCCCAACGCGGTGCGTCCGTAGCGTGGCCACGGCCGGGCCCGGCCCTCGTGCAGCCGGAGGTAGCCGAAGTCGGTGGTACGCCACAGCGGGGTGACCGGGCGGCCGAGCCGGTCGGCCCACACCAGCGCCGCGCGGTGGCGTTCCAGCACCCGGCGGACCTCGTCGGTCCACCAGGACGGGTGGCGCGGCTCCACCGCCACCCGCACGTCGGCGGGGAACAACCGCAGGGTGGCGTCCAGCGCGTCGGGGTCGGCGGGCAGGTTTGGTGGCAGCTGCACCAGTACCGGCCCGAGCCGGTCGCCCAGCGCGGAGGCCCGACCCAGGAACCGGGCCACCGGCTCGGTCGGCTCCCGCAGCCGCTTGACGTGGGTGAGGTAGCGGCTCATCTTCACCGCCACGCAGAAGTCCGCCGGGGTCCGTGCCCGCCACGCGGCGAAGGTCTCCCGCTCCGGCAGCCGGTAGAAGGCGTTGTTCACCTCCACGGTGGCGAACCGGGTGGCGAAGTGTTCCAACCACCGCCGCTGCGGCAGCGTCGCCGGGTAGAACCGTTCCCGCCAGTCGCGGTACTGCCACCCAGAGGTGCCGACCAGGAACACCGCGACCGCCTAGTGCAGGTCCAGCGGGAGGACCTCGAAGGCGGCGCCGTAGCGGACACCCAGACGGGTGCCGGCGGGCCGGCTGACCCCCTCCAGGAACTCCTCCGGGTCGAAGCCGCCGTCGCCGAGCCCGCGCAGGTACGCCTCGTGCGCCCGCAGCGACGCCACTCCCGCGGCGAAGGTGTCGGTGACGTCCACCCCGTGCCGGGAGCGGGGGGAGGCGGCGGCCCAGACCTGGCGTACCCGGTTCCACGGCTCGACCCCGTCGGTAAGCTGCTCGGGGAAGATCCAGCGGTTGCCGGCGTCCCGGGCGGCGTCCAGGGTCGCCTGCCCGGTGGCGATGTGGTCGGCCTGGTTGAGCGCCGTCGCCCCGTCCCAGGTCTCCCGGAAGTTGTTCGTGATCACGATGTCCGGTCGGTGCCGGCGGATCACCTCGGTGATCGCCCGGCGCAGCGGCACGCCGTACTCGAGCAGGCCGTCGGGCAGGCCGAGGAACTCCACCGTCGTGACCCCGACGACCCGTGCGGACGCCCGCTGCTCCTCCTCGCGCAGCACCCGGGCCCGGTCCGGCGGCACCGCGTCGATCCCCGCCTCGCCGCTGGTCACCAGGGAGTAGACGACCTCCTTGCCCTGGCCCGTCCAGCGGGCGACCGCGGCGGCGGCGCCGAACTCCAGATCGTCCGGGTGGGCCACCACGGCCAGTGCCCGCTGCCAGTCCTCCACCACCGGCGTCAACGGCTCCGGTTGTCCCACCACGACCTCCCTGTCCCGTTCCTGACCCCATCCTGGCACCGTCGGCGGGTCGCCGCCCGCCGGCCCGGCCGACCGGTCCCGGGCCCGCCACCGCCGACGGACGGAGCTGCGGCAACGGCGTACCACCCCGAGCCCGCCGAACCGCCCGTGTCGCCGCGCCCCGGGGTCTACGGTGTGGTTAGAGAAGATCCGGCGTGGGGTACCACCCGCTGCACGACAGACCCCGACCGACGGCGGGGCGGCACACCCGAGGGAGCACCCATGGCACTCAACGACGACGACATGCAGACCACCAGCGGCGGCGGCCCGGAGGGTCCGGCCGACGGTGGCGCGACCCCGGGCCGGCAGGACGGGGGCGCCGACGGTGGCGCGGAGGGTCCGGCCGACGGTGGCGCGACCCCGGGCCGGCAGGACGGGGGCGCCGACGGTGGCGCGGAGGGTCCGGCCGACGGTGGCGCGACCCCGGGCCAGCAGGACGGCGGCGCCGACGGCAGCGCCGACTGACCGACCATCATGACGATCATCGACCCGCCGGGTGGCCGTGGCCGCCCGGCGGTTCCGTCCTCCGCCACCGCCGCCCTGGCCCGCTGCGTCGGCGTCGAGCCGGCCAAGTTCGCCACCGCGTACTGGGGGCGGGAGCCGTTGCTCTCCCGCGCCGCCGAGTTGCCCAACCCGCGCGGCTTCACCGACCTGCTCAGTCCCGCCGACGCCGACGAGCTGCTGAGCCGGCGCGGCCTGCGTACCCCGTTCCTGCGGGTGGCCAAGGACGGCCAACTCGTGCCCGCGGCCCGCTACACCGGCGGCGGTGGCGCGGGCGCCGAGATCGGCGACCAGGTCCTCGACGAGAAGATCCTGGAGCTGTACGCCTCCGGCGCCACGCTGGTCCTGCAGGGACTGCACCGCACCTGGCCGGCGCTGGTCGACTTCGCCCGCGACCTGGGCACCGCGCTGACGCAGCCGCTGCAGGTCAACGCCTACCTGACCCCGGCCGGCAGCCAGGGCTTCGCCACCCACTACGACACCCACGACGTCTTCGTGCTGCAGGTCGACGGCCGCAAGCACTGGCGGATCCACCCGCCGGTGCTGCCCGACCCGCTCGAGAGGCAGCCGTGGGGCGGCCGGGCCGACGAGGTCTCCGCCACCGCCTCCGGTCCCGCCGCGCTGGACGTCGTGCTCGAACCGGGCGACGCGCTCTACCTGCCACGCGGCTGGCTGCACAGCGCGCAGGCGCAGGAGTCCCGTTCGCTGCACCTGACCGTGGGTATCCGGGCGCTGACCCGGTACGCCCTGGTGGAGGAACTGCTGGCGCTCGCCGCCGAGGATCCCCGGCTGCGTGCCGGGCTGCCGTTCGACACCGACGTCACCGACCCGGACGCGATCGAGCCGGAACTCACCGAGACCGTCGAGGCGCTGCGCGACTGGCTGCTGCGGGCCGATCCGGCGGCGGTGGCCGCCCGGCTGCGGCAGCGGGCCTGGCCCGCCGCCCGGCCGGCGCCGATCCGGCCCCTGGCCCAGGCCGCCGCGCTCGCCGGGCTCGACGCCGACAGCCGGATCGCCCCCCGGGGCGGGCTGCGCTGGCAGCTCACCGCCACCGGTGACGACAGGGTGGCGCTGCGCCTGTTCGACCGGACGATCACCCTGCCCGCGCAGTGCGTGCCCGCGCTGCGTGCCCTGCTCACCGGGGACGGGATCCGGGTGGGGGACCTGCCCGGACTGGACGACGACGCCGACCGGTTGGTGCTGGCCCGCCGGCTGCTGCGCGAGGCCGTCGCCGTCCCGGCCTGACCCGCCCCCGCGTGGTGGCTCGGCTCGCGGTGGATCGGGGCGTCCGGGGACCGGCACGCCCCGACCTGCGCAGCCCACGGCGTACCGGGGGTCATGGCGCGGCGCGGTCAGCGGGATGTGGCGCGGTTAGCGGGCCGCCAGCAGTGTCACCGTGGTCGCCAGGCCGGCCACCAGCACGATCGCCGCCGGCCGGGGGCCGAGCAGGGCGTGCCGGCGGTCGGCCAGCCGCTTCGCCAGCGCCAGCCCGGCCAGCGGGCCGAGCAGGGTCACCACCAACGCCAGCACCGGCATCCCCACCGCCAGGTCGCCGCCGTACCGCTCGCCGGCAGCCCGGGCGCCGGCTCCCAGCGCGTACGCCAGTAGCGCGCCGGCCACCCCGCAGAGCGCCAGCAGCGGGTTCGCCGATCCCGGCAGTTCCCCCGGTTGCCCGGCCCGGTCCAGCAGGTCCCGCACGGCGCGCAACGCGTCGACCGGGTCACCCGTGGCGTCGCGGGCCGGCCCCGGTGGCGGCCCGAGCCGGCGCGCGCCCAGTCCCAGCCGGCCACGCAGTTCCGCCCACAGGTGCGTCACCTCGGCCTCGACCCGGTCCACCATGGACCGGGCCTCGGCCAGCTCCGCCTCGGCGCGGCGCAGCTGCTCGCTCGCCTCGGCGACGGCCCGTTCCGCGGCGGCGCACTGCTGGTCGTACCAGGCCTGTGCCTCGGCGCGCTGGGTCGCTACCCGGCCGGTCAGCTCGGCGAGGCGGCGGACGTGGGCGGCGTACGTGTCACTGGCGACCGGTTCGTTCATCGGGACGGACCATAAGGGATGATCACCTGTCCGGTACGGTGCACCGCCCGGTCGAAGAACAGCCCCCGCCACGGGCGCGGGTACCAGTCCGGCCCGCCGGTGCCCGGGTACAACGAGGAACCCAGCTCGCCGCCCTGTACGTCCAGCGCCACCCACGCCCCGATCTGGTCGGTGCGGGCGGCCGGCCCGCCCAGGTCGGCCCGCATCCGTGCCACCCCCCGCCACCAGGCCAGCACGTGGGTACGCCGTTCCGGCCCGTCGTGCAGGATCCGGCGCAGCCGGTCCAGGCCGCTGCGCCCGCCGGTGCCCCTCGACAACGCGCCGGCCGCCGCGTCGACGGCGAACAGGAACAGGTAGTGCGGCGTGGCCGGGGTGCCGGGCCGGCCCAGTGCCTCGGTTGTCTCGGCCATCAGCTCCGGCACCGTCTCCTCGTCGTACCAGGCGGCGTCGTCGGCCAGGTCCTCGTAGAGGGCGCGGGCCGCCGGGTCGGCGTCCGGGTCGAGGCAGGCGATGGAGTAGCGGGCGGCGCCGGGACGGTGCTGGCGCGCCAGGGATCGGGCGGCGGCGTCGAGGACCGCGCACGCCTCGTCGACGCGGGTGCCGAGCACGGCCAGGTTCCGCCCGGGCGCCCGGGGCAGACGCAACGCCGCCGAGCGGGCCTGCACGTCGATGATCTCGCCGAGCAGCGCCACCGGCCCCCGGGGTGGAGCGTCGCCGGCCGCCGGGGTGAGCGCGCGGAAGTCGGGCGCGTCGGTCAACCGGGGCACCGCGTCGCCGTCGAAGAGCCGGGCCGGGGCGGCGTCGGCCGGGCGCATCCGCCACAGCCGGTGCTGCAACTCGCTCCAGGTCTCCCAGTCGCTGGCCGAGGGGATCCGGGCGACCTCGTTGCCCTCGGTCATCCCGGACTCGGCGTTGACCACCGCGTGGTACTTCGGCAGCGCCTGCGCGGCGTCGTTGCGCTCGGCCAGGATCCGCAGTGCCTTGGGCAGCGCGATGCGCAGGGTGAACTGGGCGACCAGCGCCGGCCGCCCCCACAACGCCTCGATGCCACGCACGTCCTGTGAGGCGAGCACCAGGTGGATGCCCTGCGAGCGGCCCCGCCGGGCCAGGTCCTCCAGCAGGTCGGCGGCCTCCCGGGCGACCACGTCCCGGCCGGCCAGCAGCGCCTGGAACTCGTCCACCACCGCCACGATGCGTGGCCAGTGCCCGGTCGGGTCCACCGCCCGCAACTCGGCGAGCTTGGTGACCTCGTGTTTCTTCGCCGCGTCGGCGCGTCGGCGCAGCTCCTCGGCGAGGAACCGCAGCAACGCCAGCCCGAACTCCCGGTCGGTGTTGACGTTGATGCCGACCAGCCGCATGTGCGGCAGCCAGCTCGGGTCGCGCCGGCCCTGGGCGAACCGGGCGAAGGACACCCCCTCCTTGAAGTCGAGCAGGTAGAACTCCAGCTCGGCCGGGGAGTAGCGGGCGGCCAGCGCGCCGATCCAGGCGAAGATCAGGTTGGTCTTGCCGGTGCCGGAAGGCCCGCCGATCAGCGCGTGCGGCGGGTAGTCACCGAGAGTGAGCAGCACCGGGCGGCCGTGCGGGCCCTCGCCGATGGGGGCGGTGA
The DNA here is from genome assembly GCF_004348595.1 of Micromonospora sp. KC723. GTDB lineage: Bacteria > Actinomycetota > Actinomycetes > Mycobacteriales > Micromonosporaceae > Micromonospora. Next base: position 10,950 of record NZ_SMKD01000167.1, read on the forward strand.
GCCCGTGCGCCGAATCCTCCTTCCACATCTGCTCGGGTGGGGGGAGCAGGTCGGTGAAGGGGGTCGGTGG
>NZ_SMKD01000168.1 GCF_004348595.1 Micromonospora sp. KC723
CGCCCGGCCCGCCCATCCTGCGGGAAGGCATCGCGTGACATCATCGTCGGCGCGATGAACGAACCGACCTTCGCCACCCTGGTCAGCCGGTGGTACGAGCAGAACGCCCGCGACCTGCCCTGGCGGGCACCCGACGTGGGGGCGTGGGCGATCCTGGTCAGCGAGGTCATGCTCCAGCAGACCCCGGTGGTCCGGGTCCTGCCCGCCTGGCACGCCTGGCTGCGGCGCTGGCCGACGCCGGCCGCGCTGGCCGCCGACACCCCCGCCGAGGCGATCCGGATGTGGGGACGGCTCGGCTACCCGCGCCGGGCGGTGCGGCTGCGCGACTGCGCGGTGGCAATCGTGCAACGGCACGGCGGCGAGGTGCCGGAGAAGCTGGAGCAGCTGTTGGCGCTGCCGGGCATCGGCACCTACACGGCGCGGGCGGTCGCCGCGTTCGCGTACGGGCAACGGCATCCGGTGGTGGACACCAACGTCCGCCGGGTGGTCTCCCGCGCGGTGGCCGGTGAGCCGGACGCCGGGCCGGCCACCCGCCCGTCGGATCTGGTCGCCTGCGAGGAACTGCTGCCGGTCGAGCCGGCCGCCGCCGCCCTGGCCAGCGCGGCGTTCATGGAACTCGGGGCGATCGTGTGCACCGCGCGCTCCCCCCGCTGCACGGCGTGCCCGGTCGAGTCGATCTGCGCCTGGCGGGCCTCCGGCCAGGCGGCGCCCGCCGGCCCCACCCGGCGGCCCCAGCGGTACGCGGGCACCGACCGGCAGGTTCGCGGGCTGCTCCTCGGGGTGCTGCGCGACGCCACCGGCCCGGTCCCGCACCAGCGGCTCGACCAGGTGTGGCCCGACGACGTGCAGCGCTCCCGGGCGTTGGCCGGCCTGGTGAAGGACGGTCTGGTCGAGCCAATCGGGGAGGACTCGTTCCGGCTGGTCGGCGACGGACCGACCGTCCACCCGGTCGCCTGACCGCCCACCCACAGCGCTCAGCCCGGCTTTGCCCCACATCCGCTCCCGTGGCGGCGAATTTCATCGGCCCGTCGTCGGACCTGTCCCGTCCCGTCCCGGACGGTGGCCGAGTACCCCGGCCTGTCGCAACTGGTGTCGATCGAGCAGGCGGCGAGCCCTCGGGCACAGAACGGCGACGGCCCGGTGGCATCCGCCACCGGGCCGTCGCCTCGCACTGTTGTCGTTACTCGTCCGCGCCGGCGGCAGCGGTGCCGCCGAGGTCGGCGGGAACCGCGTCCGGCACGTCCACCGGACGGTCCGCGCCGCGGAAGACCAGCTTGGACTTGTCGATGTTCTCGGGGTCGCCCTCGCAGTCCACCACCACGATCTGACCCGGGATCAGCTCGTTGAAGAGGATCCGCTCGGAGAGGTTGTCCTCGATGTCGCGCTGGATGGTGCGGCGCAGCGGCCGGGCCCCCAGCACCGGGTCGAAGCCCTTCTTCGCCAGGTACTTCTTGGCGTTGTCGGTCAGCTCCAGGCCCATGTCCTTGTTGCGCAGCTGCGTCTCGATCCGCGCGGTCATGATGTCCACGATCGAGAGGATCTCGGTCTCACGCAGCTGGTGGAAGACGATGGTGTCGTCGATCCGGTTGAGGAACTCGGGCCGGAAGTGCTGCTTGAGCTCGTCGTTGACCTTCTGCTTCATCCGGTCGTAGTTCGACTCGGAGTCTTCCGAGGCCTGGAAGCCCAGCGAGACCGCCTTGGCGACGTCCCGGGTGCCGAGGTTGGTGGTCAGGATGATGACCGTGTTCTTGAAGTCCACGATGCGGCCCTGACCATCGGTGAGCCGGCCGTCCTCCAGGATCTGGAGCAGCGTGTTGAAGACGTCCGGGTGGGCCTTCTCGATCTCGTCGAAGAGGACCACCGAGAACGGCCGACGCCGCACCTTCTCGGTGAGCTGGCCACCCTCGTCGTAGCCGACGTAGCCGGGAGGGGCACCCACCAGCCGGGAGACCGTGTAGCGGTCGTGGAACTCGGACATGTCCAGCTGGATGAGCGCGTCCTCGCTGCCGAACAGGAACTCCGCGAGGGCCTTGGACAGCTCGGTCTTACCGACGCCGGACGGGCCGGCGAAGATGAACGAGCCGGACGGGCGCTTCGGGTCCTTCAGGCCGGCCCGGGTACGCCGGATCGCCTTCGAGACCGCCTTGACCGCATCCTCCTGGCCGATGACGCGCTTGTGCAGCTCGTCCTCCATGCGCAGCAGGCGCGAGGTCTCCTCCTCGGTCAGCTTGTAGACCGGGATGCCGGTCCAGTTGCCGAGAACCTCGGCGATCTGCTCGTCGTCGACCTCGCTGACGACGTCCAGGTCACCGGCCTTCCACTCCTTCTCGCGCTGCGCCTTCTGGCCGAGGAGCTGCTTCTCCTTGTCACGCAACTGGGCGGCGCGCTCGAAGTCCTGCGCGTCGATCGCGGACTCCTTGTCGCGACGCACCTGGGCGATGCGCTCGTCGAAGTCGCGCAGGTCTGGCGGCGCGGTCATCCGGCGGATCCGCATCCGGGCACCGGCCTCGTCGATCAGGTCGATCGCCTTGTCCGGCAGGAAGCGGTCGGAGATGTACCTGTCGGCGAGAGTCGCGGCAGCCACGAGCGCCGCGTCCGTGATCGAGACGCGGTGGTGCGCCTCGTAGCGGTCGCGCAGGCCCTTGAGGATCTCGATGGTGTGCGCCAGCGACGGCTCACCCACCTGGATCGGCTGGAACCGGCGCTCCAGGGCGGCGTCCTTCTCCAGGTGCTTGCGGTACTCGTCGAGGGTGGTGGCGCCGATGGTCTGCAGCTCGCCACGGGCCAGCATCGGCTTGAGGATGCTCGCCGCGTCGATCGCGCCCTCGGCCGCGCCCGCGCCCACCAGGGTGTGGATCTCGTCGATGAAGAGGATGATGTCGCCGCGGGTGCGGATCTCCTTGAGCACCTTCTTCAGGCGCTCCTCGAAGTCACCGCGGTAGCGGGAACCGGCCACCAGGGCCCCGAGGTCGAGCGTGTAGAGCTGCTTGTCCTTCAGCGTCTCGGGCACCTCGCCCTTGATGATCTTCTGGGACAGCCCCTCCACCACGGCGGTCTTACCGACGCCGGGCTCACCGATCAGGACCGGGTTGTTCTTGGTCCGGCGGGAGAGCACCTGCATGACCCGCTCGATCTCCTTCTCGCGCCCGATGACGGGGTCGAGCTTGCCCTCGCGGGCGGCCTGGGTCAGGTTCCGGCCGAACTGGTCCAACACCAGGCTGGTCGACGGCGCGGCCTCACCCGGCGCGGCGCCGGCCGCGGCCGGCTCCTTGCCCTGGTAGCCGGAGAGCAGCTGGATCACCTGCTGGCGGACCCGGTTGAGGTCGGCGCCGAGCTTGACCAGCACCTGGGCGGCGACGCCCTCACCCTCACGGATCAGCCCGAGCAGGATGTGCTCCGTGCCGATGTAGTTGTGGCCGAGCTGCAGCGCCTCGCGCAGCGACAGCTCCAGCACCTTCTTGGCCCGCGGCGTGAACGGGATGTGCCCGCTCGGCGCCTGCTGGCCCTGGCCGATGATCTCCTCGACCTGCTGACGGACGCCCTCGAGGGAGATGCCGAGGCTCTCCAGGGCCTTTGCCGCGACACCCTCACCCTCGTGGATCAGGCCCAGCAGGATGTGCTCCGTACCGATGTAGTTGTGGTTGAGCATCCGGGCCTCTTCCTGGGCCAGGACGACAACCCGTCGCGCTCGGTCGGTGAACCGCTCGAACATGCCCTCGTGCTCCTCACGTGCCGTGCGCCTTGATGTGCGAGATCTTGGCGGGGCCGGTGCGCGGACGTCCGGGACGGGCGTCCTTGCCTCATTACTCTATCGCCGCCGACCGACTCCGCTGAGGTCGTGTGCCTCCGTGACGAGCCGTTCGGACGTCGTTTTGACCAACCCTCCGCGCTCAGGAGGTGTTCCGGCACCCCGGCCTGTACGCGCAGAGCGAAATTCGCCCCGGGTGCGGAAGGCTCCCCGGCGACCCGATGGGTCGTCCACAACCTGTGGACGGACTCTCCACCGGCTGTGGACAACGCCCTCCCCGACGGGGATGTTCCCGTCGGGGTCCGCCCGGGACCGCGACAGCGAGGGCGTTCGGGACGGCCGGGGCCGGGGCGGACACCGATGGCCCGGCCGGACGCCGGGAGCCCGCCGGCCGAAGCCGCCGAAGGGCGACGCCGGCCCGGAGGAGTCCTCCGGGCCGGCGTCGTGACGCCGACCGTGTCGGTCAGCGGGAGGCGTGGAACTCGTCGACGATCTCCTGCGGGATACGGCCCCGGTCGGAGATCTCCTTGCCCTGCTTCTTGGCCCAGGCCCGGATCGCCCTGTTCTGCTCGCGGTCCGCGGTGGCACCACCTCGGCCCCGCGCGGCCCGGCCGCCGACGACCACCCCGCCCCGACCGACCCGGGTGCCCGCCGCCACGTACGGCGCCAATGTCTCGCGCAATTTCTCCGCGTTGGAGTTCGACAGATCGATCTCGTACTGAACACCGTCGAGGGCGAACTTGACGGTCTCGTCCGCGTCCCCGCCGTCCAGGTCATCGACCAGCTTGTGAATGATCTGCTTGGCCACGTCCCACATTCCTTTCGAGCAGGGTTGCTTCCTGCAATGCAAGAACGATAACCCGCGAGACGCTCGTCGCGTCAATAGGATGCGGTAACGACCCGGAGAAGTCATCCGGTCACTCAGGGCGGACCAACGGGAAGAGGATCGTTTCCCGAATTCCCAGGCCGGTCAGCGCCATGAGGAGCCGGTCGATTCCCATTCCCATGCCACCGGCCGGTGGCATTCCGTACTCCATGGCCCGCAGAAAGTCCTCGTCGAGCCGCATCGCCTCGTCGTCGCCGCGGGCCGCGAGCTGCGCCTGGGCGACCAGCCGCTCCCGCTGCACCACCGGGTCCACCAGCTCCGAGTACGCGGTGCCCAGCTCGAAACCGAGAACGTACAGGTCCCACTTCTCGGCCAGTCCCGGCTCGCTGCGGTGGGCCCGGGTCAGCGGGCTGGTCTCCTCCGGGTAGTCCCGGACGAAGGTGGGCTCCTGCAGCCCCGGCACGACCAGTTCCTCGAAGAGCTCCTCGGCCAGCTTGCCCGGACCCCACTTGGGGTCGACGGAAACCCCGGCCTTGTCGGCGTACTCCACGAGGCGGGACCGCTCGGTACGGACGGTGACCTCCTCGCCGAGCGCCTCCGACAGCACCCCGAACAGGGTCACCGAACGCCAACGGCCACCCAGGTCGAACTCGCGTCCGTCGGCGTGCGTCACCACCGTCGAGCCGGCCACGGCGATCGCGGCCTGCTGCACGAGATTGCGGGTCAACTCGGCCATCGTGTCGTAGTCGCCGTACGCCTGGTACGCCTCGAGCATCGCGAACTCCGGAGAGTGCGACGAGTCGATGCCCTCATTGCGAAAGTTGCGGTTGATCTCGAAGACCCGGTCGACGCCGCCGACCACGGCGCGCTTGAGAAACAGTTCCGGCGCGATTCGCAGATACAGATCGGTGTCGAGCGCATTGCTGTGGGTCACGAATGGGCGGGCCGCCGCGCCGCCGTGCAGCAACTGGAGCATCGGGGTCTCGACCTCGATGAATCCCGCGCCGTGCAACGAGTCTCGCAGACTGCGCACCGCCGCGGCCCGGGTACGGACCATCTGCCGCGCCTGCGGGCGCACGATCAGGTCCACGTACCGCTGCCGGACCCGGGCCTCCTCGCTCAGCGGCTTGTGCGCCACCGGCAGCGGGCGCAGCGCCTTCGCGGTGACCGCCCAATCCCGCGCCAGCACCGACAGCTCACCCCGGCGGCTGGTGATCACCTCACCGGTGACGCCGACGTGGTCGCCGAGGTCGACCAGCCGCTTCCAGGCGTCCAGCCGCTCCGCGCCCACCCGGTCCAGCGAGAGCATGGCCTGCAACTCGGTGCCGTCGCCGTCGCGCAGGGTGGCGAAGCAGAGCTTGCCGGTGTTCCGTACGAAGATCACCCGACCGGTGACCGAGACCTGGTCGCCGGTGGCGGTGTCGGTGGGCAGGTCGGCGTAGCTCGCGCGAATCTCGGCCAGGGTGCTGGTACGGGGGAATCCGACCGGGTACGGCTCGACGCCCTCGGCGAGCATCCGGTCCCGCTTCTCCCGGCGGACCTTCATCTGCTCGGGAAGGTCGTCGGCGGGGTCCACTGGCAGGGCGTTCTGCTCGGTCACGGCACGCTTCCTCAGGCTTCGGGAGTTTCGGCGGGTCAGCCCATGAGCGTACTCAAGCGCTCCGGCGGCCGTTCGGCAGACAACCTGCCCCCGGGGCTGCGGACCCACCCGCCTCGCCCGACGGTCAGGTGTTGCGCTCGTAGACCATCCGCAGCCCGATCAACGTGATCATCGGCTCGTGGTGGGTGATCGTGCGGCACTCGTTGATCACCAGGGCGGCCAGCCCTCCGGTGGCGATGACCGCCCGCACCTCGCCGAGCTCCTCAATCATCCGCTCCACGATCCGGTCCACCTGGCCGGCGAAGCCGAAGTACAGGCCGGACTGGAGGCACTCGACGGTGTTCTTCCCGATCACCGAACGGGGCTTGGCCGCCTCCACCTTGCGCAGCTGGGCGGCGCGGGCGGCGAGCGCGTCGAACGAGATCTCGATGCCGGGGGCGAACGCGCCGCCGAGGAACTCCCCCCGGCTGCTGATCACGTCGAAGTTGGTGGTGGTGCCGAAGTCGACCACGATCGACGGGCCGCCGTAGAGGGTGTACGCGGCGAGGGTGTTGACCACCCGGTCCGCGCCGACCTCCTTGGGGTTGTCGATGGCGAGCTGCACGCCGGTGCGTACCCCGGGCTCGACGATCACGCTCGGCAGGTCGGCGTAGTAGCGGGCCAGCATGGTCCGCAGCGAGCGCAGCGCGGCCGGTACCGTCGAGCAGGCGGCCACCCCGGTGATCTCCACCGCGTCACCGGCGAGCAGCCCCCGGAACTTCAGACCCAGCTCGTCGGCGGTGGCACGGGCGTCGGTCTTGATCCGCCAGGAGTGCACCAGCTTGTCGCCGTCGAAGGTCGCCAGCACGGTGTTGGTGTTTCCGATGTCGATGCAGAGCAGCACGCACGCAGCCTAGACGCCGGGTCCGCAGGCGTGGTCGGTGTGGCCCGCTCACTCCTCCCGCAGGTCGAGCGCGATGTCCAGGATCGGCGAGGAGTGGGTGAGCGCGCCCACCGACAGGAAGTCCACACCGGTCGCCCCGTACTCGGCGGCCACCTCCAGGGTCAGCCCGCCGGTCGCCTCCAACTCGGCACGGTCACCGACCCTGGCCACCACCTCGCGCAGCGTCCCCGGGGTCATGTTGTCCAGCAGCAGGAAGTCCGCGCCGGCCGCCACCGCCTCCACCGCCTCGGCGACCGTGTCGACCTCCACCTGTACCGGCACGTCGGGGAAGACCTCCCGGACCCGCCGGTAGGCGGCGGCGACCCCACCGGCGGCCAGCTTGTGGTTGTCCTTGACCATGGCGACGTCGTGCAGGCCCATCCGCTTGTTGGTGCCCCCGCCGGCGCGCACCGCGTACTTCTCCAGGGCACGCAGGCCGGGGGTGGTCTTGCGGGTGTCCAGCACCGTCGCCTTCGTTCCGGTCAGCGCGTCCGCCCAGGCCCGGGTGTGGGTGGCCACCCCGGACATCCGGCAGAGCAGGTTGAGCGCCGTCCGCTCGGCGGTGAGCAACAGCCGGGTCGGGCCGGTCACCGTGGCCAGCACGTCACCGCGCGCCACCCGCTGCCCGTCGTGGGCCACCAACGACACCGCGACGGTACGGTCCAATCCGGTCACCTCGCCGACCAGCTCGAACACGGCGGCGGCGACGGCCAGCCCGGCGACCACACCGGGAGCGCGGGCGACCAGGTCGGCGGTGTCGGTCTGGGTGTCCGGGATCGTCGCCACGCTGGTGACGTCGAGGAGCTCCGGGCCGAGGTCCTCGGTGAGCGCGTCCATGACCACCTTCCGGATCCGATCCGGGTCGAGACCACCGACCCGCAGCGCCTGCTCCGTCGCCTGCCTCATTGCGCCTCCTCACGTCGCGCCCGCGCGGCGCTCGCCACCGGTCGAGTCGTCACGCCGACTCCTCCCACCGGGACGTCAACCTGCCCCGGGCCCCGACCGCCGCGACCAGGTGGCCCCGCCACCGCTCGTCGGCCGTGGGGAAGTCCTCCCGCCAGTGGCAGCCCCGGGTCTCCTGGCGGGCGTACGCGGCGGCGACCAGCGCCGACGCCACGGTGACCAGGTTCGTGGCCTCCCAATCGGCGGTACGCGACACACCCCGCTCCCTTCCAACCTCGCCCAGCGTGGCGGCGGTCGCCGCGAGGGTCCGCGCGGAGCGGAGCACCCCCGCACCCCGGGTCATGGCCCGTTGCAGCGCCGGGGTGCCGGCGGCCGGCACCACCCAGCCCTGGCCACCCACCCAGGCGCCGGTCTCCGCCGGCTTCGCCTGCTCGGGCAGGCCGGCAGCGATGTCCTCGGCGATCCGGCGGGAGAAGACCAGCCCTTCCAGCAGGGAGTTGCTGGCCAGCCGGTTCGCGCCGTGCACGCCGGTGCAGGCGACCTCGCCGCAGGCGTACAGGCCGGGGATGGAGGTCCGGCCGCGCAGGTCGGTGCGGACACCGCCGGAGGCGTAGTGGGCGGCCGGGGCGACCGGGATCAGGTCGACCGCCGGGTCCACGCCGATCGCCAGGCAGGAGGCGACGATGGTGGGGAACCTCCCGGCGAGGAAGTCCCCGCCGAGGTGGCGGGCGTCCAGCCAGACGTGATCGGCGCCGCTGGCCAGCAGCACCCGGTGGATGCCCTTGGCCACCACGTCCCGGGGGGCCAGTTCGGCCAGTTCGTGCTGGCCGACCATGAACCGCTTGCCGTCGCCGTCGACCAGGTGGGCGCCCTCGCCGCGCAACGCCTCGGAGACAAGCGGCTGCTGGGCGAGGCCGGCCCCGGGCACCCGGGCGTGTTCCGGGACGATCAGCGCGGTCGGGTGGAACTGGACGAACTCCACGTCGGTGACCGCCGCGCCGGCCCGCATCGCCAGCGCCACCCCGTCGCCGGTGGACACCGCCGGGTTCGTGGTGGCCGCGAAGACCTGCCCCATCCCACCGGTGGCCAGCACCACCGCCCGGGACAGGAGGGCACCGACGCCGTCCTCGCTGCCCTCGCCGAGCACGTGCAGGGTGATGCCGCAGGCCGGGCCGAGCGAGTCGGGGCCGTCACCGGGCGCGCGGAGCAGGTCCAGCACCAGGGCGTGCTCGACCAGCCGGATCCACGGGTCGCGGCGGACCGCCGCGTGCAGCGCCCGCTGCACCTCGGCCCCGGTCGCGTCGCCACCGGCGTGCACGATCCGGTCGGCCCGGTGCCCGCCCTCGCGGGTGAGCATCAGCGAACCGTCGGGGTTGCGGTCGAACTCGGCACCGACACGCATCAGTTCGCGCAGCCGGGTCGGCCCCTCCTCCACCAGCACCCGCACGGCCGCCGGGTCGCAGAGCCCGACCCCGGCGATCTCGGTGTCGGAGGCGTGCGCGGCCGGTGTGTCGGTCGGGTCGAGCACCGCGGCGATGCCGCCCTGAGCCCAGCGGGTCGAGCCCTCGTCGATGTTGACCTTGGTGACGACGGTGACGTGCAGACCCGCCTCACGCAGGTGCAGCGCGGCGGTGAGACCGGCGACCCCGGAACCGACCACGATCACGTCGGTGGTCTCCACCCAGCCGGGCGCGGGGGCGGCCAGCAGACGGGGCAGGGCCGGCAGGTCGACGGTCGGAAGGTCCATGGGAACAGTCAACCCGAAGCCCTCTCGTCCCGGGCGGCGGGGGCGCGACGAGTGGTTTCGGCTACTTCGTCCGCACGGGTAGGCCGGCGGGACCGGCACCCTTCAGCGAGGCGGTCACCGTACGGTCGCTGAGCCACAGGTAGCAGCGGACCCCCCGGTCACCCACCCGCCAACGGCCGGGGCCCGGCGGGCGTACCACCACGCCGCTGCGGAAACGCAGGTCCGCGTCGTCGGGCACGCCGACGTACCGGGCGAGCACCGAACGACAGCCGGCGTAGAGCGGAACCCAGTCAGGGTTCTTCGTCGGGTACGGCCGGTCCGGCGCCTGCCACACGCCGACGAACTCGGCGTCGTGGGCGACCCCGCAGTCCACCGGGGTGAGGGTACGCACCCGCCCGCCGCCCTCGGTCGTCCGCTGGCAGCCCAGCCGCAGCCTCGACGGCCCGCTGAGAGCGCCGCGGAGGCTGCCGGTGCGGGTCACCACCCTCGCGGCGACCTCGGTGGTGTCCAGCTCGCTGAGATCGCAGCGGTACCAGCGGGAGCCGGCCGCCCAGCCGGGCCTGGCGGGCAGCGCCACGGCCAGCCGCAGCCGGCCGACACGCCAGTCGTCGCCGACGTACCCGGTGGCCTTCGCGTCGCACTCGGCGAACGCGCCACGCAGCTCCGGCGATCCGGTGGCCGGCGGATCCGCCCGGCCGGCGGGGAAGGCGCCCACGTGCACCGTCTCGACCCGGTGCGGCACCGCGCAGTCGACCGGCGCGTAGGCGTCGAGGGCAACGGTGTCGGTGAAGTCGGCGACCTGGCACACCCCGGCCACCGGGGTGAACGGACCCGGGGAGGCCAGCGCGGCCCAGTCGTCGGTCAGGTCGCCGTCGAGCCCGTCCGCGCCGCCACACCCGGACAGCAGGGCGACCGCCATCCACCCGGCGGCCACACTCCTCATCGTACGGCGCATCGCGGCCTCCCCCAGCCGACGACCGTCGATCCCGACGGTCCGCCCAGGGTAGCCGCTCACGACCCTCCGGTGACAGACCGGAAGTGCGCCCCCACTCGCCGTCGAGCGTGACGTCGCCGAACGCGGCACGCCGCCCCGGGCGGGGGGCGCGTGGGGTCAGTTGAGGAGGGCCAGGGG
>NZ_SMKD01000169.1 GCF_004348595.1 Micromonospora sp. KC723
CGCCCGCCCGGCGCGGCCCCGGGTGGGACGTCGGACCGGGCAGGCACCGAGTCGGCACCCGGATAGCCGGGAGACTCCCTGGTGGGCTCGTTGATGTCACCGTCGCGGGCCATCACCCTCACCGTCCTCGTCAGACACCTCGTCTGGTGATGACGGTACGGCTCCCGTGCGACACCCGCCCGTCGAGTGACCCGGACGGGTGAACCGACAGGTCAGACGAACGCGGAGAACCCGGTGAGCTGCTGGCCGATGACCAGCTGGTGGATCTCGGAGGTGCCCTCGTAGGTCAGCACGCTCTCCAGGTTGTTGGCGTGCCGCATGATCGGGTACTCGCCGGAGACGCCGTTCGCGCCGAGGATGGTGCGGCACTGCCGGGCGATCGCCAGCGCCTCCCGCACGTTGTTCAGCTTGCCGACGCTGACCTGCGCCGGACGCAGCCCTCCGGCGTCGGCCAGCCGGCCCAGGTGCAGCGCGAGCAGCAGGCCCTTGTTCCACTCGACGGCCATGTCGGCGAGCTTGGCCTGGGTGAGCTGGAAGGCGGCGAGCGGCCGGCCGAACTGGGTCCGGGTCGTGGCGTACGACAGGGTGGTCTCCAGGCAGTCGCGGGCCGCGCCGAGCGCGCCCCAGACGATGCCGTGCCGTGCCTCGGTCAGGCAGCTCAGCGGGGCCTTCAGCCCGGTCGCCCCGGGCAGCCGGGCGTCCGCCGGCAGCCGGACGTCGTCGAGGACGATCTCGCCGGTCGGGGAGGCCCGCAGCGACATCTTCCGGCGAATCTCCTGGGTGCCCACCCCGGGGATGTCCACTGGCACGAGAAAACCTCGCACCCCGTCGTCGGTGCCCGCCCAGATCACCGCGACGTCGGCGACCGGCGCGTTGGTGATCCACATCTTGCTGCCGGAGAGCACCCAGTCGTCACCGTCGCGGCGGGCCCGGGTGGCCATCGAGGCCGGGTCGGAGCCGTGGTCGGGCTCGGTCAGCCCGAAGCAGCCAATCGCCTCGCCGGCCGCCATCGCGGGCAGCCAGCGCTGTTTCTGCTCCTCGCTGCCGTAGCGCCAGATGGCGTACATGGCCAGCGAACCCTGCACCGACACCAGCGAGCGGACGCCGGAGTCGCCGGCCTCCAGTTCCAGGCAGGCCAGCCCGTACGCGACGGCGGAGGCACCGGCGCACCCGTACCCGCTCAGGTGCATGCCGAGCAGCCCGAGCCGACCGAACTCGCGGGCCAACTCGCGCGCGGGCACCCGGCCCTCCTCGTACCAGCCGGCGACGCGCGGGCGTACCCGGTCGTCGACGAGCCGGCGCACGACGGCCCGGATCTGCCGCTCCTCCTCGGTCAGCGATGCCTCGACGTCGAGCAGGTCCAGCGGGCTCATGGCGGACACCCTAACGAATGTTCAGGCCGGGGTCACTCGCCCTGCCCGCCCAGCACCAACACCCGGGCGTGGATCTGGTTGCGCTGTTGCAACGCGGCGCGCAGCGCCCGGTGCAGCCCGTCCTCCAGGTAGAGACCGCCGTTCCACTGCACCACGTGCGGGAACAGGTCGCCGTAGAAGGTCGAGTCCTCGGCGAGGAGCTTGTCCAGCGCCAACTCCCGCTTGGTGGTGATGAGCTGGTCCAGCCGCAGCGGGCGCGGCGGGATCTCCGCCCACTGCTTCAGGGTGAGGTTGTGCTCCGGGTAGGGACGCCCGTCCCGGACCGCTCTGAAGATCACGGCACGCTCCCCTCCCCGTGGCCGGGCCGACCGACGGCGTGGAGCCGGGTCACGCCGTGGCGCCGCGCGGCGCGGCACCGATGACCGTGCCAGCCTAACCGCCCGCACCACACCGCGTTTTACTCCCTCATGCCGGTTTCGCTCCCGCCGGTACCCGCCCGGAACCGGGCGGATCCCCGCTCAACTCCACCGGCCGCGCCGGACCACCTCGGTCACCGGTCTACGCCCTCGGCGCAACGACGGTGACCGGTGGTCGACAGCCCGGTAGCCCACCGTGATCGCACCGATCGGCTGGTACTCCTCCGGCACCCCGAACGCCGCCCGGTACGCGTCCAGCCGCTGCGGCGGGATACCGAAGAAACAGGCCCCCAATCCCTCGTCCACGGCGGTGAGCAGCATCAGCAGCGCCGCGAAACCGGTGTCGACGTACCAGTACGGCACCGGCCACCGCTCGGCCGACCGGTCCGCCCAGCCCTTGTCCGGCTCGGCGTACCGCTCCAGGTAGGCCGAACGGTTCGCGTGCGGCACCACGATCAGCGGCGCCCGGCGCATCCCGGCCAGCCAGCGCTCCCGCCCGCCGCCGCCCGGGGTGGCCGCCGACCAGAACCGCTCCCGGTCCTCCGCCGCCTCCAGCACCAGGAAACCCCAACCCTGCGCGAAGCCGGCCGAGGGCGCCCGGACCGCGTGGTCCAGCAGCCGGTCCACCACCTCCGGCGGGACCGGGCGGCCCGGGTCGTAGTTGCGGACCATCCGACGCCGCCGGACCACCTCGGCGAACTCCATCGCTCAGGCCCCGGGCCGCAGGCCCCAGACGCCCCGCCAGGTCGCGCCCGGCTTCAGCGCGATCAGATCCCTGCCGGACCGGAACGCGTCCGCCGGGCAGGTCATCGGCTCCACCGCCACCGAGCGGCGGAACCGATCGCCGGTCAGGGTGTCCCCCGTGTAGACCTGCCACCACCCGAACTCCCGGTCCGCCCAGATGTGCAGAGCCGCCGAACCGTCCGGGGCGGCCAGGGTCACCGCCGACCCGCCGTCATCGTCACGGACGACGTCGCCGAAGGCCAGGTCGAGCACCGCGTCGCCGATCGGCCGGGGCTCGGTGAAGTCGTACTCGGTGCCGGCCACCGCGGTCGCGCCGACCGGCAGCAGCCGGCTGTCCAGCAGCACCCGGGACCGTGCCGGCACCCGCAGCGCCGTCTGGTCGACCGGCACCCCCGGCACGCGCAGGTACGGGTGCACGGAGAAACCGAAGGGCGCCACCTCCGCACCGGTGTTGGTCACCTCGTGCTCGGCCCGCAGGCCGTCCGCGCCCACGCTCCACCGGCTGCGCAGCCGCAGCGCCCACGGGTACCCGGGCTGCGGCGGCAGGTCGTACCCGATGGTGACCGCGTCCGCCGACTCCTCCAGCAGCTCCCAACGGACCCAGTTGACCAGGCCGTGGATCGCGGTGTGCCGGGACGGCTCGGACAGGTCGAGTTGCAGGGACCGCTCACCGAAGGCGTACGCCCCGTCCCGGATCCGGTTCGGCCACGGCGCCAGCACCTGACCCGCCGAACCGGGGCAGACCTCGTCCGCCTCGTACCCGTCGACGAAGTCCACGCCGTCACACCGGTACGACCGCAGCCCACCGCCCACCTCGACGATGACCGCCTCGTGCCCGTCGGCGGCGATGGTCCACTGTGCACCCGAGGGCGGGCGCGGCGCGACATTCTCCATGCTCGCGACCTTAGTCCCTGCCCAGGGCCGGGCGCCGGACCGGTTCGCCGGCGTCTCACCTGCCGGTGCGCCGCCCCGGCCCCACCCCCGACCGCCGGCTCAGTTCCGGCCGGCGGCCGTCGCCCGGTAGCGCAGCAGCGCCGGGAAGAGCGTCACCAGCACGACGACGAGCGCCGCCGCGGCCAAACCGCCGCCGACCCAGGCCACGCCGGAGCCGAACCCGGCCGCCATCGCCCCCGCCCGCAGGTCGCCCAGGCGCGGCCCGCCCGCGACCACCACCGTGTTGACCCCCTGGAGCCGGCCGCGCATCCGGTCCGGCGCGTAGCTCAGCAACATCGACTGGCGCAGCACCGCGCTGACCAGATCGGCCGACCCGGCCACGGCGAGCAGCAGCACCACCAGCCAGAGCTGCCGGGCCAGCCCGGCCAGCGCGATCGCCACGCCCCAGCCGACCACCGCCAGCACCAACGCCACGCCCTGCCGACGCAGCCGACCGATCCAGCCGGAGGTGAGGCCGCCCAGCATCGCGCCGATCGCGATGGCGCTGTACAACCAGCCCACCGTCGCACCGCCACCGAACCGCTCGTGCGCCACCTCCGGAAAGAGCGCCCGCGGCATCGCCAGGATCATCGCGATCAGGTCGACGGCGAACGACAGCAGGAGCACCGGCGTGGCGGCCAGGTAGCGGAACCCGTCCAGGATGCCGGCGAGACCGCCGCGACGGACCTCCCCCTCGATCGGTGGTGCCGGCGGCATGGCGGGCAGCCGCACGGTGGCCACCACCAACCCGGTGAAGAGCACCGCGTCCAGCGCGTACGCGACCGGCAGACCCGGACCGTCGCCGAAGGCCGCGAAGATCAGCCCCGCCGCCAGCGGCCCGGCCACCGAGGCGGCCGTGAAGGTGGTGTAGTTCAGCGTGCTGCCCGCCGGTACCAGCTCGGGCGGCAGCAGCCGGGCCAGGATCGCCGACCGGGCCGGCGAGCTGATCGCGAACGCGGTGGAGTGCACGGTGACCAGGGCCAGCAACGCCACCGGGTGGCCGGTGCCGAGCAACGCGTGCCCGAGCAGACCCAGCATCGACGCCCACAGCAGCACCGAGCCGACCAGCAACACCCGGCGGCGGTCCCGGGCGTCGGCCGCCGCACCGCCCCACGGCCCGAAGACCAGCAGCGGGGCGAAGCCGGCGACGCCGAGCAGCCCCACCCAGAGCGAGTCCCCGGTCAGCGCGTACATCTCCACCGGCACCGCGATCGCGGTCAGCTGGAAGCCGAACATGGCGAGTGTGTTGCCGAGCCAGATCCGCCGGTACGCCGGCACCCGCAGCGGGCGCAGGTCGATCGCCCAGCGGCGCGCGACCCACCCCCGGGCCGCCTCGGGCGGGGTCACGGGGCCAACCGCTCCACGACCCACTCGCCGCCGCCGGAATGCCGGAACCGCAACCGGTCGTGCAGCCGGCTGGCCCGGCCCTGCCAGAACTCCACCGTCTCCGGGCGTACCCGCAGCCCACCCCAGTGCGGCGGCGCCGGAATCGGCTCCACCTCGGCGAAGCGCTCCGCCGCCGCCCGGTACGCCGCGTCCAGCGCGGCCCGGTCGGGGATGACCCGGGACTGGGTGCTGGCCCAGGCGCCGAGTTGGGAGCCGCGCGGCCGGCCGGCGAAGTACGCCTCGCTCCGGGCCCGGTCCAGCCGCTCGACCCGCCCGGCGACCACCACCTGCCGCTGCATCGCGAACCAGGGGAAGACCAGACTGGCCCACGGGTTGACGGCGGCCTCGACGCCCTTGCGCGAGTCGTGGTTGGTGAAGAAGACGAAGCCCTCCAGGTCGTAGCCCTTGAGCAGGACCGTGCGACCGCTGGGGCGACCGGCGGCGTCGGCGGTGCCGACCACCATGGCGTTCGGCTCGGGCAGGCCCGCGGCGACCGCCTCGGCGAACCAGCGGTCGAACTGGGTGTGCCAGTCGGGGGCCAGGTCGGCCTCGGACAGGCCCACGTCGGCCACGTACTCGTTGCGCATGGCCGCCGGAACAGGTGTGTCGCCGGTCACGTTCTCTCTCCCTCCCGCCGGGCTGCCGTCGTCCCCGACGCTGGCCAGCCCGTACCGGACAGTCTCGCCGAGGCGACGCCGTCGCCCAGCCGGGGGGATGTCACGCGCAGCACAGCCCCTGCGGGTCGCGCACCCGGTTACTCACCAGGCAAGATGTCACGAACACATCCCAGACGGTCGCCTACGGTGCTGGGCCGGACCGGGCCCGCGGCGGGCGCACCGACCACACCCAGGAGACGACATGTCCGACTTCAAACCGGGCCTGGAGGGCGTCGTAGCCTTCGAGACCGAGATCGCCGAACCGGACCGCGAGGGTGGCGCGCTGCGCTACCGCGGCGTGGACATCGAGGATCTGATCGGTCAGGTCTCCTTCGGCAACGTCTGGGCGTTGCTGGTCGACGGGCGGTTCGGGCCCGGCCTGCCGCCGGCCGAGCCGTTCCCGGTGCCGGTGCACTCCGGCGACATCCGTGTCGACGTGCAGTCCGCGGTCGCCATGCTGGCCCCGTACTGGGGTCTCCAGCAGTTGCTGGACATCTCCGACGAGCAGGCCCGCGAGGACCTGGCCCGGGTCTCGGTCACCGCGCTCTCCTTCGTCGCCCAGTCCGCCCGCGGCCTGGGACTGCCCGCCGTGCCGCAGAAGGAGATCGACAAGGCGGAGACGATCGTCGAGCGCTTCATGAAGCGCTGGCGGGGGGAGCCCGACCCGCGGCACGTCAAGGCCGTCGACGCGTACTTCATCTCGGCCGCCGAGCACGGCCTGAACGCCTCCACCTTCACCACCCGGATCGTCGCCTCCACCGGCGCCGACGCCGCGGCCTGCATCTCCTCCGGCATCGGCGCCCTCTCCGGCCCGCTGCACGGCGGTGCCCCCTCCCGGGTGCTCACCATGCTGGAGGCCGTCGAGCGCAGCGGCGACGCCGAGGGGTACGTCAAGGGCGTGCTCGACCGGGGCGAGCGGCTGATGGGCTTCGGCCACCGGGTCTACCGGGCCGAGGACCCGCGCGCCCGCGTGCTGCGCCGCACCGCCAAGGAGCTGGGCGCGCCGCGCTTCGAGATCGCCGAGGCGCTGGAGAAGGCCGCGCTGGCCGAGCTCCAGGCCCGCCGCCCGGACCGCGTGCTCGCCACCAACGTCGAGTTCTGGTCGGCCGTGGTGCTGGACTTCGCCGAGGTGCCGGCACACATGTTCACCTCGATGTTCACCTGCGCCCGAATGGGCGGCTGGAGCGCGCACATCCTGGAGCAGAAGAAGCTCCAGCGGTTGGTCCGGCCGTCCGCCCGCTACGTCGGACCGGGCACCCGCAAGCCGCAGGAGGTCGAGGGCTGGGATGCCATCCCGCACGGCGTCTGACCGGTACCCGAAGAGGCCCCGCCCGTGCCGGGCGGGGCCTCCGCGCGCCCGGTGTGGCGCTTCTCACCGGTCCGCCGACCGGCCACGCCGCCGGGGGACCTCCCTGTGGCGCACGACTCAGCCCCCGGGCCGGGACCGACGGCCGGGTGGGCCGGTTCGGGTGCGAGGATGAAGGCCGGCAGCGCTGCCGGACCGGGCCCGCCCTCGCCCACGCGGAAGGATCGAGACAACCGTGGCTGACGCACCGACCATCCGGATCCCTGACGACATCAAGCCCGCCGACGGGCGGTTCGGCTGCGGGCCGTCCAAGGTCCGTCCGGAGGCCGTCTCCGCTCTCGCCGGCGTGGCGACCAGCTACCTGGGCACCTCGCACCGGCAGAAGACCGTTCGCGACCAGGTGGCCCGGCTCCGTCGCGGCATCGCCGAGTTCTTCTCCCTCCCCGAGGGCTACGAGGTGGTCATCGGCAACGGCGGCACCACCGCCTTCTGGGAGGTCGCCACCTTCGGCCTGGTCCGGGACCGGGCCCAGTTCGCCAGCTTCGGCGAGTTCGGCGCGAAGTTCGCCAAGTCCGTCGCCGACGCGCCCTTCCTGGGCGAGCCGACCGTGCGCAAGTCGGCGCCGGGCAGCGCCCCGGCCCTGGTCGCCGAGGCCGGCGTGGACGTCTACGCGACCCCGCACAACGAGACCTCGACCGGCGTCGCGGTGCCGATCAGTCGGGTAGCCGGCGCCGACGAGGACTCCCTGCTGCTGGTGGACGCCACCTCCGGCGCGGGTGGCCTGGAGGTCAGCGTCGGCGAGACCGACGTCTACTACTTCGCCCCGCAGAAGTGCTTCGGCTCCGACGGTGGCCTCTGGCTGGCCCTGATGTCGCCGGCGGCGATCGCCCGGGCCACCGAGATCAAGCAGTCGGGCCGCTACATCCCGGCCTTCCTCGACCTGGTCACCGCGATCGACAACTCGCGGCTGGAGCAGACGTACAACACCCCGGCGCTGTCGACGATCTTCCTGGCCGCGGAGCAGACCGACTGGATGAACGCCCAGGGCGGGTTGGCCTGGGCGGCCAAGCGCACCGCCGAGAGCGCCGCCGCCGTGTACGGCTGGGCGGAGCGCTCCGAGGTGGCCACGCCGTTCGTCACCGACCCGGCGCTGCGCTCCAACGTGGTCGCCACCATCGACTTCGCCGACGGGGTGGATGCCTCGGCGATCGCGAAGGCGCTGCGCGCCAACGGCATCGTGGACACCGAGCCGTACCGGAAGCTGGGCCGCAACCAGCTGCGGGTCGCGCTCTTCCCGGCGGTCGAGCCGGCCGACGTGGAGGCGCTGACCGCCGCCATCGACTACGTGGTCGAGCGACTCTGACCGGCGGTCACGGTGGGTGGCCACCGGGCGCACCCCGGCCACCCACCGTGATCATTGCCGCAGCTCAGTCACGACATGCGGGTGTCGCATCCCCCACCTTCGGGTAGATGAGCGTACGGTGGTGCGAGACGCCCGGGTGGCCGGCTCGTGGCGTGACGGCCAGCGAAGCGGGACGGAGGCAACGCCATGCGCCCAGTACGCTTCGTCGCCCTCTCCGAGGACGGCCAGGCTCTGGTGCTCGCCGACGAGGTCGGGCGCCTGCTCGCCCTCCCCATCGACGAACGCATCGCCACGGCGCTGCACGCCGAGCCCGGCGCCGCACCGCTGTCCGTGGTGCCCGCCGCCGCCGACCCGACCCCGTCCCTGTCCCCACGGGACATCCAGGCCCGGATCCGCTCCGGCGAGTCCGCCGAGGACGTCGCCCGGATCGCCGGTGTCCCGGTCGACCGCGTCCTGCGGTACGCCGGCCCGGTGCTTCAGGAGCGGGCCATGCTCGCCCAGCACGCCCGGCGCACCCGGCTCAAGGGTGCCGAGAAGGCGACCCCGCTCGCCGAGGTGGTCAACGGCCGGCTCGCCCAGCACGGGATCGACACCGAGAAGATCTCCTGGGACGCGTACCGGCGCGACGACGGCACCTGGCGGGTCATCGCCACCTGGCCGTCCGGCAAGGCCACCGCGCAGGCGGTCTGGGATCTCGACAAGACCCGGCAGCACGTCACCCCGCACGACGACATGGCGCAGTATCTCTGCGCCGAGCGCCCCACCCCGATCCTGGGCCAGGAGCCGGCGCCGGAGCGTGGCGGCCACGCGCTGCCCGGCCCCTCGCGGGGCGAGCCGAGCCGGGGTGGGCACGGCCTGCCGACGGCCGCCGAGTCCCGTCCCGGCCGGGATCCGATCCGGGCCGGGCGGGACGCCCTGCTCGCCTCCCTCGACCGGCCGCTCGGCGGCACCGGCGGGCGCGGGCTCGACCCGCGCTCTCCGGCCGCGCTGGCCGGCGGCGACGCGCCCCGGCAGCGGGCCGTCGGCGGGGGCGCGGCGGCGTTGCTCGGCGGTGGTCAGGGTTCCGCCTTCGACGACGACTCGGACGCCCCGAAGGAGGTCCCGGCCGTGCCGTCGCTGGCGGTGCTGCGACCGCGGCGGACGGGGGCCTCGGCGGGGCCCGCCGGCGAGTCGACCGAGGCCGGCGGCAAGCCGCGTAAGCGGCTGCCGAGCTGGGACGACGTGCTCTTCGGCAGTGGCCCGGCGGCCCGCGAGTCGTCCTGATCTCCGCCGGCCACCCTGGCCACGCGAGGCACTCGGAGTGCCGGCGTGCCAGGGTGGTCCCATGGAGTACACGAATCTGGGCCGCACCGGCCTCTCGGTGAGCCGGCTCTGCCTCGGCACGATGAACTTCGGACCGCAGACCAGCGAGCCGGACAGCTTCGCCATCATGGACCGGGCGCTGGAACACAGCATCAACTTCTTCGACACCGCCAACGTCTACGGCTGGCAGACCGGTGAGGGGATCACCGAGCAGATCATCGGCCGCTGGTTCGCCCAGGGCGGCGGGCGGCGCGACAAGGTGGTCCTCGCCACCAAGGTGTACGGCCGGATGGGCGACTGGCCCAACGAGCAGGGGTTGAGCGCCCGGCACATCGTCCGGGCCTGCGAGGACTCGCTGCGCCGGCTCCAGACCGACGTCATCGACCTGTACCAGATGCACCACGTGTCGCGGAGCACGCCGTGGGAGGAGATCTGGCAGGCGATGGAAACCCTGGTCACCCAGGGCAAGGTGATCTACGTCGGTTCGTCCAACTTCGCCGGTTGGCACATCGCGCAGGCACAGGCCGCGGCGGCACGGCGCAACTTCCTCGGTCTGGTGGCCGAACAGTCCATCTACAACCTGCTCACCCGGCACGTGGAGCTGGAGGTGATCCCGGCCGCGCAGCACTACGGGCTGGGGCTGATCCCCTGGTCGCCGCTGCACGGCGGGCTGCTCAGCGGGGTGCTGCGGAAGATGGCCGAGGGCGGCGCGGCGCGCGGCACCAGCGGCCGGTCCGCCGACGGGCTGGCCGAGCACCGGTCGACCGTCGAGGCGTACGAGAAGTTCTGCGCGGACCTCGGCCACGATCCGGCGGACGTGGCGCTGGGTTGGCTGCTCTCCCGGCCCGGGGTGACCGCCCCGATCATCGGCCCGCGTACCGTCGACCAGCTCGACCGCAGCCTCGGCGCGCTCACCGTCACCATCGACGAGGCGACCACCCAGCGGCTGGACGAGCTCTTCCCGCCGGTCGGGAAGGGTGGTCCCGGCCCCGAGGCCTGGGCCTGGTGAGGATTCCCCTACCGGGCCGCGGCGGCACCGATCCGCCCGCCGTGGCCAGGTAGGGCCCTGATCCACCCCACCC
>NZ_SMKD01000016.1 GCF_004348595.1 Micromonospora sp. KC723
CGGTCCGCCGACGCCACCCGACCCGGCGACAACACCCCCCGGATCATCCACACGACAGGGGCAGTAAGTCATACCGGGCCAGGCGACCGAGCAGTCCCCGGCTGGGGACGATCAAAAAGGTAACGGGGCACAAGATGCCGTCAAACATCGTCAACCGATGACCAGTCGTGGCAGCCCGAGACGCCGGGTGACCAGGCGTCTGCACTGTTCTCGCTGGTAGACCGATCGTGGCTCTTAGTTCCGCTTCAACGTCTGATTTGGCTGCTCGGCGTGGACCAGGAGGTGTACTAGCCTGGCCCAGTGCCGAACGGCGACGAGGATGACGAGCTGGTGCTGGGCGCTCTGGCGTGTTACGAGCGCGCGGTGCACCGGGTGGCGCAGGACTTCGCCCGTCGGGGCGCCGTCATTCAGCCGATGGGCGTGTACCTGGACTCCCTCGACGCCTTGCATGTGTGCTTCGGCAAGCGTGGGCAGGCGCACGTGGGCATCCTGGGCAGCCTGCGTCCAACCGGCGAGCTGGAGCTGGCGGTTGTCGAGCTGGCCGACCTGCTGCAGGAAAAGGAGTTCGATGAGGGCGACACCGCCTGGCCCGGATGTCTGCCCGGCCACTCGCATCCTCCAATCGCAGCCCTCGTCAACGGGTTTGCCTGCTGGCAATGCCCGCAGAATCACGCATCCGTCTTCCCGATCGGTTAGGCAGTCGGCAGGTTGTCGACAGCAACAGTGACAGCAACAGGGGCTGAACAGCGGGAGCCGAAGCCAGCCGGCGGCGGATCAACGCCCGACGTCAGAGACGTGCGCGGACGGGGCCGGACGGCGCGCCCAGAACTTACAAGCGAGGGGTCCAGGCCGCGCCGGTGACTGTAGGGAGGGCCTACTCGGCGACGAAGACGCCCACGCCTGGCAGGGTCTCGGTCATCCCCTTGATCCGTAGCACCTGCATGGCGCGGTCGATCACGGGCTCGGTGACGCCGTAGTGCTCAATCAGCTCTCGACGGCTGGGCAGCTTGGAGCCTGGCGGGAACTCGCCTGACGAGATGCGTCCGGCAAGGTCATCGGCGATCTGCTCGTAGCGGTAACGCGGTGGCACGGTGTTCCCCTCGGTTGGCAACACGAGTAGACCACCTACGTCAGCCCTTGACTACCCAACGGTACCTATGGGGGGTTGCCGAGGAGGTCGATTCCCCCCGTTGGCGCTGTGGGCCGTCCTCGCCGGCGTGGATGTCCGGCGCATCCCCCGCGATCGGGCATCCACGCCTCCGGACACCTGCGGCACGAGGAGGCGGCAATGCGCCCTTCCAGTTCCCCAACGCGGCGGTTCGCGGCCCTGGCCGCTGTGGCGGGCCGATGAAGCGGGTGTCGTACGACGAGTACGTCCTGGCCGTAGCGCTCACTCTCGCCCGTCGCCATCGGCCCGTGTGGTCCTGGCGGCACTGGCGACACATCTGCCGCTGCGGCGCGACCCTGCCGTGCCGAAGCCGCCACCGCATCCCGATCAACCGCGGCCACTGGCCCAGCCAGGACGGCCCGCGATGACCACTCACCACCCGGTCAAGCCGGCCTGGACGTGCGGCGGCTGTGCGGGGGAGTGGCCCTGCCAGACCCGCCACCGGGAGCTGCTGGCGGAGTACGACAAGGCCCCGGTGTTGCTTGCTCTCTACCTGGCCGCCCAGCTCGTTGACGCCGCCCAGGACCTGGCCCACGTCCCCGCCGGTCACCTGCACCACCGGTTCCTCGGCTGGACCCGGTGAGCATCCTTCGGCCCGGGGACGAGAAGTTCCACTACAGCGACGGTTCCCACAAGTGGATCCCGCCGGACCCTGACTACGACCAGGAGGTCTGGGACGAGCAGGTCCGCCAGCACAAGCAGGGCCACCTCAAGAACGAGCGCCCGAAGGTCCGCAGCCAGCGCCTCGTCTGATGCCAGCAGTACAGCAGCGAAGTACAGCAACCGTGCCAGCCGAACCGGACCGAACAGCGCGTTATCAGGCCACTTGACCTCGCATCGAGCCCGGTGCAACCGGCTCGCCGAGAGTTCGCATCGAGGGGGTCAGGGGTTCAAATCCCCTCAGCTCCACCCAGTTCAAAGGCCGTTTCCGTGACTCGGGGACGGCCTTTTTCGATCTTGTGCAGCAGCGGAGTACAGCAGCAGTTGTCGAACAGTTATGCCTCGCCGGTTTCGCCACTACTGAGACGGCTCATGAGCTTGCTCCCTAGGTCCCAGGACGGGTCTTGCAAGCTCTCAACTAGGCAAGTGAGGCTGAAGGCGAGGGGCCAGGAAACTGCGTGCCGATATGTAGGCGGAAGAAGGTCGAGCGGCTCTACCGCCGACCAGTCACGGACTGAGGGAAACCGTATGGCCGCTACGTCGCCCACGAAAGAACGCTCATCAGGCCGAATCGGCTTCCGCAGGACTTGATCTGCTGATTTGTTCAGCAGCGCGAGTGCGCAAAACTCGGGCATTGCTCCTCTGCTTACCCACCTGCCATAGCCAATCACCTCGGCCTCGCCTGCTAGGTCTTCCTGCTCGAGGTGGCACTCCTCGCGAAGTTCCCTAAGTGCCCCGCTCAGGATCGTTCGCTGAAGACTGCTAGCTCCGGCGCCCGCTAGATCACGAGGCTCCAAAGCGCCTGAGCCCGACGGGGCAACCAGGCCAGGGCTGCCCGCGACGTCAAGAGTCTGACACACCACGAGCAACTTACCTTCGGTCGTGAACGCCAGGACGGAGACGCCAACAACGTTTGCGAGCCTGCTGAGCGACAGGTTCCGCAGGTTTCCTCGGCTATCGAAGATCAAGCTACGGCCATGAAGCAGAGGTTCTTGACGGCCAACTTCGCCGACATCGTAGGGTGACAACAAGTTCGTGGAGACGAAGTCGTAGTACCCAACAGGGCGAAAGACTGCAGGACTCTTCGGTGCGTTGGGGATGTCAGCATCCAGTCCTAGCGTCATCCCATTGAACATCATGGACTGCCGCAGGCGGTGAGACAAGAACAACAACGAGAACTTCTCGATATGGGGATGGAGCGTGAACGGTTCCTGGTTGACTTTAACCGGGATCAGATTGTTGCGTAGAAACTCCGTTTCCCGAACCATCTGGATGCCTACGTCTCGAGGTGTGCGGACGACTCGGCCAGCCTTTTCGTGTCCTGACAACAGGTCGCGATAGTCATCCGCTTCCCGTCGCTGAAAGCGGATTTTCCGAGCTTGACGCACGTTTGAAAGTACTTCGGTGGTGGACACGATGATACCGGCGAGCGCGGCGACGACGCTAACTGCGGTCGGCGGATTGCTGAACGCAGTTGCTGCTCCCAGAGCGGTAAGGCTGATGCCCATTGCTGTTACCTGGTAGCGCCGCACGATCCGCCGGCCTATATAGAGACTGGCTTTCAACCGCGTCGTTGCCTTCCACACGAGAGACTCACTCCCAACGCTTTGCTCAGTACGAGGCATGCCCAAGCGGCACAGATAGATGGTGTGGGGTGCCGTCAAGCAGCGGTTGGAACATGTCAGGCGCTGGCCCCTCAGATCAGAGGGCGAGGAGGTCGCCCTCGTGAGCGACGAGGGAGGGCGCGTGCGGCGTGTCTCGTACGACGAGTACCTGTCGGCCACCGCGTTGACTTTCGCCGGCGGCATCGGCCGGTGTGGTCGTGGCAGCACTGGCGGCGCATCTGCCGGTGTGGTGCCGACCTGCCCTGCCGCACCCGGCACCGCGTTCCGATCAACCGGGGCCACTGGCCGCGGGAGGGTGTGCGGTGACCGGCTGTCCGGAGCGGGTGATCCTGGCGGTGCACGTGCCGGGGCTCGACGGCATGTGCGTCGGCTGCCGGGCGTGGTGGGCGCGGCTGGCGCCGTACCCGTGCTGGCAGGTGGACTGGGCGACCAGCCGGCAGGCGCGCGCGAGCGTCGCCCGGTTCCTGGGCGGTGTGCGGTGAGCACTCACGGACCGGTGCTGCCGGTGTGGAGCTGCGGCGGCTGTGATCTGCCCTGGCCCTGCCCCGACCGCAGGCGCAAGCTACGCGCGGAGTATGCCGACGCGCCGGTGTCGCTGGCTCTCCACCTCGGCTCCTACCTCGTCCATCCCACCGCGACGAGCCTCAGCAGGCCGGATGACCTCGGATGACACCCGATCCGGCCGGCTCGCCGCCGCTCGCAAGGGGGTCAGGGGTTGAAGTTCCCTCAGCTCCACCCATATTGCCAATGACCAGCGGAAACGCTGGTCATTGATTGTTTGGCGCAGATCCGGCACAATCCAGCCCGGGAAGTGTCACCCCAGAGCGGTTACCCGCAGCCTCCTGAGGCGCCGTGCTGACGGTGTTTCGGCGACGCTTCTTCTTGGGCCACCAGTGCACGTAGGTCTCCAGCATGATTCGCATGCCGGAGTGCCGTAGGGCGCGTTCTGCGCGTCCGTCGGGTCGGCATCTGAGGATCAGGCGAGCCGCGAAGTGGTGCCACAGGGAGTGCAACGTGCTTTCCTCGGGCCAGCCCGCCGCCTTACGCCAACCACGCCACAGGTGGGACCAGCGCTGATCATGGATCCGTCTGCCCTGTTCGTCGGTGAACAGCAGCGGGACACGCGACGTTGAGTGAAGGTGCCTTCTTCTCTACAGTGGACGATATCACAATGCGGAAGAGGTGGCAGGTGAGTCGTCGTGGGCAGTACCGTCGGCCGAATCTTCACAACAATCGTCCGCCTATGTGGGCGATTGTTGCCGTCGCGCTGGCGGGTCTGACATATCTTGTCTGGAATGGCACCGTTCGTGCTGCTGGCTTCGTTGAACTCCTCGGCACTCTGGCGGGTATCGTCTGTATAGGTGGTGTGGCGGTTTTTGTTCTGTGGATGCTTGCCGTGGCCGCTCGATCTTACGTTCGGAACTATAGAATCGCCATCCCGGCAACTGCCGGTTTCGCGCTCGTCGGCACCATGCTGTGGCAAGTGTTCAGCGGACTGGGGCCAGGCGGGAAGTTCGTAATGGTCGCTGTTCTTTTTGTTTTGTTCTTTGTCGTTCTTTCCATTCTGCAGAATTAATGGTCGAAGTGACTGGCGGGTCGTTTCGCCACGATCGGCAAGTCGCGGTAAGCCCTCTCGCCCGCATCATGAGTTGCCTGTGTGGTCCCGCTGCCCAGGGCGCAGGAATCGGTTGGCGGCTTGCCCGGCGGATCGCAAGACGATCATGCATATACCGTGCTGAGTGGTGCAGACGAGGCTAGGGTGGCCAGCCGGGACTGAGGCGCACCACTCGTGATCTGCTGGTAACGGGAAGCGGTCAACTGGGGTCCGCATGATCATTGGACGCAGATCCGGCACAACCGAGCCCGGACACGGGTGTAGAACGCCGTGAGGCGTTGACGGTTCCTGCCCTGGTCAGAAGCCGGTCCTGCCCAATTCCGGGCGATCGCTAACCGGCTCCCGGCGTTTGTGGGCGGGCGCTTGCCCGGCATGGTGGCCCCGGGCGCGGGGCGCAGACGTCCAATGCTGCTCGTGGAGGCGCTCGAAGCCGTCGAGAAGGAGATCGAGCGCGAACTCGAACTCGAACTGGTCGTCACAGCCCGACCCGACGACCGACGTGTCCTCGTGGGCCGCCGCCATGGCGATCTCCGCGAGGTGGGGGTAGGTCGATGTCAGCTCGCGGGCCACGACGGTCGAATCGGCCGGCGCGGCTTGGGGGGTGAAGAGCTCCTGCGTGAAGCCCAGGATCCGGCTGCCCATGGCGTGCACGACGTGGTGGGTGAGGTCGGCCGAGAAACCGCCGGTCCGGAACGCGCCGATCATCGCGTCCAGGTACGCGAGCACTGCCGGTGTCGGGACCTGGCGCGTCTCGATCGCCCGCGACGCCCACGGGTGCCGCAGCATGGTCCGCCGCGCCGCGAGAATCCGCTGCCGGATCGCAGCCTTCCAGTCGGTGCCGTCCTCCGGTGGGTCGATCTCGCGGACGACGACGTCGATCATGCCGTCGAGCAGCTCGTCCTTGTTCGTCACATGCTTGTACAGCGCCATCGGCACGACGCCGAGCTCCTGGGCGAGCTTGCGCATGCTGAGCGACTCGATCCCGATGTCGTCGGCCAGGGTGACGGCTGTGCGGAGCACCCGGTCCCGGTTCAGGGGGACACGGCGCAGCGTTTCCGTCTGCTCGGCCATCGGCCCGCCTTTCCCTCGTGTGACGGGTCGACGATATCGCCCTTGACAGGTGTACGGCGTACGCCTACCGTCGAGATAGTGATGGTGTACGTCGTACACCTATGTGTTGGTCGGAAGGGGCAGGCGATGAAGGCGATCGTGCAGGACCGGTACGGCGCAGCGGACACCTTGGAGTTCAAGGAGGTGGACCGGCCAGCCGCCACCGGCGACCGGGTGCTCGTACGGGTGCGTGCGGCCGCCGTCAACGCGTACGACTGGCATGTGATGCGGGGTGACCCCCGCCTGGCACGGCTGAGCGTCGGTTTCACGCGGCCGAGAGCCCGGATCCGCGGCCGGGACTTCGCGGGTCGGGTGGAGGCGGTCGGGCCGGCGGTGACCCGTTTCCGGCCCGGTGACGAGGTCTACGGCGACCTCGGCCCGGTCGACGGGGCGCTCGCCGAGTACGTCAGCGTCGCCGAGGACCTGGTGGCGCCGAAGCCGGCCGGCCTGACGCCGGAGCAGGCAGCCGCACTACCTCTCGCCGGGGTCACCGCACTCATGGGCGTGCGTGACCTGGGGCAGGCCGGGCCGGGGCGGCGGATCCTGATCAACGGCGCCTCAGGCGGTGTGGGGACCTTCGCCGTGCAGCTGGCCAAGGCGTTCGGCGCGGAGGTGACCGGCGTGTGCAGCACCAGGAACATCGAGCTGGTCCGCTCCCTCGGCGCCGACCACGTCGTCGACTACACCCGCGAGGACTTCACCACCGACGGCCGCCGCTACGACGTCCTGATCGACCTCGTGGGCAACCGGTCGCTGGCCGACTACCGGCGCGCGCTCACCCCCACCGGGACGCTGATCCTCTCCGGCGGTGGTGCCTACCAGGGCGGCAGCCTCCTCGGGCCGATGCGGCTGATCCTGCGGGGCAAGCTGCTGTCCCGATTCGTCCGGCAGCGACTGCTGGTCCTGACCGCGGTGCCGAGCCGGCGAGCGTTGGCGGTACTCGGCCAACTGGCCGAAGCCGGCGCCCTGACGCCGGTGATCGACCGCACCTATCCGCTGCCCGCGGCGGCCGACGCGCTCCGGTACCTCGAAGGTGGGCACGCACCCGCGAAGGTCGTCATCACGGTCTGGGAACCCTGACCACCGCCCGGGGCGGCAGCACGCCACACCGGCGCGGCCCTCGACGCCGCACCGTGGATCGTGCTCGTCGCCGTCGTCCTAGAAGTAGGACGGGAAGAGGTTGTGGCTGGGCCAGCTGGTCACCCGACGCGACGCGGCCCAGAGGTCCGGGTCGATGGTGGAGTAGCTCAGACCCGAGGCGTCGTCGCGCTGGTTGAACAGCGCGACGAAGGACAGCCCGTTGGAGCCTCGGACGAGCAGGGTGGAGGTTCCGGGCAGGCTACCGGTGTGCCAGGTGTTGCGTCCGGTGCCGCCGCTGACCGGCCGTACCTGCCAGCCGAGGCCGTAGTACCAGCCGCTCGGGTTCACGCCGACCTCCGGTCGCGCGAAGATCCGGCTCAGCGAGCTGTTGTCGAACACCGGTCCGGCGGCGTCGAAGGCCGCCGCCCAGCGGGCCAGGTCGACCGCGGAGGCGGCCCACCGGCCGTTACCCTCCTGCAAACGCATGCTGAACGCGCCGTACGGCGCCGGCACGGTGTCTCCGGTCTCGTTCAGCACGGTCGTGCCCGTGTACTGGGACCGGTACGGCACCTCGCCGGTGAGCGGGGCGACGCTCCAGGCCAGCTTCATCCGGGTGATGCCGAGCGGTGCGAAGAGGCGCTGCTGGACGTACGAGGCGTACGGCAGCCCGCTCACCTTCTCGATGACCTGCCTGGCCAGCCCGTACCCGTAGTTGCTGTAGGCGACCCGCGACCCGGGGGCGAAGTCGAGCGGGCGGCCGGACATGTAGCGGACCACGTCTGCGAGGTGCAGTTCCATGGGTACGCCGAGGGCCCGGGAGATGGTCCGGTCCATGAACATCGGGTCACCGGAGAGGCTCCGGTCCCAGCCGCCGGTGTGTTGCAGCAGACGTGACATGGTCACCTGGGACATCCGCGGATCCAGTTGCTGCCCCGCCGGCGGCACAAGGTTGATCAGCGAGGTGACGGGTGTGGTCAGGCCGAGCTTGCCGTCCTGGGCCAGGGTGGCCACGGCGGCGGCGGTCACCGACTTGGAGACGCTGGCCACCCGGAACAGCGAGGTGGGTTGGACGGTGAGCCCGGCATCCTCGCTGTAGGTGTAGCCGCGGGCCAGCACCAGCCGGCCCTGGTAGGTGACCGCCAGTTGGCCGGCAGGGATGTCGCGGGCCTGCATGAATCCGCGCATGGCGTCGTCGAAGGGCTGGAGCGAGGCCGCGGACCTGCCGGTGACCCGCCAGGTCGGTGCCGCCACGCTGGGCGATCCGACCAGGACACCGCCGGCCAGCGCTCCCAACCCGGCGGTGCCGGCCAACCTGCCGAACGTCCGCCGGCTCGTCCTGATCCGCTGCATGGCGATCCTCCGTCGGGTCCCCGTGGTCCATCCGGCGTCGACCGGCCGGCTCGGTCAGCCTGCCGCATCACGTACCGGAGAGAGAGGTCGGCGGGGTACGGCGGCCGTCCACCCACGACAGTCCCAGCGTCGAAAGCAACACGCGCTCGCCCCGGTGTGATCCCATGTTCCGATGGAATCGACTGTCCAGGCTCGACTGCAACGGGAACGGAACGTCTGGTTGTGTACGGTGCGCCGGGACGGCTCGCCGCACGTGACGCCGGTCTGGTTCGTCCATCACGGCCGGACGTGGTGGATCGGCTGCGACGGCCGCAGCGTGAAGGTGCGTAACGTGCTGGCCAATCCGCGGGTGTCCCTGGCCCTGGAGGACGGGACGGCTCCGGTGGTGGCCGAAGGGCTCGCCCGGGTGCATCGAGGTGACTTCCCGGAGGCGGTCGTCCGGGCGTTCGCGGCCAAATACCAGGGCTGGGAGGTCGCGGCGACAACCCGGCCGGACGACACCCGGGTACTGCTGGAGATTCCCGTACGGCGATGGCTGCTCGCCGGCTCGGCCCAGTGACCTCCCCCCGGTCTCCCGCACCGCCGGGCGGCAACGGTACGGGCCGGTCCCCGCCCGGGGGACCGGCCCGTACTCACCGGGGCGCGGTGGTCACGGCTTCCAGGAGCCGGCCGTCTCGAACTCGTGCTCGTACTCCAGGACGCCGGTCTTGTTCTTGACGTCGAACGCCACCACCCCGGCGCGCTTGCTGCCGCTGGGCAGGCCGTTGCCGGTGCCGAGCAGGTCGCCGCCGCAGCCGGAGAGCGCCGCGGAGATGCCGTTGCTGGTGGTGCCGTCCTCGGCCACCCATTTGAAGAAGAACGGGTTGATCGACCCCTTGCCCTCGGTCACCGTGGCGGTGACGTGCGCGACCAGGAACATGCCCTTCTCGGGCGGCCGGCCGTACGAGCGGCAGGCCTTGGTGAAGGTGCTGAACCTGCGCACGGTGATCTCGATGATGCCGTCGTCGTCCTCGATGACCAGCGTGTCGCCGGGCTTCATATCGAAGGTCTCGCCGTCGTCCGGCGCGCCGGTGGAGGGCCTTGCGCCGGGCAGTTCCGGCAGCGTGGTCGTATTCGGGGTGGGCAGGGACCGCTCGATCTCCCTGGCCTTCTTCTCCGCCTCGTTGCCGACGGTGACGAGGGCCGCCACCCCACCGCCGCAGCAGAGCAGGAGCAGCACCGCCACCACGACGCCGACGACGATCCACACCGTCTTCTTCGAGCCGGACCGCACCGGCGGACCGAGCGGCTGACCGGGTGCCGGCGGGTACGGCCCGGACGGCGGCGGCGGGTAGCCACCGCCGGAAGGCGGGTACGGCGTACCCGACACCGGCGGGTAGCCGCCCGACACCGGCGGCGGGTAGCCGCCGCCGGAGACCGGCGGGTACGGGGTGCCCGACACCGGCGGCATCGAGGCGTTCGGATCGTAGGCCGCTGGGTACGGCGTGCCGGAGACCGGTGGCTGCCCGACACCCGACATCGGCGGGTACGGCGTGCCGGATACCGGCGGCTGCGGGGTGGTGGGGTCGATCGGGGCGAACGGGGTGCCGGGAACCGGCGGCGGTGCGGTCGGGTCGGTGGGGTACTGCGGCACCGGGCCCGTGGGGAACGGGTCCACGGGCGGCTGGTTCGGATCCTGCGGCCCGTGAGGGGGCTGGGGCTGGCTCACCGTACTCCTCGGCACGTCGGTCACGTCACGAACCACCCGACGCTAGTGGGTGTCGGCGAGCCGGGAATGTCTCGGGTCCGACCTGGCCGTTCGGTGTCCGGAGCGGGCCGATCGGTCAGTGCGGCAGCACCGCCGCCGTGCGGACCAGGTCACCCTCGACCACGAACCGGCCGCTGATCACGGCGGGCGGGTCGGCCACTGTGGCCGCCGCCACCCGTGCCGGATCGATCCGGGCGGTGAAGGTCCCTGCCTGCGGATCCAGCTCGACGGTCGCGTCCCGGAAGTCCAACCAGGACCCGACGACCGGGTGCCAGACCTTGTAGACGGTCTCCTTGGCACTGAACAGCACCAGCGGCCACCAGACGCCGACGGGCAACCGGGCCAGCCGTTCCTCCTCCTCGGGGCGGCAGATCAGCCGGCGTACCCCCGGGTTGAGCTCCCGGTGTCGCTCGGCGTCCATTCCCACCGACCGGACGTCGGTGGCTCGGGCGACCGCGGCGGCGCAGTAGCCGTGGGTGTGGGTGATGGTGCCGACCACGCCAGCGGGCCAGACCGGGGAGCGGTCGGCTGCGGCGGGCACCGGCACGGCCGGCAGCCCCAGGCCGGCCAGCGCCCGCCGGGCGCAGACCCGGCCGGCGGTGAAGTCCCGCCGGCGGCTCTGCACCGCCCGTTCGCCCAGCCCGGAGCGCTCGGCCGTCAGCAACTCCCCGGTCCAGTCCGCCGGCCCGGCCACCACGACCGACACGGTCGGCGGCAGCAGGTCACGCATCACGGCTCCCTTCCGGTACGACCACGGCAGGTACGTTCCCGACCGCCATGGCTGGCCAACGTACCGCAACCGGGTGACGGCGGAGGGTGCGTCTCGCGTGGCGCCGGTGACCACCCCGGGTGGGCGGCCACCGGCGTGGCGGGTCAGGGGCGGCGGGGACGGCGGGTGAGCGCGAAACCGACCACACCGGCGACGGCCGCGAGGGCGCCGCCGACCGTGCTCCAGATCCACCGCGAGCCGAGGTCGGGCAGCCAGTCGAAGATTCCGGTCTCCTCCTCGACGGGGGCGGCCGTCGGCTCGGCGGCCAGCACCGTGCCCGCCTTCGTGTTCGGCACCAGCGGCGCCTCCAGCTCGCCGTCGTCCCGGGAGCCCTCGCCGTCCGCGCCGACCAGCAGGTCCACGTCGATCGGCAGGCCGAGGTCGGCCTCGGGCAGCTCGGTCACCGATAGCCGGACGTAGTAGGTGCCCGGCAGTGGGTCCGCCGACCAGGGCTCCGCCCAGGAACGCACCTGCCGCAGCGTGCAGCCGAGCGACACGCTGCCGGCGGCGGCGGCCACGGTGGGGGTCTGCGCCCCGGCCGTGCAGGACTGCCGCCGGCGCAGGCCGTCGAAGACCTCCACCGTCCAGGTGGAGGTGCCACTGCGGGCCTTCGGGAAGGTCACCGTCGCGCTGATCTCGTGCCGTTCGCCGGCCGAGGCGGGGAACGACCAGTAGAGATGGTCGCCGGTGGAGGCGTCCACCCGGACGGGCTGACCGGTCGCGACACCGGTGGCGGTCAGGAAGGACGTCCCGGCCCGGGTGACCGGGGTCGCGCCGGGTGAGGGGGTGGGCGCGGCCGAGGCGGGCGCGGGAGCGGCCAGCAGGGCCATCCCGGCGGCGGCCAGTGC
Source organism: Micromonospora sp. KC723 (assembly GCF_004348595.1). Taxonomy (GTDB): domain Bacteria; phylum Actinomycetota; class Actinomycetes; order Mycobacteriales; family Micromonosporaceae; genus Micromonospora. Next base: position 11,973 of record NZ_SMKD01000016.1, read on the forward strand.
CGCGCCGGTCCAGGCGGTCGGGGTACGCATCCTCAGTTCTCCCTCCACGTGGCCACCCACCAGCGGGTGAGCAGGCCGGCGGCCAGGCCGGTGAGCAGGCCGGCCAGGGTCAGCAGCACCAGCAGCACCCAGCCCCGCCCGAGGTCGGGCGCGGCCGGGGCGGGGGAGGAGGCGACCACGTCGATCATCAGCTCGACCGGCATTCCCGGGGTGGCGCGGGTGCCGGGGCGGGGGGCGAAGGAGTTGCTCACCACCAGGCAGACCGTGGTGGCCGCGATGGTGCCGGTGCTCGCCTCCGGCGTCGGGTCCGCCTCGTCGGTCCGGTCCTCGGTGGCCGACCAGCGCAGGCCGGCGGAGACCACGTCGGTACGCCCGCTGCCGGCGTCCACCCCACGGACCAGTTCCCGGCCGTCGGTGGCGGTGGCCCGCAGCAGCACCCCGTGGTCCCGGTTCACCGGGCGGTCCAGCGCCACGCTGACCGAGGCACGCAGCTCCTGCCCGGGACGGACCGGCACCCGGTACCAGCGGTGCTCGGAGAAGGCCTCTCGGTCGCGGTAGACGCCGGGGCCGAGCAGCGGCGCGCCGTCGCACGCGGACCGGCCGGCGACCACGGTCGGCGTAACCGTGTGGGTGTCCCTGGCCCGGTCCACGAGCTGCTTGATCCGGCCGGTCAGCTCGTCGGCGCTCTGCGCCGCGGTGTACGTGCCGCCGGTCGCGGCGGCGATGCAGAGCAGCTGCCGCCGGACCTTCTCGTCGGGGGCCAGGCCGAGGGTGTCGACCACCAGCTTCGTACCCTGGGCGGCCAGTTCCCGGGCCACCTCGCAGGGGTCCGGCGGGGCGCAGGTGTCCTCGCCGTCGGTGATCAGCACGATCCGTCGGGCGGTGCTGCCGGTGCCGAGGTCCTTGGCGGCCTCGCGCAGGGCCAATCCGACCGGGGTGAACCCGGTGGGACGCAGGGTGGCCACCGCCGCCTTGGCCTGCACCCGGTTCACCGGGCCGACCGGGACGATCTGCTGGGTGTCCAGGCAGCCCTGCTTCTTGTCCCTGCCCCGGTAGGTCGCGCCGAGCACCCGGATGCCGAGCTGGGTCTCCTCGGGCAGCGCGTCGACCACCTCGTTGAACGCCTGCTGCGCCACCGCGATCCGGCTACGCCCGTCGATGTCGTTGGCCCGCATCGAACCGCTGACGTCGAGCACCAGCTCGACCTTCGGCGGCTCGGCGGGTGTCTCCTGGTCCGCCGTGGCCGGCGCCGGACCGGTGAGCGCGGTCGTCGTCAGCAGCCCGACCAGGACGGCCGTTGATCGTCTGAAGTTGATCACCGGGCGGAGTGTAGGGGGCATCCACTTCGGACGGTCATCCGGGTCGCGTGGCCTCCGGCGCGGACCGGTCTGGGCGCACCGTCAGTGATCCATAACTGTCCGTTAGATGCCGGATGTAAACCTTTTGCTCGCCCGTGCATCCGTCAGAAATCTGACCCAAGTCGACCCGTTGTGCCGCTGCCCAACCGTGGCTAAGCTTTGTCTTGCACGCCCCAATCGCCCGCTTCCCCCGTGGCAGGCGATCGGGGCGTGCTTCATGTGTGCCTCCGGGTGTCCGGCCCGTGACCAGGCGTTTCCCCCACCGTCAGATCCAGCGGCCGTCCAGCCACATCCGGGCGGACCAGTCCTGGTACGGAAGCGTGTTGCCCACGAAGACGGGATAGAAGTAGGCGAAGCAGAGCGCCACCAGCAGCACGTACGCGCCGACGATCACACCACCCACCAGGCGCTGGTCGGCCCCCTGCTCCGGGTCCGCCGCCGCCCCTTCCGGGGTGGTCGGCGTGACGATCGCACCCAGCACGTACACCACCGCCAGCACCAGGAACGGCAGCGCCGGGGCGGCGTAGAACGAGAACATCGTCCGGCCGTCGAGGGCGAACCAGAACCACGGCAGCAGCCCGGCCGCGACGCTGAGCAGGATCGCCCCGGCCCGCCAGTCCCGCCGGGCGATGCCCAGCCAGGCCGTGGCGGCCAGCGCCGGCAGGAACGACCACCAGAGCAGCGGCGTGCCCAGCAGCAGGATCTCCGCCGCACAGCTCGGTGCCCCGCAGACGCCTCCCCCGGACCAGTAGAAGGCCACCGGGCGGCCGAGCAGCAGCCACTGCCACGGCCAGGACTGGTACTTGTGCCTGCTTTCCAGACCGGTGTGGAAGTCGAACGCCGCCTTGTGGTACTCGAACAGGTTGTTCAGCGCCCCGATGACCGGGGTGTCGCTCAGCCCCGGCGTGTGCGGGTAGCGCTCGGCCAGCCGGTAGTAGCCGTCGTCGCTGAGCAGCCAGCCCGACCAGGTCGCCACGTACGTCACGACCAGCAGCAACCCGGCCAGCACCAGCCAGGGCAGTTCGTCCAGCAGCGCGTCGCGCCACGGCCGGCGTACCCCGGCGGAGCGGCGCACGCCGACCTCCCACAGCAACGCCAGCAGGCCGAACGCCGGCACGAAGTAGAGCGCGCTCCACTTCACCGCGACCGCGCAACCGAGCAGCACCCCGGCGGCGAGCCGCCACCAGGGCCAGGTACGCCACCCGCCGGCGGGCCGGCCGGCGGGGCCCGGGGCGGTCGGGTCCAGCCCGTCCTCCAGCGCGCGGGCCCAGCGCCGCCGCCGGGAGTCCCGGTCGAGCACCAGGGCGCCGAAGGCGGCCAGCACGAACAGCAGCAGGAAGATGTCGAGCAGCGCGGTGCGGGAGAGCACCAGGTGGAAACCGTCCAGCGCCAGCAGCAGGCCGGCGGCGCAGCCGAGGGTGGTGGAACGGAACAACCGGCGCGCGATCCGGGTCAGCATCAGCACCGACAGGATGCCGGCGAGGGCCGCCGCGATCCGCCAGCCGAACTCCGGGGCGGTGGTCACCAGGTGGCCGGGCACGCTGATGTTGTGCTCCTGGTCCTGGTAGCCGAAGGCCCACTCACCGAGCCCGATCAGCCACTTGCCCAGCGGCGGGTGCACCACGTATGACGGGCCGTTGTCCTTGTAGTTCCACTCGACGCCCCTGTCGATCAGCGCGTAGGCGTCGCGGGCGTAGTAGATCTCGTCGAAGATCTTCCCCGGCGGGTGGCTCAGGCCGAGCAGGCGCAGAATCGCGGCGATGGTCACCACCACGGCCGTGGCCACCCAGGAGTTCACGTCCAGCCGGGCCTCGACGGTGGCCAGCCGGCGGCGGACGACCGCCGTGACCCCGCCGCCCCCGGTGGGGGGCGTCCTCCGTTCGGAACCAGCCTCCGCGCTCTGTGCTGTCGCCGCACTCGTCACCCGCCGATCGTAGGCTCTGGAGGTGCCCGGTGGTGTCCGTCGTCGCCGGTGCTGGCACATCCGTCGATGAGGGAGCGTCACTGGTGGGTGAAATGTCCGAGCTTGGGCGGCTGGTCCTGCTCGGTGCTCCGTTGGGTAACCCGGCCGACGCCTCGGCGCGGTTCCGCGAGGTGCTGGGCACCGCCGACGTGGTCGCCGCCGAGGACACCCGCCGCCTCACCCGGCTCGCCCGGGACGTCGCGGTGAGCGTGCCCGGCCGGATCGTCTCCTACTTCGAGGGGAACGAGGAACGACGCACCCCCGAACTGGTCGAGGTGCTCACCGCCGGGTACACGGTCGCCCTGGTCACCGACGGCGGCATGCCGAGCGTCTCCGACCCCGGTTACCGTCTGGTCCGGGCCGCGCTGGACGCCGGCGTGCCGGTCACCGCCGCGCCCGGCCCGAGCGCGGTGACCACCGCCCTGGCCCTGTCCGGGCTGCCCTGCGACCGGTTCTGCTTCGAGGGCTTCCTACCTCGTACGCCCGGGTCCCGCCGGACCCGGCTGCGGGCCCTCGCCGCCGAGGAGCGCACCCTGGTCTTCTTCGAGGCCCCGCATCGGATCGCCGGCGCGCTGGCCGACCTGGCCACCGCGTTCGGCGCCGACCGCCCGGCCGCGCTCTGCCGCGAGCTGACCAAGACGTACGAGGAGATCGTCCGCAAGCCACTCGGCGCGCTGGCCGACTGGGCCGCCGAGGGAGAGCCCCGCGGCGAGATCACCCTGGTGGTCGCCGGCGCGCCGGCACGACCGGCGGAACGCCCCGACGACGACACCCTGCGCGCGGCGGTGGCCGCGCGGGAGGCCGCCGGCCTGTCCCGCCGCGACGCCATCACCGAGGTCGCCACCGAGTACGCCCTCCGCCGCCGCGACGTCTACACCGTCGTCCACAGCTGACCCGCCCGCGAGGGCCGGCAGCCGCTGCGGGTAGGCGTGGACCTGGGCGGAGCAGGGGACCACGACGCCGGTGGCCGGGCCACCCGAGCCGGGCCGGTGCTACCAGGCGGCGACCAGGAAACCGAGGGTGATCAGGGCGGGGCCGGCCCAGGCCGCCGCCGTGGCCCCACGGCGCTGCCGCGGATCGGCGAGCCGGGTGGCGCCCGTCCCCCGGGCGATCCCGGCGCCGCAGCCGGCCACCACCAGCAGCCCGAGCACCCAGCGCAGGTGCCGGCCCACGCCGGTGTCCACGTACGCGGTGTCGTCGTCCGCCCCGGTCATCCGGGCCGGCAACGCCGTGCCGGTGCCGCGCTTGTCCGGCACCCCGCTGACCCGTACCCCGTGGACGCGGAACCGTTCCCGGTCGGCGGTGAAGATGCCCCGGCACCGCTGGGTCAGGCCGCCCCCGGAGCAGTCCGTGACCACCACCGTCCCGGTGCTGGCGTGCCCGACCGCCAGCCAGAACGGCCCGGCGCTGACCCAGGCGAAGAAGGCGGCGACCAGGCTCAACGCCAGCAGCACCGCCAGGCCCCGCGCCGGGTCCGGTGGGCGGGGGGCGCGGGTGCGCGCCGAGGCGGCCGGCGCCTTCCGCGCCTGCTTCGGCTCCTCCCGCAGGGGCGTGCCGTCCCAGTGCACCTCCTCGATCGGGGGCCAGCAGAACCCGCCGTCGTCCGCCGTACCCGGATCGCGGTCGGGCTCCGCGCGCTGCCCGCGCGGCCGGCGGACCGGAACCCGGCTGGGTACCGCGTCGACCGGGGCCCCGGTCGTCGGCTCGACCTCGACGGCCGGGTCGTCCCACCCGGGGCGCACCCGTGGCTGCGGCGCGAGCGCGCCGTCGCGGGCCGGCCCCGGCGGCCCGGGCGGTCGCGGGGTCGGATCGGTCGCCGCGCCAGGCCCGGTCGGGGCCTGCGCCGGAATACCGGGGGAGGGTTCGTCGGGTCCCGCGCGTCTCGCCGCCACGGCGTTCATTGGACACCGTGGCCACGCCGTCGGAGTGCAGCTCAAGCCGCGTGTCGGCGACAAATCGGGCCGCCGTTCTGCCGGTGCGCGTGGGACGCGCCCTATTGGTTCGCGGGCAGCCGGGGCCGGTCACTAGGCTTGCTGGTCATGAGTCACGTTCTCGCCGCGGTCGCCTGGCCCTACGCCAACGGCCCGCGCCACATCGGCCACGTATCCGGATTCGGCGTTCCCTCCGACGTCTTCGCCCGGTACATGCGGATGGCCGGCCACGACGTGCTCATGGTCTCCGGCACCGACGAACACGGCACCCCGATCCAGGTGCAGGCCGACGCCGAGGGGGTCACCCCGCGCGAGCTGGCCGACCGGTACAACCGGGTCATCGCCGAGGACCTGAAGGCGCTGGGCCTCTCCTACGACCTGTTCACCCGCACCACCACCCGCAACCACTACGCGGTGGTGCAGGAGGTGTTCGCCGGGCTGCACCGCAACGGCTACATCGTCCCCAGGGTCACCACCGGGGCGATCTCCCCGTCCACCGGCCGGACCCTGCCCGACCGCTACATCGAGGGCACCTGCCCCATCTGCGGGTACGACAGCGCCCGCGGCGACCAGTGCGACAACTGCGGCAACCAGCTCGACCCGGTCGACCTGATCAACCCCAGGTCGAAGATCAACGGCGAGACGCCGGAGTTCGTCGAGACCGAGCACTTCTTCCTCGACCTGCCCGCCCTCGCCGACGTCCTGCGCCAGTGGCTGGACACCCGCGAGGGCTGGCGCCCCAACGTGCTGCGGTTCTCGAGGAACCTCCTCGACGACCTCCAACCCCGGGCCATCACCCGGGACCTGGAGTGGGGCGTGCCGATCCCCCTCGAAGGCTGGCAGGACCGACCCGACAAGCGGATCTACGTCTGGTTCGACGCCGTCATCGGCTACCTGTCCGCCTCGATCGAGTGGGCCCGGCGCACCGGCGACCCGGAGGCGTGGCGAAAGTGGTGGTCCGCCGACGGGCAGGGCAAGACCGCCAAGGGTTACTACTTCATGGGCAAGGACAACATCGTCTTCCACTCGGTGATCTGGCCGGCGCTGCTCAGCGGCTACTCCGGCGAGGGCTCCCGGGACGGCGCCCCGGGTGAATGGGGCCGACTCAACCTGCCCACCGAGGTGGTCTCCAGCGAGTACCTGACCATGGAGGGACGCAAGTTCTCCTCGTCCCGCAAGGTCGTCATCTACGTCCGGGACTTCCTGGAGCGCTACGACGCCGACGCCCTGCGCTACTTCATCGCCGTCGCCGGCCCGGAGAGCAACGACACCGACTTCACCTGGGCCGAGTTCCTCCGCCGCAACAACGACGAGCTGGTCGCCGGCTGGGGCAACCTGGTCAACCGGTCCATCTCGATGGCGGCCAAGAACTTCGGCGCGATCCCGCCGATCGACCCGGCCGGGCTCACCGAGGCCGACGAGGCGCTGCTGGCCACCGCCCGCGCCGGCTTCGCCGTCGTCGGCGACCTGATCGCCCGGCACCGGCAGAAGCAGGCCATCGGCGAGGCGATGAAGGTCGTCGCCGAAGCCAACCGGTACCTGTCGGAGCAGGCCCCGTGGAAGCTCAAGGGCGAGGACGACAAACCCCGGATGGGCACCATCCTGCACGTCGCCCTCCAGGTGGTCAGCGACGCCAACACGCTGCTCACCCCGTTCCTGCCGCACTCCGCGCAGCAGATCCACGAGCTGCTCGGCGGCACCGGGGTGCACGCGCCGATGCCGGTCATCGAGGAGGTCGACGACCTCGACGGCGGTCCGGCGTACCCGGTGCTCACCGGCGACTACACGGTCGGGGCGCGCTGGGAGTCCGTCCCCGTGCAGGCCGGCCGTCCGCTCGCCGCGCCCAGACCGGTCTTCCGCAAACTCGACCCGTCGATCGTCGAGGAGGAACTGGCCCGGCTGGCGGGCTGACACCGGCGGGGCGGGCGCCGCCCGCCCCGGCCGGTCGGACCCCGGCCACCGCCGGTGAGGAAGGCGCAGCGGTCAGGCCGGCCCTCGCGGCCCGCCTCATGCCAGCGGGTACGGCACGTCCACCACCCGGTCGTCGGTGACCTCCGGCCCGGGTGCCCACACCTCGTACACGCCCCGCTCCTGGCACTGCGCGCCGGTGTCGGCCACCGCGTCCGGATCCGGGGCGCACAGCCGCAGCCGCAGCCAGCCCGACTCCTCCCGCAACACCTGGCAGCGTGCGCCCCGCCAGTGCGCGTACCGCAGCCGGCGGGCCACCGACTCCACCGGGTACCGGGCCGCCCGCGTCACGGCCAGCACCCGGAACCCGCCCGGCAGGTCCGCCACCGCCTCGTACTCGACACCCGCGTACCCGCCGACCAGCTGGGTCGAGCGGGGCGCGTCGCCGGTCGGCAGGTACTCCTGGTCGGGGGAGATCCCCGGCACCCCGGCCAGCAGGTGCCGGAACCTCGGGCCGACCATCCGCAGCCAGCCCCGCTGCTCCGCCTGGAAGCTGTAGAGCACCACCTCCGTCCCGTCGGCGGTGTACGCCACCAGGCTCGCGTTCGCCGGCAGCGGCAGATCGGTGAAGTCCCGGGTGACGAACTCGGGAATGAGCTGCCCGTTGCTCGGCACGAACCCGGTGCCCAGCACCGGCGGGCCGACCCGGTCCCGGGGCGGCAGCGCCGGCAGGCCCCGGTGCGCCGGGCCGACCGGCACGTCGTAGTCGGTCGGGTCGACGGCCCGCCAGCGCAGCGCGTACGCCACGTCGCCGGCCGCCGCGCCGTCGCCGCGCAGCACCGCCAGCCCCGACGGGGTACGCAGGTGCGCCACGTCGTGCTCGCGGAAGCAGAAACCGTGCGGCAGCCAGCCCCGCACCATTCCGGCGAGTTGCCCGGCGGAGAGCACCTTGACCATCCGGGTGCCCCGCCGCACCACCGCCGAGGCACGCACCGCCACCAGCGTCGGATCCCCCGCGGCCGCCGGCTGCTGGCTGAGCTGGTGCACGTACGACCAGCCCCGCTCGCGGTGCAGCGGCACCAGCAGCGGCGACTCCGGCTCCTCGGCCGGTTCGGCGGCTCCGTGCACCGCGCCCACCTCGGTGACGTGGACGAACCGGCGCCACGGCAACGCCGACCCGGCCCGGGGCGCCCACTCGAAACCGGGTGCCTCCTCGGCGCTGAACAGCTCGTACGCCGCGCCCCGGGCGATCTCCTCCGCCGGGTACGTCGTGCCCTCGAACGTCACGTGCAGTCCGGCGCCGCGGGCCTGGGGTGTGACGGTCATCCTGCGGACAGTAATCGCGCTCGATAGCAGCCGGGTGAACAGTTCGTGGCGTCCCGGAAACGCCACCGTCGGGCGGTGTGTGATGCTGGCCGTGATGAGTGAGCGCACCGAATCCCGCAAGCAGCGCGCCGCCCGCCGGGCCGGGGAGTTCCCGCCGGCCCCGGAGCCGCTGCCCCGCCCCGTGCCGGACAGCCACACCCACCTCGACATCACGGTCAGCGAGGCCGGGGCGCCCGCGCGGGAGCTGGGCCGGGGCGGCGAGCCGCGCGGTCACGACCAGGACGACCCGGTCGCCGCCGCGATCCAGGTGGCCGCCGGCGTCGGCGTGGACCGGCTGGTCCAGGTCGGTGTCGACGTCGACTCCTCCCGCTGGGGCGCCGACGCCGCCGAGAGGTACCCGGCGGTGCTGGCCACCGTGGCGCTGCATCCGAACGAGGCGCCCCGCCTGGCCGACCTGGACGAGGCGTTGCGCCAGATCGAGGCGCTCGCCGGCCGGGACCGGGTACGGGGCATCGGCGAGACCGGCATGGACTTCTACCGCACCGGGGACGAGGGGCGGGCCGCGCAGGAGGAGAGCTTCCGCGCGCACGTCGCCATCGCCAAGCGGTACGGCAAGGCACTGGTCATCCACGACCGGGACGCGCACGCCGACGTGCTGCGCATCCTCGACGACGAGGGCGCCCCCGACACGGTGGTGCTGCACTGCTTCTCCGGCGACGCCGACTTCGCCCGCGAGTGCGTCCGCCGGGGCTACCTGCTCAGCTTCGCCGGCACCGTCACCTTCGGCAGCGCCGGCGCGCTGCGCGAGGCCGCCGCGCTCACCCCGCTCGACCAGATCCTGGTGGAGACCGACGCGCCCTACCTGACCCCGATGCCGCACCGGGGGCGGCCCAACGCGTCGTACCTGATTCCGCTGACGGTCCGGTCCCTGGCCGCGACAACCGGCGCCGACCTGGACGAGCTGTGCGCGGCGATCTCCGCCACCGGCGACCGGGTCTTCGGCCCGTGGTGAGCGGGCCCGGCCCCGCCGCTACGCTACGGGCGTGACCGGACTCCTCGGCCCGGCGGAGATCCGGGAACTCGCCGCCCGGCTCGGGGTGCACCCGACGAAGAAGTTCGGCCAGAACTTCGTGCACGACCCGAACACGGTCCGCCGGATCGTCACCGCCGCCGGGCTCGCCCCGGACGACGTGGCTCTGGAGGTCGGTCCCGGCCTCGGCTCGCTCACCCTGGCCCTGCTGCCGGTGGCCGCCCACGTGCACGCCGTGGAGATCGACCCGGTGCTGGCCGGCGCGCTGCCGGAGACGGCCGCCCGGCACGCCGGGGGAGACGCCGCCCGGCTCACCGTGCACCACGCCGACGCGCTGCGGGTCACCGCCGCCGAGCTGGCCGACCCGGCGCCGACCGCGCTGGTGGCGAACCTGCCGTACAACGTCGCCGTGCCGGTGGTGCTGCACCTGCTCGCCGAACTGCCCAGCCTCCGCCACGGCCTGGTGATGGTGCAGAAGGAGGTCGCCGACCGGCTCGTCGCCGGACCGGGCTCCAAGGTGTACGGCGTCCCGTCGGTGAAGCTCGCCTGGTACTCCCGGGCCCGCGCCGCCGGGCGGGTGCCACCCAACGTGTTCTGGCCGGTGCCGAACGTCGACTCCGGGCTGGTCGCCTTCACCCGCCGCGAGCCGCCCCGCCCCGACGTCGCCCGGGAGGCCGTCTTCGCCGTGGTCGACGCCGCCTTCGCCCAGCGCCGCAAGACGCTGCGCGCCGCCCTGGCCGGATGGGCCGGTGGCCCGGACCGGGCCGCCGCGGCGCTCACCGCCGCCGGAGTGGACCCCGGCGCGCGCGGGGAATCGCTCACCGTGGAGCAGTTCGCCGCGATCGCCGCGTCGGCTCCCGCCCCCACCGACGCCGCCCAGTAGGCTGGCGCCGTCCCACCACGCGTGTACGCGTACGACCGATCGACGGCGGGTGCGAGCCGGCCGTCGACTCCGCCGAGGAGCTGATCGTGGAGAAGCCGTTCGACATCCGCCTGTGCCCGCGGGACCTCGCCCCGTGACCGAGGCCTGGCGACCGGACGACGAGGACGAGCAGCGGCGGCGGGGTGCCAGCGGGCCGGTCAAGGTCCGGGTGCCCGCCAAGGTCAACCTGCACCTCGGGGTGGGGCCGCTGCGTCGCGACGGCTACCACGAGTTGAACACCGTCTACCACGCGATCTCCATCTACGACGAGCTCACCGCCCGCCGAGGTGACACGCTCACCCTTACCATGGAGGGCGAGGGCGCCGGCGAGCTGGCCCTGGACGACTCCAACCTGGTCATCAGGGCGGCCCACGCCCTCGCCGGGTACTCCGGCGTCATGCCGCACGCCCGGCTGCACCTGCGTAAGCAGATCCCGCTCGCCGGGGGGTTGGCCGGCGGCAGCGCCGACGCGGCCGCCGCCCTGGTCGCCTGCGACACCCTCTGGGGCACCGGGCTGTCCCGGGACGAACTGGCCGGCATCGCCGCCGACCTCGGCTCCGACGTGCCGTTCCTGATCCACGGCGGCACCGCTCTGGGCACCGGTCGGGGCGAGGCGGTCAGCCCGGTGCTGGCTCGCCCCACCTCCTGGCACTGGGTGGTGGCCATCGCCGACGGCGGGCTGTCCACCCCGGCCGCCTACCGGGAGCTGGACCGGCTCCGCGAGGCCGGCACCGCCGGTGAGCCGCTGGGCAGCACCGACGCGCTGCTCGCCGCGCTGCGCCAGCGCGACCCCCGGGTGCTCGCGGCGACCCTCGGCAACGACCTGCAGGACGCCGCGCTGGCCATGCGTCCGGCGCTCGCCGAGACCCTGAAGGCCGGTGAGGCGGCCGGCGCGCTCGCCGGCATCGTCTCCGGGTCGGGGCCCACGTGCGTCTTCCTCGCCGCCGACGCGGCGGACGCGGGACGGATGGCGGCCGAGCTGGCGGCGGCCGAGGTGTGTCGGCAGGTCCGGGTCGCCCACGGTCCGGTTCCCGGCGCCCGCGTCATCTGACGCCCACCGCCCCGTCCCGGCCGGTGTGCCGGGGGCGCGTGGTCGACGCCGTTTGCCCACATCGTGCCGTCGAACAGCCCGGATACCCCCAGAATGCCGCAATCCGAGTCGTCCAGGCGGACGGCCGAGGCCGGGGCGCGGACGGTCCGCGTACCCTTGGGGCCGGGCGTCCCGAGGTGCCAGCCGGCACCGGGGCGCCCTGACCATGGGAGGTGAGGTCGTGGCCAACATCGTCAACCTGGACCGGGTGTCCAAGGGGTACGGCGCCGCCGGGCCGCTGCTCACCGACGTCTCGCTCGGCCTCGACGACGCCGACCGGATCGGTGTGGTCGGCCTCAACGGCGCCGGCAAGTCCACCCTGCTGCGGCTGCTCACCCGGCAGGAGGAACCGGACGACGGCCGGGTCACCCACCGCCGCGACCTGCGCGTCGCCTCGTTGCCGCAGAGCCTGACGCTGGCTCCCGACGCCACCGTCCGGGACGTCGTGCTCGGCACCGCCTGGCTGGCCGAGAGCATGGGTGCCGAGCACGAGTGGGCCGGCGACGCCGGTGTAAGGGCCATCCTCGACGGCCTCGGCATGCCCCACCTCGGTCTCGACCAGCCGGTCGGCCCGATGTCCGGGGGCGAGCGCCGCCGGGTGGCCCTGGCCGCGCTGCTGGTCCGCGAGGCCGACCTGCTGATCCTCGACGAGCCCACCAACCACCTCGACGTCGGCGGCGTCGACTGGCTGGCGAGGCACCTGGTCGGCCGCAAGGGCGCGCTCGTCGTGGTCACCCACGACCGGTGGTTCCTCGACGCGGTCTGCACCACGACGTGGGAGGTCGCCGACCAGACCGTCCGGGCGTACGAGGGCGGCTTCGCCGCCTGGACCCTGGCCCGCGTCGAACGGGAACGGGTGGCCGCCGCCACCGAGGCCCGCCGGCAGAACCTGCTCCGCAAGGAGGTCGCCTGGCTGCGCCGGGGCGCCCCGGCCCGGACCTCCAAGCCGAAGTTTCGGATCGACGCCGCCAACGCGCTGATCGCCGACGTGCCGCCGCCGCGCGACACCACCTCACTGCAACGGCTCGCCACCGCCCGGCTCGGCAAGCAGGTGTACGACCTGGAACGCGTCACCCTGCACGCCGGCCCGAAGACCATCCTCGACGACGTCACCTGGCAGGTCGGGCCCGGCGACCGGATCGCCGTCCTCGGCCGTAACGGCGCCGGAAAGACCACCCTGCTGCGCATGCTGGCCGGGGTCACCCGCCCCGACGGCGGGCGGTTCCACACCGGCTCGACCGTCCGGCCCGCCTTCCTCTCCCAGGAGCTGGCCGAGCTCCCCGGCCAGTTGCGGGTCCTCGAAGCCGTCGAGGAGGTGGCCCGCCGGGTGCAGCTCGGCGACCGCGAGATCTCGGCCGCCCAGCTCGCCGAGATCTTCGGCTTCGACGACCGGCGGCTCTGGACCCCGGTCGGTGACCTGTCCGGCGGCGAACGCCGCCGCCTGCAGATGCTGCGGCTGCTCGCCGGGGAGCCCAACGTGCTCCTCTTCGACGAGCCCACCAACGACCTGGACACCGACACCCTCGCCGCGCTGGAGGACCTGCTCGACTCCTGGCCGGGCACGATCATCGTGGCGAGCCACGACCGCTACCTGATCGAACGGGTCACCGACAGCGTGTACGGGATGTTCGGCGACGGCCGGCTGGTGCACCTGCCCGGCGGCGTCGACGAGTACCTGGCCCGTGCCGCCGGGGCGGACCTACCGGCCAAGGCCCTCGCCGACGTCGCCGGGGCGGCCCCCACCGGCGCCGGCATGTCCGCCGCCGAGGCCCGGCAGGCCCGCAAGGAGTTGACCCGGCTGGAACGGCAGATCGGCAAGCTGGAACAGCGGGAGGCGACGCTGCTCGACCAGCTCGCCGCGCACGCCACCGACTACGCGAAGGTCGCCGAACTTGACGCGCAGCTCAAGGAGGTACGCGCCGAACGCGACCGGACCGAGGAGACCTGGCTGCTCCTGGCCGACGAGATCCCGCCGCTCTGACGGCCGACCGGACGGCCCGCCGGCCACCGGGGGCCGTGTGCGGCGTCACACGGCGCGATGCGGGACAATCGTCGTCGACCTCTCATCATCCGAACGGCGTTGGAGACTCAGCCATGGCCCATACCCCCGTCAACCACCCCGCGCGGCCGGTCTACCGGGCGATCGGCGGGCTTGTCGGCCTGTACTTCGTGGTCTTCGGTGTGCTCGGTGTCATCGCGAGCCTGGGCAACGACCTCTTCGCCCAGGATGACACCAAGGTCCTCGGCCAGGGCACGAACCTCGGGTACTCGCTGGTCAGCATCGTCCTCGGCGGCGTGGTGCTGGCCGGTATCGCGATCGGCCGCAACATCGACGTGGCGATCAACCAGTTCCTGGCGTACGCCCTGATGGTGATCGGCCTGGCGTCGCTGGCGTTCCTCCAGACCGACGCGAACATCTTCAACTTCACCATCGTCACCGACATCGTGGTGTTGACGCTCAGCCTCGTCCTGCTGATGGTCGGCATGTACGGCAAGGTCGGCACCGAAGAGGAGCAGGAGGCCTTCGAGAAGGCCCGCCTGGTGCTCTGAGTTCCGGCGAAACCGGGCCCCGATCCCGCCCCGCCGCAGGCGGGACGGGATCGACCGTCTCTGGCCGTGCCTGCTTCCCGGCGTGGGAGCCCGACGGTGTGGTGCCGGCCTGCCCGGCGGTTCGACGGACATCGGCCCCCGGCTGGATGGACAATTCCCCTCAAGCGGTCAGCTTGGACAAAGGGGTTGTCGTGCACCTACCGTTGAACCACCCGGCGCGCCCGCTCTACCGGGCGCTCGCCGGGCTCGTGGGCCTCTACATCCTCGTCTTCGGTGTGTGGGGTGTCTTCCTCACCTGGGGGGACCCGCTGTTCGACCGGGACGCGAACTTCGCCCTGGGGCTCCGTACCAACCTGGCGTTCTCGCTGGCCTCTGTGCTCTTCGGCGCCGTGTTGCTCATCGGCGCGTCCCGCCGGAACAACCTCGGCCACTACATGAACCTGACCGCCGGGGCGGTCTTCCTGGTCACCAGCTTGCTGATGATGGCCGTGCTACAGACGCCCGCCAACTTCCTCAACTTCTCCATGTCGACCGTCATCGTGTCGATGATCTTCGGGCTGATCCTGCTCGGCACCGGCCTCTACGACAAGGTCGGCACCGACGAACACGCCGAGGAGGAACGGCGCACCCGCCGGCACCCGGTCTCCGGGGCCGGCAGCCGTTGACCCGCCGGTCCCGCCCCGGCGGGCTCAGCCCCGTCGACGGATGATCAACTCCGGCTTCGCCTCCAGGTGCGACAACCCGTTCCAGGCCAGGTTGACCAGGTGCGCGGCCACCGTCTCCTTGCGCGGCTTGCGTACCTCCAACCACCAGCGGCCGGTCAACGCCACCATCCCCACCAGCGCCTGCGAGTACAACTCGGCCAGCTTCGCGTCGTACCCCCGGCTGGAGAACTCGGCGCCCAGGATGTGTTCCACCTGGTGCCCGACGTCGTTCATCACGCTGCTGAAGTTGCCCGTCGCCGACATCAGCGGCGACTCGCGGACCAGCACCCGGAACCCGCTGGTCTCCTCCTCGATGTAGGTCAGCAGGGCCAGCGCCGCCTGCTCCAGCAGCTCATGCGGGTGCCCGGCGGTCAGCGCGGTGGTGATCCGGTCCAGCAGGGCCCGCACCTCGCGGTCGACCACCACCGCGTACAGCCCCTCCTTGCCGCCGAAGTGCTCGTAGACCACCGGCTTGGAGACCTTGGCGCGGGACGCCACCTCCTCGATCGAGGTGGCGTCGAAGCCCTTCTCGGCGAAGATCTGCCGGCCGATCAGGATCAGCTGCTCGCGGCGCTGGGCCGCCGACATCCGCACCCGCGACGCCGGTTTCGTGGCCGCCGTCGCCGCCCGGCGCCGCCCGGCGGTGCTTCCGTCCGTCATGCCGTCACCTCGCCGGCGCTCGGTGACGCCCTGTCGTGGGATGTTCGTTCGGGGTGTCCGTCCTCGTCGGCCACTCCGGACATCCTGCCAGGCGACCCCGACAGGCGCCGTCCGTGCTACCGCGGCTCGGCCGGCCGCGCCAGTTTCGCCGCGATCCGCTCCGGCTTCGGCCAGCGCACGTCCCGTGCCGCGCCGACCCGCTCCAGCAGCCAGATGACCCGGGCCGAGACGTCCACCTGGCCGCGCAACACCCCGTGCCGGGCGCTGGTGGGATCGGCGTGGTGCAGGTTGTGCCAGCTCTCGCCGAAGGACAGCAGCGCCAGCGGCCAGAAGTTCGACGCGCGGTCGCCCGGTCGCATCGCGAAGGGCCGCTCACCGTACACGTGGCAGATGGAGTTGATCGACCAGGTGACGTGGTGCAGCAGCGAGATCCGGACCAGACCGCCCCAGAACAGCGCGCTCAGCGCCCCCGACCAGGACCACGTCAGCAGCCCGCCCATCGCCGCCGGCCCGAGCAGCGAGACGACGACCAGCAGCGGGAAGAGCCGGTCCACCCGTCGGGTGTCGCGGTCGGCGAGCAGGTCCGGGGCGAACCGCGCCCGGTTGGACAACTCCCGGCCGAAGAGCCAGCCGACGTGGGCGTGGAAGAGACCCTTCACCAACCCCCGGACGGTCTCCCCGTAACGCCACGGCGAGTGCGGGTCGCCGTCGAGGTCGGCGAAGGCGTGGTGGCGTCGGTGGTCGGCCACCCACTGGATGATCTCGCCCTGGACCGCGAACGAACCCGCCACCGCCAGCGCGATCCGCAGCGGGCGCGACGCCTTGAACGAGCCGTGGGTGAAGTAACGGTGGTAGCCGACGGTGATGCCCAGGCCGGAGACCAGATACCAGCAGCCGGCGACGGCGACGTCGGTGGCGCTCAACCAACCGCCCCAGGCGACCGGCGCCGCGGCGACCAGGGCCAGGAAGGGTACGACCACGAACGCCCAGAGCGCCACCAGGATGCCCCTGGACTGCGGGCCCTGGGTGAGCGGCTTCGGCCCGGTGCCGGCGGGTTGCGTCAGAGAGGTCGACATGGCACCTCGCAGCAGGAAGATTACGCCTACGTCACCGTAACTTAGGCCGCCGCCCCGGCGCGGTGAACAGTTGCCCAGATGAATGAATGCGCTGTCGTGCGGGCGTCGTGACGTGCCGGTGGCGACCGGGTGGTGGGTGAGGCGCCGGTCGCTCGGCGTCGAGGTGCCGAGGTCGAGTCGGAGGCACGGGAGGATCGAACGGATCATGACGGCGATGAGCGATGGCGTCCAGGCCGGGGGACGCTAAGGTGTAGGGGGCAGCCAACCACTTGGTTTGTCCGGTTTAGACCGTCCCGGGTCGTCTAATGGCAGGACGTCAGGTTTTGGTCCTGATTGTAGGGGTTCGAGTCCTCTCCCGGGAGCTTCCGCCCATCGGCCGTCGGTGTCTGGTTAGCATGGCCGCGAGACTGTCGCCTTCCCGACGGGAGCCACGTCGTGCCCCAGCCCCACCTCCGCACCACCGTCGTGCTCGCCGCCGGTGAGGGTAAGCGGATGAAGTCGGCGCTGCCCAAGGTGCTGCAGCCGCTGCTCGGCCGTACCCTGCTCGGCCACGTGCTGACAGCCGCCGGGCCGCTGGGCGCCGACCGCACGGTGGTCGTGGTCGGCCACGGCGCCGAGCAGGTGCGGGCGCACCTTGCCGAGATCGCCCCGGCCGCCACCCCGGTCCTGCAGTCCGAGCAGCTCGGCACCGGCCACGCGGTCCGGATCGCGCTGGACGCGGTGCCGGAGGCGTCCGGAACCGTCGTGGTGATCAACGGGGACGTGCCGCTGCTGCGCGCCGAGACCGTCGTCGCGTTGGTCGCGGCGCACGAGAGGGAGGGCGCGGCGGCCACCGTGCTCGCCGCCGAGGTGCCCGACCCGACCGGCTTGGGCCGGATCGTGCGGGACGCCGACGGCCGGCTGGAGCAGATCGTCGAGGAGCGCGACGCGAGCCCGGCGCAGCGAGCGCTGCGGGAGATCAACGCGGGCATCTACGCGTTCGACGTGGCCCGGCTGCGGGACGCGCTGGGCAAGCTCTCCACCGACAACGACCAGGGTGAGGAGTACCTCACCGACGTCTTCGGGCTACTGGTCTCCGCCGGCGAGCCGGTGGGCGTGCACGTCGCGGCGGACCACGTGGAGACGCTGGGCTGCAACGACCGGGTGGAGCTGGCCGGCCTGCGTCGGCTGCTGCGCGACCGGGTGAACGAGGCCTGGATGCGCAGCGGGGTGAGCATCCTCGACCCGGAGACCACCTGGATCGACGTCACCGCCACGGTGGCCCGGGACGCGGTGATCGACCAGAACACGCAGCTACGGGGCGCGACGGTGGTCGGCGCGGAGGCGGTGGTCGGGCCGGACGTCACGCTGGTCGACACGGTGGTGGGGCCGGCGGCGACGGTGCTGCGCAGCCACGCGGTGGGCGCCGACGTGGGGCCGGGCGCGAGCGTCGGACCGTACGCGTACCTGCGGCCGGCGGCGAGGCTGGCCGAGGGGTCGAAGGTCGGCACGTTCGTCGAGGTGAAGAACTCCGAGGTGGGTGCGGGCGCGAAGGTGCCGCACCTGTCGTACGTGGGGGACGCGACGATCGGCGCGAAGGCGAACATCGGCGCGGCGACGATCTTCGTCAACTACGACGGGGTGAACAAGCACCGCACCACCGTCGGCGAAGCGGCCTTCATCGGCTGCGACACCAGCCTGATCGCCCCGGTCGAGGTGGGCCCGGGGGCGTACGTCGCGGCGGGCAGCGCGATCAGTCAGGACGTACCGGCCGGTGCGCTCGGGGTGACCCGGGCACCGCAGCGTGCCATCGAGGGGTGGGTGGCGCGTAAACGTCCGGGTACGGCGTCGGCCGCGGCAGCGGAGCGGGCGCAGGCGGCAGGGGGGCCGGTGGAGGCCGTTTCCGCAAGCGAAGGTGAGGCAATCCACGGGGGCGCGGAGACGGTGGGTGGAGGGTTGACGGCGGGGGATACTGCAACCGAATAGTCCCCCCACACCGCCGCCGGTACCACCGACCAACGGGAGCAGACGGGCCCATGGGCAGCATCGTCGCCGAAAACCGCAAGAGCCTGATGCTCTTCTCCGGACGTGGCTTTCCGGAGCTGGCGAAGGAGATCGGTGAGGTGCTCGGCGTCGCGCCGACTCCGGCCGACGCGTACGACTTCGCCAACGGCGAGATCTTCGTACGGTTCAAGGACTCGGTGCGTGGTTCGGACGCCTTCGTGGTGCAGTCCGTCACGCACGGCGTCAACACCTGGGTCATGGAAACCCTGATCATGGTGGACGCCCTGAAGCGGGGTTCGGCCAAGCGGATCACGGTGGTCCTGCCGTTCTACCCGTACTCGCGACAGGACAAGAAGCACCGGGGTCGGGAGCCGATCTCGGCCCGGCTGGTGGCCGACCTGTTGAAGACGGCGGGCGCGAACCGGATCCTCACGGTCGACCTGCACACGGCGCAGATCCAGGGCTTCTTCGACGGCCCGGTGGATCACCTCTTCGCGATGGACGTGCTGGCCGAGTACGTGGAGCGCAAGTTCGCGGGTCGGCCGATGACGGTGGTGGCGCCGGATTCGGGCCGGGTGCGGGTGGCGGAGCGTTGGACGGACCGGCTGGGTGGCTGCCCGCTGGCGTTCATCCACAAGACCCGGGATCCGCTGAAGCCGAACCAGGTGGTGGCGAACCGGGTGGTCGGTGAGGTCGAGGGCCGAATCTGCCTGATCGTCGACGACATGATCGACACCGGTGGCACGATCACCAAGGCCGCCGAGATCCTGAAGGAGTCGGGGGCGGCGGAGATCGTGGTCGCCTCGACCCACGCCCTGCTCTCCGACCCGGCGACCGAGCGGTTGAAGAACAGCCCGATCAGCGAGGTCGTGGTGACGAACACGTTGCCGCTGCCGCCGGAGAAGCAGCTCGACAAGATCACCGTGCTGTCCATCGCGCCGCTGCTGGCCCGGGCGATCCGGGAGGTCTTCGACGACGGGTCGGTGACCACCCTCTTCGGTGGCCTGAGCTGACGGGGTGAGCGTGGCGGGCCGGCGCGGCGTCGTGGCTGGTCACGCCGTCGCCCGGTGAGGATGGCGGGGCGGCCGGGCGGCCGTCCGCCGTCCCGCGGAGGAGTGTGGGCGTGACCGAGGGGGACTGCCGGCAACCCCGGAAGCGGCTCGGGTAGACTGGCACGGTTGCCACGGCGAGGGTGCCCGGCGGGCCGCTGAAAAGCGCCGCACGGAGGCACCGTCATCGACGCGGTGCTCCGGGCAGTCGTTCATGACGCATGAGCCCCTGCGAGCCCCTCGCCCCAGCACCGCCAGACGACAAGCCGCCGCAGCGAAAGCATCAGGAGTTTCCCCGTGTCCGAGGTAAAGATCAGCGCAGAGCCCCGTACCGAGTTCGGCAAGGGTGGTGCCCGCCGTACCCGCCGGGCCGGCAAGGTGCCCGCCGTGCTGTACGGCCACGGCGAGAAGCCGAAGCACATCGCGCTTCCCGCGCTGGAGTTCGCCGCCGCGATCCGCAAGGGTGGCGCCAACCAGCTCTTCGCGATCGAGGTCAGTGACGGCACCCAGGTGCTGGCGCTGCCGAAGGCGATCCAGCGTGACCCGATCAAGGACACCTTCGAGCACGTCGACCTGCTGCTGGTCCGCCGGGGCGAGAAGGTCACCGTGGAGGTTCCGGTCCAGCTGACCGGTGAGGCCGCCAAGGACACCCTGATCGTGCACGACCACGACACCCTGTCGGTGACCGCCGACGCGACCAAGGTGCCGGACCACCTGGAGGCCTCGATCGAGGGCTTGGAGGCCGGCAACCAGGTCACCGCCGCCGACGTGGAGCTGCCCGCCGGTGTCGAGCTGGCCGCCGACCCGGAGACCCAGGTCGCCGCGGTGACCGCCGCCCCGACCGCCGAGCAGCTCGAGGCGAGCCTGCCCGAGGTCGAGGCCGCCGAGGAGGAGGCCGAGGCCGGTGTCGGCGAGGTGACCGCCGAGTCGTCCGAGGGCGCCGAGGCCGGCGAGCCGGCCGCCGGTGGCGAGGAGACCGCCGAGGCCAAGACCGAGGCCTGATCGGTCCGCAGCGTTGCCGGCAGGCGTCCCCGTATCTTCCGGGGGCGCCTGCCGGCGTATCGGGCAGGCGTGACACCGGAAGGGACGGGACGTGACGGACGAGGCGGGACCGTGGCTGGTGGTCGGCCTGGGCAATCCCGGCCGGGAGTACGCCGGTAACCGGCACAACGTCGGTTTCATGGTGGCCGACCTGCTGTCGGGGCGGTTGGGCGCGAAGTTCGGCCGGCACAAGCAGGCGGTGGCCGAGGTCGCCGAGGGGCGGCTCGGGTTCGGCGGCCCGAAGCTGGTGCTGGCGAAGCCGCTGACGTACATGAACCTCTCGGGCGGGCCGGTGGCGGCGCTGGCCCAGTTCCACAAGATCCCCGCCGATCGGGTGATCGCGGTGCACGACGAGTTGGACATCCCGTACGGGCAGCTGCGGATCAAGCTGGGCGGTGGCGAGGGCGGGCACAACGGGCTGCGCTCGATGTCGAAGTCGCTGGGGACGAAGGAGTACGTCCGGGTGCGGTTCGGCATCGGCCGCCCGCCGGGGCGGCAGGATCCGGCGGACTACGTGTTGTCGGATTTCGGTGCCGTCGAGCGCAAGGAGTTGGAGTTCCTGGTGGACCGGGCGGCGGACGTGGTGGAGTCGGTGGTCACCAAGGGTGTCGAGCCGACCCAGAACATGTATCACGCTGGGTGAGGCGCGGGGGGCGTACCCACGGAGGAGCCGGTAGTCTGCGCCTTCGTGACGTGGCGCGACCAGCGACGTGGCCGCGCGAGGCGACGGGAGCGTGGTGTGGGCAGTCCTCCGATGATCGACGGCGCGTTCGCCCGATGGCTGGCGGCGCGGGCCGGGCAGGCGCTGCTGGCGTTGCGCGCGGAGATGGGGTTCGAGGACCCGGGCGCGTTGAAGGCGGCGGGGGACAAGGTCTCCCACGAGCTGATCCGCACCGAGCTGGCGCGGTGGCGGCCGGGGGACGCCGTGCTCTCCGAGGAGGACGAGGGGTCGCGGCTGGCCTGGGCGGCGGAGGTGAGCACCGGGGCGTTGTCCCGGCTGACCGCGGACCGGGTGTGGATCATCGATCCGCTGGACGGCACCCGTGAGTTTGCCGAGGAGGGGCGCGCGGACTGGGCGGTGCACGTGGCGCTCTGGGCGCGGAACGCGCCGACGCCGCACGGGCTGGTGGCGGGGGCGGTGGGGTTGCCGGCGCAGCACCGGGTGCTCGGCACGGACTATCCGCCGGCGTACCCGCCGATGACGTTGGAGGCGGCGACCTCGGGCGGCGGTCGGACGCTGCGGCTGGCGGCGAGCCGGAGCCGGCCGCCGGTGTTCCTGACCGACCTGGCCGAGGAGGTGGGCGCGCAACTGGTGCCGATGGGCTCGGCGGGCGCGAAGATCGCCGCGGTGGTGACCGGCGAGGTGGACGCCTACATCCACGCGGGCGGCCAGTACGAGTGGGACTCGGCCGCGCCGGTGGCTGTGGCGACGGCCACCGGCCTGCACGCTTCCCGGATCGACGGATCTACGCTGGAATACAACGAGGCGGATCCGCGCCTGCCGGACCTGCTGGTCTGCCGCAAGGATCTCGCCACTCGGTTGCTTGCAGCGCTGCAGAGACATTCCGGGTAGCCTGAGCGCTTGATCTTGAGATACCCGACCGGAAAGGTCTGGAAGCCATGAGCGGATCCACGCCGAGCGAGGCCGTGTCATGACGGCCCCCGCCCGCTCCTACCAGGTCTCCCACCTCGACGCGCTCGAGGCGGAGAGCATCTTCGTGATGCGCGAGGTGGTCGCCGAGATGGAGCGCCCGGTGCTGCTCTTCTCCGGTGGCAAGGACTCGATCGTCATGCTCCGGTTGGCCCAGAAGGCGTTCGCCCCGGCCAACATCCCCTTCCCCGTCATGCACGTGGACACCGGGCACAACTTCCCCGAGGTGCTGGAGTACCGCGACCAGCGGGTCACCGAGCTGGGCCTGCACCTGATCGTGGCGAGCGTGCCGGAGGCCCTCGCCAACGGCACGGTGCGGGAGTCCGCCGACGGGATGCGCAACCGGATCCAGACGCCGGTGCTGCTGGAGGCCGTCGAGAAGCACCGCTTCGACGCGCTCTTCGGAGGCGCCCGGCGTGACGAGGAGAAGGCCCGGGCCAAGGAGCGGGTGTTCAGCTTCCGCGACGAGTTCGGCCAGTGGGATCCGAAGAACCAGCGCCCGGAGCTGTGGTCGCTCTACAACGGCCGGCACCACCCGGGGGAGTCGATCCGGGTCTTCCCGCTGTCCAACTGGACGGAGCTGGACGTCTGGCACTACATCGCCCGAGAGCGTATCCCGCTGCCGTCGATCTACTACGCGCACGAGCGCGAGGTGATCGAGCGGGACGGCATGCTCTACGCGGTCAACGAGTTCTTCCGCCCCCGGGCGGGGGAGGAACGGTTCAAGGCCCGGGTGCGGTACCGCACCGTGGGTGACGCGTCCTGCACCGCGGCCGTCCGCTCGGACGCCGACACGGTGGAGAAGGTGATCGAGGAGGTGGCCGCCACCCGGATCACCGAGCGCGGCGCGACCCGCGGCGACGACCGGGTCAGCGAGGCCGCCATGGAGGACCGCAAGCGGGAGGGCTACTTCTGATGACCGCCGAGACGATCGCTGCGGGCGCAGCGGAGGCCCGGCCCGCCGGCGGGCCGGAGGCCCGGCCGATGGACCTGTTGCGGTTCGCCACCGCGGGCAGCGTGGACGACGGCAAGTCGACGCTCATCGGCCGGCTGCTGTACGACACGAAGTCGCTCTTCACCGACCAGCTCGCCGCCGTGGAGGCGGTCAGCGCGGCCCGGGGCGACGAGTACACCAACCTGGCGCTGCTCACCGACGGCCTGCGCGCCGAGCGGGAGCAGGGCATCACCATCGACGTGGCGTACCGATACTTCGCCACCCCACGGCGGAAGTTCATCATCGCCGACACCCCGGGGCACATCCAGTACACCCGGAACATGGTCACCGGCGCCTCCACCGCCGACCTGGCGCTGATCCTGGTGGACGCCCGCAAGGGCCTGGTCGAGCAGTCCCGCCGGCACGCCTTCCTCTGCTCCCTGCTGCGGGTGCCGCACCTGGTCCTCTGCGTCAACAAGATGGACCTGGTGGACTACTCGCAGGAGGTCTTCGAGCGGATCGCCGACGAGTTCACCGCGTTCGCCGCGAAGCTCGACGCGCCGGACCTGACCGTGGTGCCGATCTCCGCGCTCAAGGGCGACAACATCGTCACCCGATCGGAGAACATGCCCTGGTACGAGGGGCCGTCGCTGCTGCACCACCTGGAGCGGGTGCACATCGCCAGCGACCGCAACCTGGTCGACGTCCGCTTTCCGGTGCAGTACGTGATCCGGCCGCAGTCCACCACCGTCACCGACTACCGGGGGTACGCCGGCCAGGTGGCCTCAGGCGTGCTCAAGCCCGGTGACGAGGTGATGGTGCTGCCCTCCGGCTTCACCAGCCGGATCTCCTCGGTGGAGACGGCGGACGGCCCGGTGGGCGAGGCGTTCCCACCGATGTCGGTGACCGTGCGGCTGGCCGACGAGATCGACATCTCGCGCGGCGACATGATCTGCCGGCCGAACAACGCCCCCGCGGTGTCGCAGGACATCGAGGCGATGGTCTGCTGGATGGACGAGACCCGGCCGTTGCGGGTCGGCGGGAAGTACGCTGTCAAGCACACCACCCGCTCCGCGCGGGCGATCGTGCGCGCCCTGCACTACCGGCTGGACATCAACACCCTGCATCGGGACGAGGCGGCCGGCGAGCTGAAGCTCAACGAGATCGGCCGGGTCCGGTTGCGGACGACGGTGCCGCTGCTCGCCGACGAGTACCGCCGCAACCGCACCACCGGCGGGTTCGTCATCATCGACGAGACCACCAACCGCACCGTCGGCGCCGGCATGATCGTCGAGGCTGGCTGACATCGCCTGACCGCTGTCGCGGCGGGCGCGGGTGATCGACCTTCTCCGCGCCGACCGGGGGTGTCCCAGCCACGGGACATCCCCGGTCGGCGTACGACGGGCCGGTCGACGCCCGGACGCCGGCCGGCGTCCGGGCGGTGTGCGGCGGGTTCAGTCCAGGCGGGTGGCGCCGGTGGCGGGCAGGATGGTGAAGGTGGCCGGCTCGGTGAAGCCGTGCCGCGCGTAGGCGTCGGCGACCGCGCCGGCCACCCGGTCAGCGGAGGCGGCCTCGACCAGGGCGAGCACGCAGCCGCCGAAGCCGCCGCCGGTCATCCGCGCGCCGAGCGCCCCGGCCGTGAGCGCCGCCTCGACGGCGGTGTCGATCTCCGGCACGGTGATCTCGAAGTCGTCCCGCATGGAGGCGTGCGAGGCGGTCAGCAGCGGGCCGATCTCGGGTGCCCGGCCGGCGCGCAGCAGCGCGACGGTGTCGAGTACCCGCTGGTTCTCGGTGACCACGTGCCGGACCCGGCGACGGGTCTCGTCGTCCGGCAGTTTCGGCAGCGCAGCGTCGAGATCGGCGACCGCCACGTCGCGCAGGGCGGGTACGCCGAGCACGGCCGCCGCCTCCTCGCAGGACTTCCGGCGGGAGGCGTACTCGCCGTCGGCGTGCCGGTGCGGGGCGCGGCTGTCGATGACGAGTATGGCCAGGCCGGCGGCGTCCAGGTCGAACGGGATGTGTTCGACCTCCTCGGTGCGGCAGTCCAGGAAGAGCGCGTGGCCCTCCCGGCAACGGATCGCCGCGGACTGGTCCATGATCCCGGTGGGCGCGCCGACGTAGGCGTTCTCGGCGCGCTGGGCGAGTCGGGGCTGCCGATCGGCGGGCAGGTCCAGCCCGCCCAGGTCGACCAGGGCGGTGAGCACCGCCGCCTCCAGGGCGGCCGAGGAGGAGAGCCCTGAGCCGAGCGGCACGTCGGTGGCGATCGCCAGGCGCGCGCCGGGCACGGCGTGCCCGGCCTCGCGCAGCGCCCAGACCACCCCGGCTACGTACGCGCCCCAGCCGGTGACCCGGCCGGGCTCGTCGACGTCGGCGGCGGCGAACTCGATCTGCGCCTCGGTGGTCTCTGACCAGACCGTCCAGCGTTCGCCGTCCTGTGGTGCGGCGGCCACGACGGTGCGCAGGGACAACGCGAAGGGCAGTACGAAGCCGTCGTTGTAGTCGGTGTGCTCGCCGATCAGGTTGGCCCGGCCGGGAGCCGCCCAGCGGCCCGCCGGCTCCTGGCCGTACGCGGATCGGAAGCCGGCGGTGGCCCGGTCCTCGACGTCGGTCACTGCTGCTCCAGGAGGTGGGTGCGGTAGAAGGTCCAGGCGTCGGCGACCATGTCGTGCAGGGTCGGCTTCTGCGGGGTCCAGCCGAGTTCGGCGCGGGCCAGCGCGGAGGAGGCGACCAGTTCGGCCGGGTCGCCCTCGCGGCGCGGGGCGACCTCCACCGGCACCGGGTGGCCGGTGATCTCGCGGACCACGTCGGCGACCTGCCGGTTGGTGAAGCCGGCGCCGTTGCCGAGGTTGTAGATGCGGTGCTGGCCCGCGGTGGCGGCGGTCAGCGCCAGCAGGTGGGCGCGGGCCAGGTCCTCGACGTGGATGTAGTCGCGGACGCAGGTGCCGTCGACGGTGGGGTAGTCGTCACCGAAGAGCTGGAGCTTCTCCCGGCGGCCGGCGGCGACCTGCAACGCGATCGGGATCAGGTGGGTCTCCGGGTCGTGTCGTTCGCCGATGGCGACGCCGCCGTGCAGGTACGCCCCGGCGACGTTGAAGTAGCGCAGCGAGACGGCGGCCAGGTTGTGCGCGATCGCCTCGGAGGTGAGCGCCAAGTCGACGGCCAGTTTGGTGGCGCCGTACGTGTTGGTGGGGGCCTTGGCCGCCGTTTCCGGGATGGGCAGCTCGGTGGGGTTGCCGTAGACGGCGGCGGTGGAGGAGAAGACCAGGCGGGGCACCCGGGCGGCCCGCACGGCGTCGATGAGCGCGATCGAGCTGACCGTGTTGGCGTGCCAGTAGAGTTCCGGCCGGACCATCGACTCCCCGGCGGCGATCAGCGCGGCGAAGTGCAGCACCCCGTCGAAGCCGGCCTCGGGGGTGAGGACCCGGGCCGCCTCGTGGACCGGTAGGTCGACGTGGGTGGCGTCCGTGGCGAGCGCCTCCTGGTGGCCGGTACGCAGGTCGTCGAGGACCGTCACGTCGTGGCCGTTGTCCAGCAGCATCCGGGTCACCACGCTGCCGATGAAGCCGGCGCCGCCGGTGACGAGCAGTTTCACGTCGGTCCTCCCTGCCTGGCCGTGTCCTACCACCGCCGTCGTGATCACCCTACGACCGGAGCCGGTGCCTGCGCTCCGCGTCGACCACCCGCTATTCCACCATGAACCTCCACGATTGAACAGATCCGAACATGGTCGGTTGTCGCGACCCGGACGGCCCTACCATCACCTACATGCGCACGGGTGGTCCCGGGTCCCGGCGACGATCGCCGGGGCGACCCCGACGGATGCCCGGGCCGGTGGCGCGCGGCGTGGCCCGGCTCGTGGTCCGGGCCGCCGACGGTGCCACCCGGCTCGTCACCGACCTGCTCGGAGCAAGCCCGGCCGCCGGACGGGAACGGATCACCGAGGACGAGCTGCGCGACCTGGTCGCCGCCAACACCGTGCTCGATCCCGACGAGCGCCGGATCATCGACGAGGTGCTGGTCGCCGGGGCGAGCCTGGTGCGCGAGGTGATGATGCCCCGCACCGAGGTGGTCTTCCTCTCCGCCGGGACGGACCTCACCGTGGCCCAGCGGGTGGTCCGAGCCGAACCGCACAGTCGCTATCCGGTGATCGACGGCACCCACGACGACGTGGTCGGCTTCGTGCACCTGCGGGACGTGCTGCTGCGCCCCGACCTCGACCCGTGCGCCACGGTCGGCGAGCTCACCCGCGAGGTGAAGCGGCTGCCCGGCAGCAAGCGGGTGCTCGCCGCGCTGACCGAGATGCGCCGGGAGGGACACCACCTGGCGGTGGTGGTCGACGAGTACGGCGGCACCGCCGGCATCGTCACCCTGGAGGACCTCATCGAGGAGTTGGTCGGCGAGGTCCACGACGGGTACGACGGCGCCGCTGCGGCCCACGCCGGGCTGCCCACCGTGGTGGACGGCCGGCTCAACCTCGCCGACTTCGCCGAGCGCACCGGGGTGACGCTGCCGACCGGGCCGTACGAGACGGTCGGCGGCTTCGTGATGGCCGTGCTGGGCCGACTGCCGGTCGCCGGAGACGAGGTGCCGGTGGCTCCGCCGGACATCGAGCCCGGCGAGCCGGGCGGCGGCTGGCTGCTGCGGGTGCTGGCCCTGGACGGGCGGCGGGTCTCCCGGATCGCGGTCTCCGCCGGGCGCCTGCCCGAGCAGCGGCGCGAGGTCACCGCCCCGGCCCGGGCGGCGGTGCGCCGACCCGCCGGGCCGTCATGACGTACGCCGGGCGTTGCTGACAGAATTGCCGGCATGTCCGACGTACCCGCCCGCCCGCGTGTCTTCTCCGGCATCCAGCCGACGGCCGACTCGTTCCACCTCGGCAACTACCTGGGCGCTGTGCGGCACTGGGTGGCCCTGCAGGAGAGCCACGACGCGTTCTACTGCGTGGTCGACCTGCACGCGATCACCGCCGGGCACGACCCGAAGGTGCTCAGGCAGCGCAGCCGGGTCGCCGCCGCGCAGCTCTTCGCGGTGGGGCTCGACCCCGAACGCAGCACCCTGTTCGTCCAGTCGCAGGTGCCCGAGCACCCGCAGCTGGCCTGGGTGCTGGGCTGCGTCACCGGCTTCGGCGAGGCCAGCCGGATGACCCAGTTCAAGGACAAGTCACAGAAGCAGGGCAGCGAGCGGGCCAGCGTCGGCCTCTTCACGTACCCGATCCTGCAGGCCGCCGACATCCTGCTCTACCAGGCCAACGCCGTTCCGGTCGGCGAGGACCAGCGCCAGCACCTGGAGCTCTCCCGCGACCTGGCGCAGCGGTTCAACTCGCTGTTCGGGCAGACCTTCACGGTGCCCGCGCCGCACATCGTCAAGGACACCGCGAAGATCACCGACCTGCAGGACCCGACGGCCAAGATGTCGAAGTCGTCCTCCTCGCCCGCCGGCATCATCGACCTGCTGGACGATCCGGCCCGGTCGGCCAAGAAGATCCGTTCGGCGGTCACCGACACCGGCCGCGAGATCGTCTTCGACACCGGGACCAAACCGGGGATCTCCAACCTGCTGACGATCTACTCGGCGCTCACCGGCCGCGACATCGACGACCTGGTGGCGGCGTACGACGGCCGGGGCTACGGCGACCTGAAGAAGGACCTCGCCGAGGCGGTCCGGGAGTTCGTCACCCCGATCCAGGAGCGCACCCGTGGCTACCTGGACGACCCGGCACAGCTCGACAAGCTCCTCGCCGCCGGCGCCGAGAAGGCCCGCACGGTGGCCGCGGCGACGCTGGGCGCGGTCTACGACCGGGTGGGTTTCTTCCCACCGGTCCGCGTCGGGTAGCGGCCCGGGATCGTCAGGGTGGAGTCGGTGGCCGGAGGGGTGGCGCGGAGCGTGGATCGCAGGGGCGGGGCGCCGGAAGCCGGCGACACCATCCAGATCGGGATCGCGGTGGACGTCCCGGAGCCGTGGGGCGGCGTGCTCACCCGGCGTCGGGTCGAAGCGGGCGACCCGCAGGTGGTGCCCGCGCACGTGACCCTGCTCGGGCCCACCGAGATCCCCGTCGCCGCGCTGCCGGCGGTCGAGGCGCACCTGACCCGGGTGGCCGCCACGCACCTGCCGTTCACCCTGCACCTGCGGGGCACCGGCACGTTCCGCCCGGTGACCCAGGTGGTGTTCGTGACGGTGGCCGCCGGCATCAGCGAGTGCGAGCTGCTCGCCGCCGCCATCAACGCCGCCCCCGAGCTGCACCGGGAAACCCGCTTCCCGTACCACCCGCACGTCACCGTCGCGCAGGACGTCGCGCCGGAAGCCCTGGATCGGGCGTACGAGGACCTGGCCGACTTCTCCGCGATGTTCGAGGTCGACTCCTTCACCCTCTTCTCGCACAGCGGCGAGGCCCGGTGGCAACCGCGCCGGGACTTCCGACTGGGCGGCTGACACGTCCGGGGCGGCCGTCCGGCCGTCCCGGACCCGAGTGTTCGGCGAGGATGGCGTGGTGGACGCGTGGGGGCGGCTGACGGCGAGCATCGACCGCCGGTTCAGCACGGCCCGGGACCGGTGGCCCGGGTTCGACCACCTGTGGCGAGCGGTCGACCTGTACGGC
The DNA here is from genome assembly GCF_004348595.1 of Micromonospora sp. KC723. Classification (GTDB taxonomy): domain Bacteria; phylum Actinomycetota; class Actinomycetes; order Mycobacteriales; family Micromonosporaceae; genus Micromonospora. Next base: position 41,741 of record NZ_SMKD01000016.1, read on the forward strand.
GCCGTGTTGGGCGGGCGGCTCGCCGCGGCCATCGCCTACTACGGTTTCTTCGCCGTCTTCGCCCTCGCGTTGGTCGCGTACTCCGTCTTCGGGGCGATCCTGGAGGCCAACGACGAGGTCAGCAACGCGGCGGCCCACTTCCTGCGGCGGAACCTGCCCTTCCTCGACCCGCAACAGATCGCGCAGAGCAGCAACACCGTCGGGGTGGTCGGCCTGGTCATCCTGGTCTTCACCGGGATCGGCTGGGTGGAGGCGATCCGCTCCTCGCAGCGGCTGATGTACGGCTTCAACCAGCAGCCCGGCAACCTGGTGGTACGCCGCCTGGTCGACCTCGGTGTGCTGGTGCTGGTCTTCGTGATGCTCGGCGTCTCGGTGGCGGCGGTGGACGCGCTGGAGTCGTTGCTGCGCTTCCTGCTGCGGGCCACCGGCTCGATCGGCCTGACCACGGTCAGCGCGGTGCTCAGTGTGCTGGTCAACGCGGTGATCGCCACGGCGCTGCTGGTGGCGGTGCCCCGGCTGCGGATGAGCCGGCGTCGGCTGCGGCCGGTGGTGCTGCTCGTCGCGGTGGGGATCACGTTGCTGAACACCGTCGGGCGGTACTACATCGTGCGGACCGAGCGGAACCCGGCGTACGCGGTGGTGGCCGGGGCGGTGGCCGTGCTGCTCTACCTCTATCTGCTCAACCAGCTGGTGCTCTTCGGCGCGGCGCTGGCCGCGACCAGCCGGCACGGCCGGGTGGTGGACCTGGCCCACGGGCCCCCGCCGGCGGACCTCGACATCGAGGCCGACGAGGAGATGGATCCGGGGACGCCAGGAGGGGCGGGCTGACGTGCTGATCGAGATCGACGCGGGTTCCGCGGTGCCGCCGTACGAGCAGGTGCGCGGGCAGTTGGCCGCCATGATCGGCGACGGGCGGCTGCCGGTGGGCACCCGGCTGCCCCCGGTGCGGCAGTTCGCCGGTGAGCTGGGGCTGGCGGTGAACACCGTGGCGCGGGCGTACCGGGAGCTGGAGGCGGCCGGGCTGCTGCGGACCCGGGGCCGGCACGGCACGTACGTGGCGCCGGGGCGGGACGACGCGACCGATCGGTTGCAGCGGGCCGCCGTCCGGTACGCCGAGGAGGCGGTGCGCCTCGGCGTCCCCGCGGACCGGGCCCTGGCTCTGGTCCGCGCGGCACTGGACGCCGCCGGGCCGGCCTGAGCGCCGGCCCGGTTTCCACCGGGGAAGGGAGACCTACGGAACATGAAATAGGGCAAATGCCGCTCATCCTGCCTGCTGGACCGACCATGATGAGGCCGTGGGCGCACTCGTGACGTTGGACCTGCCGGACGACTCGCCGATTCTCGGTCTGCCGTGGGTCATCACGTTCGGCCCGCTCGGTGACCCGGCCGAGTGGGAGCCGGTGGTCTGCGGCCCGTACGAGCGACCGCACGCGCTGGCCCTGGCCGAGGCGGTGGTCGCCGAGGAGCAGCTGATGGCGGTGGTCGAGCCGCTGGTGCCGGCGTTGTCCGCCGAGGAGGTCCGCGGCGAGATCGCCGCCGCGCAGCTCGCCGCCGGAGACGAGCTGGCCCGGATCGAGGAGTCCGACCTCTACGGCGACTTCTCCGACGTCGTCGACGAGGAACTGGAGCGGGCGGCCGCACCGGAGGAGCACCCGCCCGCGCCGCTGCCCGCGCCGAGCGAGGAGGAACTGCGGGCCGGTTTCGACCGGATCGCCGAACTGCTGCGCCGCAAGGGGCGGTGAACCACCCGGTCGGCGGTCAGCTCACCGTGGCGGCCTGGAGGTCCACGTTGCCGCACTGGCCGTGGTGGTCGACCTCGGTGATCCAGCTGATCTTCACCTTCTCGCCCCGGGGCACCCGGAACCGGATCTCGAACCGGGCCGTCCGGTTGGTGTGGCGGTCCTCCATCCGCAGGGTGGTGGTCGGGCCACCGGTGGTGAGCCGGACGTCCAGCCGGCCCCGGGCCATCCAGAGGCCGGCGTAGAGCTGCACCGTGCGCGGTTCGCCCGAGCCGACCACCGCGAGGGCGAAGCCCGTGCCCCGTCCGCAGGTGTAGACACCGGTCGGGGTGGGGCCGGTCGACGCCACCGGCGACCCGTCGACCCAGCGGAACGACTCCGGGTTGTTGTGGTAGCTGCCCCGGTAGCCCCAGCCGCCCTCGTCGATGATCTCGCCGGTGCCGCCCTGCTTGCGTACCACGGAGTCGCCGCCCCGCAGACCCCAGTGCGCCCAGTCCCGGCCGCCACCCGCGGTCAGGTCCACCACGTCCGGTACGTCGTGTCGGGTCACCGTGAGTGTTGGTGGTGCGGGCCGGGGCGCCGGCGCCGAGGTGGCCGGCTCCCGCGCGTGGGAGCCGGTTGGCCGCCCGCCCGGTGGATCCGACGGTCCCCCCGTCGCCACCGGCTGCTCGCGCGACCGCAGGCCGGGTGAGGGCCGATCGCCTGGCGGCGCCTCCGGGACGACGGTGAAACCGCCACTGGGCTGACTGACCGGGGTACGTCCGCCGCTGCGGCTTGCCGCGGGTGCGTCGGGGGCGCGGCCGGAGCCGAGGTACGACACCAGGGCCACCACGCAGGCCAGCGCCGTCAGCCCCGACACCGCCCAGCGCCGACGTCGGCCGGGCGTCGGCCGGGCGGCCGGTAGGGCCGGTGACGTCAAGCGGATATGCACCTGGTCGGCGCCGGCCCGGCCGCGGTGCCGGCCCCGCGTGTCCGGGCCGGTCGGTGTGCCGTCCCACCCGGGGGGTGGCGGCGACGACACTTCGGGCGACCGGTCGATGGTCGCGGCCCGGTCCACGACGGAGCGCAGCTGGCGGGGGTTCGGGACCGGGTGCGGCGTGCCAGCGCCCCCGGCCGGCCCCGTGGCGGGTGGGGTCGGCCCGCGCGCGGGCCGATCCGAGGCCGGGAGTGGCCAACGACCGGTGCCCGGCTGGTCCGGGGTGTTCTCGTCTGTCATGAAGCCTTCCCCTACCGCCTGAACAGGCGATCGCGCTTCCTGCCAAGCGCTTTGCGGGGGTGGAAGTGTTACACCCGTGCCGGCCCCGGCGCGCCCGGCGACCGGGCCGGCCGAGGCGGCATGGTGTGCCGTGCGGCGCAACGGACGACACCGGCGTGCCGGGAAGCGGACTCCCCGGGCACGCCGGCGTCACCCCCCACCACAAGGGGCCAGTGGCCCAGCCGCCCGTCGGCGCGGAGCACAACGGACGGCCAGGTCGATGGCGGTTACCCGGCTCGGCGGCGTTCGAACCACACGGCCGCGTCGACCGGCAGGGTGTGCCGCGAGCCCCGCTCGGTGAGTTCGTCACTGGCGACGATCGGCCGGCCGTGGCCCGCGACCTCGGCTGGAGCGCCGCTGAGGTTGACCACGCAGGTCAGGGTGGTGCCGCCGCCGGTGCGGTGGAAGGCCAGCAGGCCCGGCTCGCTCTCCAGCCAGGTCACGCCGCCGGCGGTGCCGGCCAACGCCGGGTGTTCGTGCCGGACCCGCAGTGCCGTGCGGTAGAGCTCCAGTGTCGAACCGGGGACACCGCTCTGGGCGGCCACCGAGAGGGCCCGCCAGGTCGACGGGGCCGGCAGCCAGCTCAGCTCGCTGCCGGCCGGTCCGAAGCCGTACGGGGCCAGCTCGCCACTCCACGGGATCGGCACCCGGCAGCCGTCGCGGCTCTCCCCGGTCCGCAGGAACGCCGGATCCTGGCGGAGCGTGTCGGGGATGTCCAGCACCTCCGGCAGGCCCAGTTCCTCGCCCTGGTAGAGATAGGCGCAACCGGGAAGGGCCAGCATCAGCAGGGCGGCGGCGCGGGCGCGGCGCAGGCCGACCTCGCCGTCGCCGTACCGGGTGACGTGCCGCTGCCGGTCGTGGTTGGACAGCACCCAGGTGGTCGGCGCGCCGACGATGGTCGACTCGGCCAGGGCGGTGTCGATGACCTTGCGGAACGAGTCGACCGACCAGGTGGCGTCGAGGAAGTCGAAGCTGAACGCCTGGTGCAACTCGTCCGGGCCGATGTAGCGGGCCAGCCGCTGCGGGGTCTCCGCCCACGCCTCGGCCACCGCCATCCGCCCGCCGGGGTAGCTGTCCAGGATCGGGCGCCAGGCGCGGTAGATGTCGTGCACCTCGTCCTGGTCGAAGTAGGGGAGGCGGCCCTTGCCGAGCAGTTCGGACTGGCGTCGTCCGGTCGTCATCGAGTTGAAGCCGACGTCCGGCAGCCCCTCGGCCTTGATCATGCCGTGGGCCACGTCGATGCGGAACCCGTCGACACCACGGTCGAGCCAGAAGCGGAGCACGTCCTCGAACTCGGCGCGGACCGGCGGGTGCCGCCAGTTCAGGTCGGGCTGCGCGGGGTCGAACAGGTGCAGGTACCACTGGCCGTCCGGCACCCGGGTCCAGGCCGGGCCGCCGAAGATGCTCTCCCAGTCGTTCGGCGGCAGTTCGCCGTGCTCGCCCCTGCCGTCGGCGAAGTGGTAGAACCCCCGCTCGGGGGAGCCGGGGGCGGCGGCCAGCGCGGCCCGGAACCACGGGTGCCGGTCTGAGGTGTGGTTGGGCACCAGGTCGACGATGATCCGCAGACCCAGGGCGTGCGCGTCGGTGGTCATCGCGTCGAAGTCGGTGAGCGTGCCGAACAGGGGGTCGACGTCGCGGTAGTCGGCGACGTCGTAGCCGGCGTCCACCTGCGGCGAGGTGTAGAAGGGGGTCAACCAGACCGCGTCGATCCCGAGGTCGCGCAGGTACGGCAGCCGTTCCCGGATGCCCCGGAGGTCACCCACGCCGTCGCCGTCGGCGTCGGCGAAGCTGCGGACGTAGACCTGGTATACGACCGCGGAACGCCACCAGTCGTCGGAGGTCGGCGGGGCCGGGTTGGTGGCGTCGGTCATCGGTGAGGTCCCCGTTCTGTGGCGCGGGATGGCGAGTACCCCGCGGTCCGGGGGTCGATGGGGGCGGGTGCCCGAGCAGGATCCTTCCATCCCGCGCAGACTCCTGCTGATCCACTCGGCCGGCGGGCACGCATACCGCCCGCAGGTGCCGGTTCCCGGCCACAGATCACGGATCGGAGACGGCCGGCGAGGCGTCTACTACAAACCGTCGTTGATGGGGGAGGATGTTCGATGTGGAAGCTCTTCGACTGGTACTCCTCTACGTCCATCTGATCGGGTTCGCGCTGCTGCTCGGCGGCGCCCTCGCCCAGTACCTCAGCGGCCGGCTGCGGATCAACCCGGCCATGCTCTGGGGCTCGGTGATCGGTCTGCTGACCGGCATCGGTCTCTCCGCCCCGCTGCGCGACGGCGACGAGCCGGCTCCCGCGAAACTTGTTACCAAGCTGGTGCTGGCCCTGCTGATCTTTGTCATGGTTTTCTTCTCCCGGAAGCGGGCCGACGTCAACCGCGGGCACTTCCTCGGGATTATCTTGTTGACCCTGGTCAACGCTGCCGTGGCGGTGTTCTGGCGGTAGTCTTCGAGGTCCGTCCGATCTCTGGAGGGCGGGCGTTCGGGAGCCGGCCGGGTCACCCGCCGGCACGCTGAGTGATTTCCCCCACGGCAGCATTACGCCGGGGTAACAGCCGTTCAACAGTCGTGCACGATTGTCGGCCGGCGGGTGGGCACGGGCGTACGCTCCCGTCCGTAACGTGGGAAGCCGGCAGCACGGCGCTGGTCGGTACAAGGGCTGCCACCGCATCGAAGCGCGGTGGGCAATGGAAGGAGACGTCTTGCGCGCTGTGCGTGGGATGCGGATCGCCTCCGCCGTCGTGGCGGGTGGGCTCGTGCTGGCCGCCGCCGCGTGTGGTGAGGCCCCGAAGGACGACAACAACGCCGGCACCGGTGGCAAGAAGTACCACGCCTGCATGGTGACCGACGTCGGCGGCATCGATGACAAGTCCTTCAACACCTCCGCCTGGAAGGGCCTGCAGGAGGCGGCGAAGGAGAACGACAACATCGAGCCCAAGTACGTCGCGTCGAAGGCCGAGGCGGACTACGAGGTCAACCTGACCGGGTACGTCAACCAGAAGTGCGACTTCATCCTGGCCGTCGGTGGCCTGATGGCGGACGCCACCACGAAGATCGCGCAGGCTAACCCGAACCAGCAGTTCGGCATCGTCGACGCCAACCCGGGCGTGGCCAACGTCTACCCGATGCAGTTCGACACCGCCCAGGCCGCCTTCCAGGCCGGCTACCTGGCCGCCGGGATGACCAAGAGCGGCAAGGTCGGCACCTACGGCGGCCTGCCCATCCCGCCGGTGACCATCTTCATGGACGGCTTCGCCGACGGCGTGGCGTACTACAACCAGGCCAAGGGCAAGAACGTCCAGGTCCTCGGCTGGGACAAGGCGACCCAGAAGGGCTCCTTCTCCAACTCCTTCGACAAGCAGGACGAGGGCAAGAAGGTCTCCGACGCGCTGGTCGCCCAGGGCGCGGACATCGTCATGCCGGTCGCCGGCGGCGCCGGTCTCGGCACCACCGGCGCGGCCAAGGCATCCGGCGGCAAGTACTCCGCCATCTGGGTCGACGTCGACGGCTGCGAGAGCACCCCGGACTGCCCGGTCCTGCTGACCACGGTCGTCAAGAACATCCCGGACGCCGTCAAGGAGGCCGTGCTCAAGGCCGCCGGCGGCGAGAAGCTCCAAGCCAAGCCGGGCTTCGTCGGCACCCTGGCCAACAACGGCGTCTCCATCGCCCCGTACCACGACTTCGACAGCAAGGTCCCGGCCGACCTGAAGGCCGAGGTCGAGAAGATCAAGACGGACATCGCGGCCGGCACCATCAAGGTCACCTCGAAGGCCCAGCCGACCAAGTGACCGCTTCCCCGGTCGTCGCGGTGGAATCATCGACCGCGAGGGCCGGCGGGCACCAGGCAGACGATCGGCCGCCTCGGCGTACGCGGGCAGGACTCGCGGCCACCGGGGCGGCCGATCCGCTCCACCCCCCTTCGGCGGACCCGGCCGGGCGGCCGGCCGGACGGCAGCTACGCTGCACCATCGCTCGCACTCCAGGAGGTTGCGCTGAGACTCGAACTGCGCGGCATCACCAAGCGGTTCGGTGATCTGGTCGCCAACGACCACATCGACCTGACGGTGGAGCCTGGAGAGATCCACGCCCTGCTCGGCGAGAACGGCGCCGGCAAGTCGACCCTGATGAACGTGCTCTACGGGCTCTACCAGCCCGACGAGGGCGAGATCCTGGTCGACGGCCGGCCGCTGAGGCTGAGCGGCCCGTCGGACGCGATCGCGGCCGGGATCGGCATGGTGCACCAGCACTTCATGCTGGTGCCGGTCTTCACCGTCGCCGAGAACATCATGCTCGGCGCCGAGCAGGTCCGGGGCGGCATCGCCGGCTTCCTGGACCGCCGTCGGGCCCGACGCGAGGTCGCCGAGGTCTCCGAGCGGTACCACCTGCGCGTCGACCCCGACGCGATCATCGAGGACCTGCCGGTCGGTATCCAGCAGCGGGTGGAGATCGTCAAGGCGCTCACCCGCGACGTGGACCTGCTCATCCTCGACGAACCGACCGCCGTGCTCACCCCGCAGGAGACCGAGGAACTGCTCACGGTCATGCGGTCGCTCAAGGCGGCCGGCAAGTCCATCGTCTTCATCACCCACAAGCTCGGCGAGGTGAAGGCGGTCGCCGACCGGATCACCGTGATCCGGCGCGGAAGGACCGTCGGCACCGCCTCCCCCGAGGCGAGCCGGGACGAGCTGGCCGCCCTCATGGTGGGCCGCAGCGTCCGCCTCACCGTGGACAAGCAGCCGGCCACCCCAGGCAAGCCGATCCTGGAGGTCGCCGGCCTGGTCGTCGACGACGACCGGCAGTGCCGCGCGGTCGACGGCGTCGAACTGACCGTGCGCGCCGGCGAGGTGCTGGGCGTCGCGGGCGTGCAGGGCAACGGCCAGACCGAACTGATCGAGGCGATCATGGGCCTGCGGCCGGCGCTGGCCGGCTCGGTGACGCTCGACGGCGAGCAGATCAACGGCTGGTCCACCAAGAGGGTGCTCCGCGCCGGGGTCGGCTACGTGCCCGAGGACCGCAGTGTCGACGGCCTGGTCAAGGAGTTCTCGGTCGCGGAGAACCTGGTCCTCGACATCTACGACCGGCCGCCCTTCGGTAAGGGCCTGGCCCTGCGGCCGGACGCCATCGCGAAGTCGGCGCAGGAGAGAATCGCGCAGTTCGACGTGCGTACCCCGTCGGCCGACGCGGCGGTGGGCACCCTCTCCGGCGGCAACCAGCAGAAGGTGATCGTGGCCCGGGAGCTGTCCCGGCCCCTGAAGCTCTTCATCGCCGCCCAACCGACCCGCGGCGTCGACGTCGGCTCCATCGAGTTCATTCACAGCCGGGTCATCCGGGAGCGGGACATCGGCACCGCCGTCATGGTCGTCTCCAGCGAACTGGACGAGGTGATCGGGCTGGCCGACCGGATCGCGGTGATGTACCGCGGCCGGATCATCGGCATCGTCGGCCCGGACACGCCGCGTGAGGAGATCGGCCTGCTGATGGCCGGCATCACCCCGGACGGCGCCGGGATGACCCCGACCGGCGACACTCCGGCCTCCGCCCCCGAGAGCCCTGGCAACGAGGACAAGGAATGACCAACTCCCACCCGGTGTCGGGTTCCCCGGACAAGGAGCCGGCGACCGAACCGGCGCTGGCCGAGGCCGCCGGCGCCGACCGCGCCGCCACGATGGCCGCCCCGGAACGTCCCGAGGAGCCCCGCCCCTCGCTGGGCCGGCTGTTCCTGGACAACCTCTGGGCGGCCAACACGGTCACCGTGACGGTGCTCGCGTTGCTGCTGGCGATGCTGATCGGCGCGATCCTGATCATCGTGTCGGACCCGGAGGTGCTGGCCACCTACGGCTATCTCACCGCCCGCCCGGCCGACGCGCTCAACTCGTCCTGGGCGGTGGTCAGCGAGGCGTACGCGAACCTGTTCAAGGGCGCGATCCTCGACCCGGAGGCCAGCGGCTTCACCGCCGCCATGAGCCCGATCTCCGAGACGCTCACGTACACCGCGCCGCTGGTCTTCACCGGCCTGTCGGTGGCGTTGGCCTTCCGTGGCGGCCTGTTCAACATCGGCGCCCAGGGCCAGGCGACCCTCGGCGTCATCCTGGCCGCCGTGACCGGTTTCGCGCTGCCGCTGCCGCCCGTGGCGCACCTGCTCGTCGCGCTGCTCGCCGGTGCGATCGGCGGTGCCGTGTGGGGCTTCGTCCCGGGCATCCTCAAGGCGCGGACCGGCGCCCACGAGGTGATCAACACGATCATGCTCAACTACGTCGCGGTCTACTTCCTCTCCTGGATCATCGTCCAGAACGGGGTGCAGAACCCGGGCCGGGCCGACGCGATCAGCAAGCCGGTCGACTCCTCGGCCCAGCTGCCCCGGCTGCTCGGCGCCGACCTGCGGGTGCACGCCGGCATCCTGCTCGCGGTGCTGGCCACCTGGTTCGTGGCCTGGTTGCTCAACCGCTCCACGCTCGGCTTCGAACTGCGTGCCGTCGGCGCCAACCCGGACGCCGCGCGGACCGCCGGCATCAGCATCACCAAGACGTACGTGCTGGTCATGGTGCTCGCCGGCGCGCTCGCCGGGCTCGGGGGCAGCCAGATGGTGCTCGGCACCACCGCCAACGCGCTGACCCCGCTGGTGGTCGCCCAGATCGGCTTCGACGGCATCCTGGTCGCGCTGCTCGGCCGGGTGAAGCCGTGGGGCGTGCTGCTGGCCGCGCTGCTCTTCGGCGCGTTGCAGGCCGGCGGCAACCGGATGCAGTCGTACTCGGGGATCTCGCTGGAGTTGGTCACCGTGCTCCAGGCGCTGATCGTTATCTTCATCGCCGCGCCGGCCCTGGTGAAGGCGATCTTCCAGCTCCGGGCCGCCCGCGCCGCCCGGCTGCAGACGAGCCTCGCGAAGGGCTGGTGAGGCATGTCCACCACGGCTGTTCCCGATGTCGCCGTCGCCCCGGTCGACCAGGGCTTCTGGACCCGCCACCGCAAGACCGGCGCGGTCCTGCTGGCGCTGGGCCTGCTCGCCACGGTGCTGTTCGGTGCGCTGGCCACCGGCCAGCAGGCGCGTTTCACCCTCAGCGAGACCGAGGGCGGCGCGGCGTTGGAGATCAACGGCACCGTCGGCGCGATCCTGTTCGGTGTCGTCACCCTGCTGGCCGGCGGCGCGTTGCTGGCCGGTATGCCGAAGCGCCGGTTCACCCTGGTGCTCGGGGTCGGCCTGCTCGCCTTCGTGTTGAGCTTCCTCTGCTGGCAGGTCTCCGCCGCCCCCGAGGGACGCAACTTCATGCCCCTGGTGAACGTGGTCCGGGGCACCTTCGTCCTGGCGCTCCCGCTGATCTTCGGCGCGCTGGCCGGCGTGCTCTGCGAGCGGTCCGGCGTGGTCAACGTGGCCATCGAGGGGCAGTTGCTGATGGGCGCCTTCAGTGGCGCGCTCTTCGGCAGCCTCTCCGGCAGCGTCTGGGTCGGCCTGGTCGCCGCGGCGGTCGGTGGCGCGTTCATCTCGCTGCTGCTGGCCGTGTTCGCCATCCGCTACCTGGTCGACCAGGTGGTCATGGGCATCGTGCTCAACCTGCTGGCGGTCGGCGTCACCGGCTTCCTCTACGAGCGGCTGATGCAGCCCAACGCGGAGCGGTACAACAGCGCTCCCCGCTTCGCCAACTGGGAGATCCCGCTGCTCAAGGACATCCCGTTGATCGGGCCGGCCCTGTTCCGCGGCAACATCTTCCTCTACCTCGGCCTGCTGCTGGTGCTGGTCATCCACATCGCGCTGTTCCGTACCCGGTGGGGCCTGCGGACCCGTTCGGTGGGCGAGCACCCGACCGCGGCCGACACCCTGGGCGTGAGGGTGCTGCGGCTGCGTTACCGCAACGTGATCATGGCCGGGGTGGTCGCCGGCATCGGCGGCGCGTCGTACACGCTCGCGCTCTACACCTTCACCAAGAACATGATCGGCGGTAAGGGCTTCATCGCCCTGGCAGCGTTGATCTTCGGCCGGTGGAGCCCGACCGGCGCGCTGCTCGCGGCGCTCTTCTTCGGCTTCGCCGACCAACTCGCCACCTACCTCGGTGCGATCGGCAGCGCCATCCCGAGCCAGTTCCTGGCGATGCTGCCGTACCTGGCGACGATCCTCGCGGTGGCCGGGCTGGTCGGCCGGGTCCGGGCACCGGCGGCGGACGGCAAGCCGTACGTCAAGGGCTGAGCCCTCCGTGCGCCTGACCGGCGTGAATTGGGCAGAATGATGGGATGACGGAGATCGACTGGGAGCGGCTGCGGGCCGCCGCCACCGAGGTGATGCGGCACGCGTACGTGCCGTACTCGAAGTTCCCGGTCGGCGCGGCCGCCCTGGTCGACGACGGCCGGATCGTGGTCGGCTGCAACGTGGAGAACGCCGGCTACGGCGTCACCCTGTGCGCCGAGTGCGGTGTGGTCTCCGCGCTGCACGCCACGGGCGGCGGCCGGCTGGTCGCGATGTCGTGCGTGGACGCCACCGGCGAGCCGCTGATGCCCTGCGGCCGGTGCCGGCAGCTGCTCTGGGAGAACGGCGGCCCGGAGTGCCTCGTCGAGACGAGGGACCGGCCGCTGCGGATGGCCGAGCTGCTGCCGCACGCCTTCGACGTGGCCGACCTGGAGGCGGTCACCCGGGAGCGCCCGGTGCCGGTGGTGCCGGACCGGCTGGCCGCCTGGCGGGGGCGGGGCACCGTCTTCGTCCACCCCGACCTCTCCGCCGGGCAGCAGGTCTGGACGGCGTACTGGGAGCGGTCGGCGGGTGACGCGGACGCCGCCGAGACGGGGGTGCTGGAGGAGGGCCCGAGCTGGGACGACCCGGCCGAGGCGATCACCTGGGGGCTGGCCCGGACGCCCAGGGTGGTGGTGGTCGACGCGTCGGGCACCATCTTCTGGGCCGGCGAGGGGGAGCCGCCGATGGAGATCCCTACGCGCTGGGGTGGTTGAGCTTGGGGATCGGGCCGTGGGCCGGTATCTGCAACGACTTCAGAAGGAACTCAAGGTGAGTGCGTTCACGGCGGTTGACGTCATCCGGACCAAGCGGGACGGGGGAGTGCTGAGCGACGCCCAGATCGACTGGGTCGTCGACGCGTACACCCGGGGGCTGGTCGCCGACGAACAGATGTCGGCGCTGGCCATGGCGATCCTGCTGCGCGGCATGACCGGACCGGAGATCGCCGGGTGGACGGCCGCGATGATCGCCAGCGGGGAGCGGCTCGACCTCTCCGCCGTCGAACGGCCGACCGTCGACAAGCACTCCACCGGCGGCGTCGGTGACAAGATCACCCTGCCGCTGACCCCGCTCGTGGCCGCCTGCGGCGCCGCCGTGCCGCAGCTGTCCGGGCGCGGTCTGGGCCACACCGGCGGCACCCTCGACAAGCTGGAGTCCATCCCCGGCTGGCGGGCCGCGCTGAGCAACGACGAGTTCATCGACCAGCTCCGGGACGTCGGCGCGGTGATCTGCGCGGCCGGCGCGGGGCTCGCGCCGGCCGACCGCAAGCTGTACGCGCTGCGCGACGTCACCGGCACCGTCGAGGCGATCCCGCTGATCGCCAGTTCGATCATGAGCAAGAAGATCGCCGAGGGGACCGGCGCGCTGGTGCTCGACGTGAAGGTCGGCTCCGGCGCGTTCATGAAGTCCGTCGACGACGCCCGGGAGCTGGCCCGCACCATGGTCGGGCTGGGCGGCGCGCACGGCGTACGGACCGTCGCCCTGCTCACCGACATGTCCACCCCGCTCGGCCTGACCGTCGGCAACGCGATCGAGGTGACCGAGTCGGTGGAGGTGCTGGCCGGTGGCGGCCCGGCCGACGTGGTGGAGCTGACCCTGACGTTGGCCCGGGAGATGCTGGACGCGGCCGGCCTGCCGGACGCCGACCCGGCCGCCGCGCTGCGGGACGGCCGGGCGATGGACGCCTGGCGTGCGATGGTCCGCGCCCAGGGCGGCGACCCGGACGCGCCGATGCCGACCGCCAACGAGGTCGAGGTGGTCCGCGCCCAGGCCGACGGCTTCGTCTCCACCGTCGACGCGTACGCGATCGGGGTGGCCGCCTGGCGGCTCGGCGCCGGCCGGGCCCGCAAGGAGGACCCGGTCAGCGCCGCCGCCGGTGTCGTGCTGCACAAGCGGCCCGGCGACCCGGTGCGGGCCGGGGACCCGCTCTACGAACTCCGTGCCGACCAGGCGACCCGGATCCCGGCGGCCCGGGCCGAGGCCGAACGGGCGGTCCGCGTCGCGCCCGTCGCGCCGGCCCTGCCGTCGCTGGTGATCGAGCGGATCAGCTGACCGGCCGGCCCCGGCCCGGCCGGCCGGGGCTCACCACCCTGCCGGTCGGGGGGCTATATTCCCTGGCCAACGGGGGTTGGCCGGTATCACCTAGCTGCGAAGGGACAGGGACCTGAGCCGTGCGCGCATCCGCCCCCGACCCCCGGGAAGTACGTGAGGCGAGCCTGGACGAGTTGTCCCGGCTGGGCCTGCCGTTGCCGCCCGCCCAGTTCCCGCTGGTGTGGGAGCCCGGTGACGAGATCGAGCTGCGTCCCACCGCCGAGATCGAGGCGCGGATCGCCGTCCTGCACCTCATCCTGGCCCGGTGTTTCGGCATGCCGCCGCGGGCGGCGCTGGAGTGGCTGCTCGCCTCCCACCTGGTCGAGATGGTCACCCCGCCGGAGTGGGAGTTCGTGACGGCCGGCAAGGGTGACCACCGTTCCTTCGTCCTGCACCACGACGCCCTCTTCTCGCTGGCCTGGGTGCTCGGGCTGACCAAGCAGCTCGACCCGACGATCCCGGTGGACGAGCGGCTGGTGGAACGGATGCCGCACATCGCCGGCGGGGAACTGTTCGGCCAGTGGCGGGCCCGCGTCCTGGCCGCGCCCCAGCACCCGGCGGACGCCGCCGCCCTGCTCGACCTGCACTACTGCCTGGACTGGGCGTACCTGGAGACGGAGAGGGCCGGTCGGCCGCTGCCCGGCCTGGTGGACGCCAACGCGATCGGGCAGCGCCGCTGGGCGTTGGAGTGGGCGGTGGTGCTGCGCGGGCCGTACCACGAGGAACCGCCGGGCTGGGAAGAGGTCGACCTGTCCACCTGAGTCAGCGGGGCCGCCAGACGGTCAGCCGGACCTCGGCGGTCACGGCGACCGGCCGGGGGAGCCCCGCGATCCGGGCGGCGAGTCGCGCCGGCTCGGTGTGCCAGGCACTCGGACCCATCCCGACCAGGGTCGTCACCTCGTCACCGGTCAGCGCGAGCCGGGCGGTGTGCACCTCGTCGCGTACCGGGTCGAAGTGGCCGGCGAGACTGTCGGCGACCCGGTCCGCCTTGGCCGGGTCGACCCGGAGCAGGTCGAGCGCGTCGACCAGCTCGGCGAGATGGGCCCCGGTGGGGGTGACCACCAGCAGCGCTCCGGCCGGGTCGAGCACCCGGTGGAACTCGGCGCCGTTGCGCGGCGCGAAGACGTTGAGCAGCACGGCGGCGGAGGCGTCGGCCAGGGGCAGCCGCTGCCAGGTGTCGGCCAGCGCGGCGGCGGCGCGGGGATGGGCGCGGGCCGCGCGGCGCAGCGCCGGCTTGGAGACGTCCAGGGCCAGGCCGACGGCGCCGGGCAGCGCCGCCAGCACCGCCGCGAGATGCCGGCCGGTGCCCGCCCCGACGTCCACCACCAGGGGGTACGGCCCGACGCCCGGCTGCCCGTCCGACCGGTCGCCGGTGGGTTCCGGGGCGACGATCCGGGTGGCCGCCTCGGCGAGCGCGGCGGAGACGACGTCGTAGTGCCCGGCGGCCAGGAAGTCCGTCCGGGCGGCCACCATCGCGGCGGTGTCCCCGACGTGCGGGGCGCGGCCGGTGAGCAGGTTGACGTACCCCTGCCGGGCGACGTCGAAGCTGTGCCGGCGCGGGCAGCGCAGCGCCCGGGTGTCGGGGGCCGGGGCCAGCGGTTCGGCGCAGACCGGGCAGCGCAGCCGGGCGAGCACCCGTGGATGCGCCCCGGCCCAGGGCTGTTCGGGCGGGCGCGGCGCGGTCACCCGGTGAGCCTACGTGAGCTGATCGGGAGCTCCGGCCGGGCGCGCGGCTGCCGCTGGTGCCGCCGGCCGGGTGCCACCCGGGGGTGAGCCCGCCAGCTTCTACGCTGGTGACATGTCAACCAGATTGTGGGAGCTGTTCGGAGACCGGGGTCGCGGCGTGCTGGCGACCCTGCGTCGCGACGGCCGGCCCCAGCTGTCCAACGTCGACTACCTCGCCGAGCCGGGTCTGATCCGCTGCTCGACCGTCGGCGACCGCGCCAAGGCGCGCAACCTGCGCCGCGACCCCCGGGCCAGCTTCCACGTCACCACCGCCGACGGTGGCGCGTACGCCGTGGCCGAGGGCGTGGCCACCCTCACGCCGCCCGCCGCGACCGAGGACGACGCGACCGTGGAGGAACTGGTGGAGGTGTACCGCCGTATCCGTGGCGAGCACCCCGACTGGGCGGAGTACCGGGCGGTGATGGTCGCCGACGGCCGGGTGGTGGTCCGGCTCGCCGTCGAGCGCGTCTACGGCTGGCGCCCCTGAGCGCGGTCCGGTCACGGCCCGCATCCCGCGCTGACTAGGGTCTGAGCATGGTCGCAATCCGATACGAGGACATCGTCAAGGTCCCGAAGGCGCTGCTGCACGACCACCTCGATGGCGGGCTGCGGCCGGCGACGGTCGTCGAACTGGCCGCCGAGGCGGGCCACGAACTGCCCACCACCGACCCGGAGGATTTGGGTCGCTGGTTCGCCGAGGCGGCGAACTCCGGCTCGCTGGAGCGCTACCTGGAGACCTTCGCGCACACCGTCGCCGTCATGCAGACCGCGCAGGCGCTGCGCCGGGTGGCCCGGGAGTGCGCCCTGGACCTGGCCGCCGACGGGGTCGTCTACGCCGAGGTGCGCTTCGCCCCGGAGCAGCACCTGGAACGCAACCTCACCCTTGACGAGGTGGTGGAGGCGGTGGTGGCCGGCTTCGTGGAAGGCAGCGCGCAGGCTGCCGAGGCGGGCACCCCGATCCGGATCGGCACCCTGCTGACCGCGATGCGGCACGCCGCCCGGTCGCAGGAGATCGCCGAGCTGGCCGTGCGGCACCGGGACGCCGGGGTGGTCGGCTTCGACATCGCCGGCGCCGAGGCGGGCTTCCCGCCGACCCGGCACCTGGACGCCTTCGAGTACCTGCAGCGGGAGAACTTCCACTTCACCATCCACGCCGGCGAGGCGTTCGGGCTGCCCTCGATCTGGCAGGCCATCCAGTGGTGCGGCGCCGACCGGCTCGGCCACGGCGTACGGATCGTGGACGACATCACGCCCGGCCCGCGACCGGTGCTGGGCCGGCTGGCCGCGTACGTCCGGGACAAGCGCATCCCGCTGGAGCTGTGCCCGTCGTCGAACGTGCAGACCGGCGCGGTCGCGTCGATCGCCGACCACCCGATCGGCCTGCTGCGTGACCTGCGTTTCCGGGTGACGGTCAACACCGACAACCGGCTGATGAGCGGCACCTCGATGTCCCGGGAGATGGCGCTGCTGGT
Source organism: Micromonospora sp. KC723 (assembly GCF_004348595.1). GTDB lineage: Bacteria > Actinomycetota > Actinomycetes > Mycobacteriales > Micromonosporaceae > Micromonospora. The sequence continues at coordinate 58,235 of NZ_SMKD01000016.1, forward strand.
GGACGCCTTCGGCTACGGCTGGAAGGAGCTCCAGTGGTTCACCATCAACGCCATGAAGAGCGCCTTCATCCCGTTCGACGAGCGGCTGGAGATCATCGACCAGGTGATCAAGCCGGCGTACGCGAAGCTGCTGGACTGATCAGAGCGGCGGGTGACCGGCGACCATGCCGGCCACCCGCCGCAGGATCTCGCCGGCCGGGGCCGCCTCGGCCCCCAGGCCGGTCTGCCGCCGCAGCACCGCCGGTTCCGCACGCAGCAGCGCCACTCCCCGCCGGACCAGCACCTTCGGCGCCTTGCGCTGCTCGGCGAGGTCGCGGGCGAGCCGGCGGAGGAAGGTCGTGCCCCGGGGCCGGCGCAGGGCGTACGCCCCGGCGAGCAGCCCGCGACGCCGGCACTCCGCGACGATATCGGCGGCGAAAATCCCTTCGGCGATGAAGAGTGGCGATCCGGTCACGTCGAATGCCCGGGTGGCCACTCGTCGGTCGGCACCGATTGCATAAACCGGCACTTCGGCCTTGCCTGCGTGGGCCAGTCGGGCAATTGTTTCCACGGCCGTCACGGCGTCCCAGGAGCGCGGTGAATCCCAGTCCACCTGCCCGTCGTGACGCGGCAACGTAGGGTCATCGCCGTCCTTGTAGAAATCGTCCAGGCAGAGCACTGGGAGTCCGGTTCGCTGCGCTATGTACGACTTTCCGGAGCCGGACGGGCCGGCGAGGAGGACAACACGGTGGCGGTATTCCATGACGTTGGGTAACTCCGGCCAGACGGAACGCTATCAAATCGCATCAACATCTCATCACACCCTCCGGGACGGCCAACCTGGGCTTTCTCTTTCTGAGGCGGCGTGATGGAATCTCGGGGGTCCGACCCGCCGGGTCGGTCGCTGGGCGTTGCCCGGGGCAACGCGGGTACGCTGCAATCGCGAGGGCGGTGACGTGAGCAAACGACCAAAGACGGCGGGCTCCTTCCTGTCGCGTCTGCGTCGGCCGGCCGGTCGACTCCGCGACATGCCGATCTGGTCCAAGCTCGGTCTGATCATGATCGTGCCGACCATCGCCACGGTCGTGGTCGGCACCAGCGGCCTGGTCGACAACCTGCAGACGCTCAACAACGCCAACCGGGCCGGTGACCTGGCCAACCTCGTCGGATACTCCGGTGACCTGGTCGGCAGCCTCCAGGACGAGCGGACCTCCGCGGTCCTGCTGCTGGGCGCGCCCAAGGGGCAGGCCCGGGAGCAATACCAGGAGGCGTACAACCGGGTCAACCTCAGGGTCGACCAGTCCAAGGTGCCCTACCTCCAGCAGCGGGCCCAGCTCGAGGACCTCCCGGGCAGCCTGGACACCCTGCTCGACCGGATCAACCAGGATCTCACCGACCTGCCGGGCACCCGTAGCCAGGTGTTCAACGGCAAGCTGACCATCAGCGACGCGGTCGGGTCGTACCAGGGGCTGATCAACCAGTTGATCAGCGTCCGGGACTCGGTCACCCAGCTCGCCGGCGACAACGACCTGAGCGACCGGATGCGGGCCGCCACCTCCGTCGCCCGCGCCAAGGAGTTCCTGTCGCTGCGCCGCGTCGCGGTGCACCAGGTGCTCATCCAGAAGGCGTACATCTCGCCGCTGCGCCGCGACTACATCGCCAGCCAGACCGGCCAGGCGCTCGCCCTCCAGAACTTCCAGGTGGTGGCGACGCGCGCCGAGCGGGAGTTCTTCGACCAGACCGTGGCCGGCGCCGACCGTCGCCAGGCCGACAACTACAGCGGCTGGATGGACAGCCGATCCAGCGAGAGCATCGCCGGCGTGCCGTTCGGGCCCGACCAGTGGGACGCGGCCATGACCGCCAACGCCGGACTGTTCCGCACCGTGGAGATCAAGCTCGACGGCGACGTGGTCCGCCAGGCCGACGCGCTGCGCTCCGACGTGCAGCGCACCGTCTTCCTGCAGACCGGTCTGCTGCTGAGCATGCTGCTGCTGGCCATCCTCTTCGCGTACCTGGTCGCCCGGTCGATGGCCCGCTCCCTGCGCGACCTGCGCCAGGGCGCCCTGTCCATCGCCCAGCACGGCCTGCCGCAGGCGGTGGCCCGGCTCCGTGATCCGCAGATCAGCGCGCAGCTCTCCCCGGTCCAGCTGGCCAACCAGATCGCCGAGCCGCTGCCGGTACGCAGCAAGGACGAGTTCGGCCAGGTGACCGAGGCGTTCAACGCGGTCCACCTGGAGGCGGTCCGCACCGCCGCCGAGCAGGCCGCCCTGCGCTCCTCCGTCGCGACGATGTTCGTCAACCTCGCCCGCCGCTCGCAGATCCTGGTCGACCGGCTGATCGGACACCTCGACCGGCTGGAGCGCGGTGAGGAGGATCCGGACCGCCTCGCCGAGCTGTTCCAGCTCGACCACCTGGCCACCCGGATGCGCCGCAACGACGAGAACCTGCTGGTCCTCGCCGGTGCCGACTCCACCCGTGTGCAGCGCGAGCCGGCCGCCCTGATCGACGTGCTGCGCGCCGCGCAGTCCGAGGTCGAGCACTACACGCGCATCGAGTTCGGAATCATCGACCGGGACATCGAGGTCTCCGCCCACGCGGTCAACGACATGGTGCACCTGGTCGCCGAGCTCTTCGACAACGCGACCGCCTTCTCGCCGCCGGACTCCCAGGTCATGGTCGAGGCACGCCGGCTCGGTGACCGGTCCACCCTCTACGTCGAGGACCGCGGCATCGGCATCAGCGCCGAGCAGCTGGCCGACCTCAACGAGCGGCTGTCCACACCGCCCCAGGTCGACGTCGCGGTCTCCCGGATGATGGGCCTGGTCGTGGTCGCCCGGCTGGCATCCCGGCACGGCGTCAAGGTCGAGCTGCGTCCCGGCGCCGACCGCGGCACCGTCGCCGAGGTCACCATGCCCGCCTCCGTGCTGGTGCCCAGGGCGCTCGCCGGGCGGGGGCCGCAGACCGCCGCGCTGCCCGGTGGGCCGCAGACCGGTTCGTTCCCGGCCTTCGGTGCTCCCGCCGCGCCGCAGACCGGTTCGTTCCCGGCCTTCGGTGCTCCCGCCGCGCCGCAGCCCGGCCCGTCCCCGGTCTTCGGTGCCCTACCCGCGCTCGGCAACGGCCCGACGCCGCCGGCCCCCCGGCCGGGCGAGTCCGGCAACCAGGTCACGCTGGGTGGCCGGCCGTTCGAACCGACGCCCCGCAACGGCTCGGCTACCCCGGCCCACCTGAGCGGGGGGCGTGCCATGCCCGCGTGGTCCGACCTCACCGGGGCCACCGGGGCGAACGGCAACGACAGCCTCCCGCCGCGGCCGGCCAACGGCCAGCCGGTCAACCCGCTGCCGCAGCGGCGCACGTCCGACGGCGACCCGGCGGTCACCGGCCAGCAGCCGCCGATCCCGCGGCAGCTGCCGAGCAGCCCCGAGGCGCGTCCCTACAGCGCCCCGCCGGTCTCCGTGCCCCCGGTCTCCGCGCCGCCCTTGCCGCCGGTCTCCGGCGTCCCGGTGTCGGGCCAGCCCGTCTCCGCCGCGCCCGTGTCGGCTCAGCCGGTCTCCGGCCAGCCCGTGTCGGCCTCGCCGGTCTCCGCGCCGCCCCGGCAGGCCCCACCCGCCGCCGGCGCCCCGCCGGCCTGGCCGCCGGTGGCCAACCCGGAGCGGGAAACGGCAGCTCCGCCGGTGCCCGAGCGGCTCGCCGCCGCCCTGGACATGACCACCGAGCTGCCCCGGGTGGCCCGCCCCGAGCACTCGACGCCGGCCGGGCCGCAGCCCGCCGTGCCGCAGGCGCGTACCGGGCAGGCCGCGCCGGTCAACCGGCCGCCCACGCCGCAGGAGACGGCGAACCGGCAGCGGTACGCCGACGAGACCATGGAGCTGCCGATCTTCCGGGAGCTCGAGTCGGCCTGGTTCCGTACCCGCAAGCCGGGCCCGGAGGAATCGGCAACCAAGGCGGCCAACGGCGCCGCGACCCAGCAGATGCCTGTCGTCGACGTCACCGGTCACCCGGTCCAGAAGCCCGCACCACCCACGGCAGGTAATGCGTCGATGGCCACCACACCGACCGCCGGAGGAGCGTCGTACGGCAACGGCCCGGCGGCGCACGGGAGCACCCGCCCCGCGTTCGCCGACAGCACGCCCCACCGCCGGTCCGCCCCGCAGTCCCCCGGTTGGCAGACCGCGGCCGACGACGGCTGGCGTGCCGCGGTCGCCGCCTCCGAGGTGCCGGTGGAGGCCACCACCCAGACCGGTCTGCCGAAGCGGACGCCGATGGCGCAACTCGTGCCCGGCGCCGTGGAGAAGCCCACCACCTCGGTGCAGCGGCGTACACCGGAAGGGGTGCGTGGTCTGCTCTCCGCCTACCATCGAGGCGTGCAGCGTGGTCGGAGCAACCCCTCGGACAGCAACCCCACCAATCCGGAGGCGACTCCGGGAGGGCAGCAATCCTCGCAGCCTGGCTCCGGCCCGGCAGCCGGTAGCGGGCAGAAGGAGCAACAAGGATGACTACTACGCAGGATCTCGGTTGGCTGCTGGCCAACTTCGCCGACCGGGTGCCCGGTGTCGCGCACGCGGTCGCCGTCTCCGCCGACGGACTGCTCCTCGCGTCGTCACGAGACCTGCCACGGGACCGGGCCGACCAGTTGGCCGCGATCGCCTCCGGCCTGGTCAGCCTGACCCAGGGTGCGGCCCGGTGCTTCGAGGGTGGCGCGGTGCTGCAGACCGTGGTCGAGATGGACAACGGCTTCCTGTTCCTGATGTCCATCTCGGACGGTTCCTCGTTCGCCGTGCTGGCCGCCCGCAGCTGCGACGTCGGCCAGGTCGGCTACGAGATGGCGCTGCTCGTCGACCGGGTCGGCGACGCCTTGACGCCGCAGCCGCGCACGGCTGTCGGGATGATGGGCTGACCGAGCTGACCAGGCGGTCGGCGCGGCAGCAGGAACGGAACAACAACGACGGGTATCACCGGGCGACAGCCGGTACCGGGTACGAAGGAGGTGAGCGGCGACATGGCCGATCGTGACGAACCGACCGGAGCGTTGGTCCGTCCATACGCCGTGACCCGTGGTCGTACCCGTCCCCGGCTCGACATCGCCATGGAGGCGCTCGTCGAGACGACGGTGCGCGGTCGGGCCGCTGCCAGTGGCAACGGTGGCCAGGGCCGCGAGCACCAGTACATCGCCGCGCTGTGTGACGGGCGTGTGCAGTCGCTCGCGGAGATCGCGGCGCGGATGCAGCTCCCACTGGGTGTGGCCCGGGTGCTCATCGCCGACATGGCGACGGACGGCCTGGTTGCGGTCCACGAGCCGACCATCCTGGACGACTCGGACGACGCGGTGGGCACTGAACTGCTGGAGAGGGTGCTGAGTGGACTTCGCAGGCTCTGACATGTCGCACCGGCCGCCGGCCCCGAGCGGTCGCGTGACGTCGGCGAAGATCGTGATCGCCGGTGGTTTCGGCGTCGGCAAAACGACGCTGGTCGGCTCGGTCTCGGAGATCACGCCGTTGACCACCGAGGCGATCATGACCTCCGCCGGCGTGGGCGTCGACGACACCCGGCAGGTGCCGGGGAAGACGACGACCACGGTGGCGATGGACTTCGGTCGTATCTCGATCGACCGGGACCTGATCCTGTACCTGTTCGGTACGCCGGGCCAGACGCGTTTCTGGTTCATGTGGGACGAACTGGTGCGCGGTGCCATCGGCGCGGTGGTCCTGGTGGACACCCGCCGGTTGGCCGACTGCTTCGCGGCGATCGACTTCTTCGAGCACCGGCGGCTGCCGTACCTGGTGGCCATCAACTGCTTCGACGGGATGCAGTACCACGACCCACAGGACGTCCGGGACGCGCTGGCGATCTCGAGCGACGTGCCGGTGGTGGCCTGCGACGCCCGTAACCGGGAGTCGACCAAGCACGTGCTGATCTCCCTGGTCGAGTACGTGCTGACGATGCGCCGTTCGCGCGCGGTCGCGCCGGCCTGATCGGTTTCGACGCGCCCGGTGGCGGCACCCGCCCGCCACCGGGCGCGTCTTCGTGTCCATCGCGCGGGGAGAGACGCCGCTGGCGTTGCTGGTGGCGGCACCGGGGATGGTGCCGTCTTCGGCGGCGGTACGGCACCTGTACGGCAGCGCGTACCGGCTGGCACCGCCCGTCCAGGAGTTTGCTTCAGCCGGTGGTCCCGAATCGGCGTCGCCCGGGCGCCTCCCAGCGGGCGGGAGGCGCCGTCGAGGCGGTCAGGAGCGGTAGCCGGCGGACCGGAACTCGTACTCCCGGTCCTCGTCCCGTTCGGCAGGGTCGCGGCTGAAGTCCCAACCACCGGCCGACTCGCGGCCCGGTCGGCCTCCGACCGCGAACCCGCCGATCTCCTGCCCCCGACGCCAGCCGCGGAAGTAGCCGGTGGTGTTCTCGGCGAGGCTGGCGGCGTCGCGGACGATTCGCAGTGGACGCTCGTCGCGCAGCGGCGAGCCGGGTACGAGGTTGGCCTGCGGAACCCGTTTGGGCAGGCCAGCCTTCGTCTCCGAACCGACGGCCGGGCGGGCTGCCTGCTCGGCGGCCTGCCAGCCGGTGTCCGCCGTGGTCGACCACTCCATCTCGGTGGACTCGGTGTGCCCGACGAACCACGCGGACTTCGCCTGGGCGAAGATCAGCAGGTCGCCGTCGCCCTCGTCGGAGACGGGCGGGGGCCGGTGCTCCATCGGGGCGGGCCGGCGTGCGGCCGGCTCCGACTGGCGCTCGGGGGCCGGCGGCTCACTGCGGGCTCCGCGTGCTCCACGGCCGGGTTCTTCCCGGTCCACCAGCCGCAGCGGCGGTGACTCCAGGCCCGGGTCGGTCGGCGGGCGGAGATTGTCACGCAGCGCCCGGTCCGCCAGCGGTGGCGGCTCGACGAGCCGCAGCATCGGCGGCTCCTGGGGCAGGTCGTCGGCGAGCCACGGCGGGGTGACCCGCCGCTCCTGGCCGGGCTCGCCCGGTGTGTCGGCCTGCCGGCCGGCCCGGTCGCCGTACGACGGAGCCCCGGGGTTGCCGGTCGGGCCGTCGCCCGGGTCCTCCGGGTTGTTGACCAGCGGCCAGTTGGCCCGCGAGCCCGGTGCTGCGGCCTCGGGCTCGGGACGCGGGGTCGGCACCGGGACGTTCAGGTCGGTCGCGCTGAAGCCGCCGGTCGACGAGGAGAGTGCCCCACTGGGCTTCGGGCGGGGTGGGATCACGGTCCGCTGCCGCTCGGCACGGGCACTGTTGATCGCCGCCGTGGTCAGCGTCGGCCGGAACGGTTCACCGGCTTCGGCGGGGGGCACGTTGCCGCGCTGTGCCGGCGCGATCGGCGTGATGC